>MEQT01000214.1:0-10784 GCA_001770325.1 Betaproteobacteria bacterium RIFCSPLOWO2_02_64_14
GGCCGCCGCTACGGCGCGCGCTGATGCAAGCTGTGCGCGTGACGATGGTCGCGCCGAGGTCGGCCGCGGCGCGCGCGTTGGCGACCACCAGGCGCGCGTCGTCGACCCAGCAATCGGAATACACAAATCCCTTGCTGAGTCCCGGTTTCAAGCCCGCGCCATACTGGCTGCGCGTGAGGCGCACACCGTGCGAGCCAGGCAGGGTTTGCCGCCGGGCAAGGTAATCGTAGAGAACGAGCCCGACCCGGATCATCCAGGCCGGACGCAGTTCGGGCACGTGCGGCATTACGAAGCGCATCGGGTGTACGATGTGCGGCGCACTTTTCAGCAGCACTTCGCGTTCGGCGAGCGCTTCGGCGACCAGCCGGAACTCATACTGCTCGAGATAGCGCAGTCCGCCGTGAATGAGCTTGCTGCTGGCGGAGCTGGTCGCAGCGCCGAGATCGTCCTTTTCGCACAGCAGCACTTTGAGTCCGCGGCCGGCGGCGTCGCGCGCAATGCCGACGCCGTTGATGCCCCCGCCGACAATCAGCAAGTCCACGTTGTGGGGAATGTTCGGAGGCCGCTCCATGATCGTGCCGCGAGTTAAACGGCGTCCCTGCGCCGGGTCCAATCCATGGACTCAACCGGCGCCGCCGCGCGTCCGGCTTTATCGCTTCTTGCGCAGCTTCTGGATCGCCGCGAGCTGCGCGACAGCCTGTGCCAGCTCGGCCTGGGCTTTGGCGATCTCAAGCTTGGAAGTCTGGTTCTGCATCGCCTCCTCGGCGCGCTTCTTCGCTTCCGCCGCCTTGGCTTCGTCAAGATCATGTCCGCGGATCGCCGTATCGGCAAGCACGGTCACCAGCCCCGGCTGCACCTCGAGGACGCCGCCCGCGACGAAGATCAGCTCCTCGGCGGCCCCTCCCGGCAGCTTGATGCGTACCTCGCCCGGTTTGATGCGGGTGATGAGCGGCGTGTGGCGCGGATAAATGCCGAGCTCGCCGGCTTCGCCGGGAAGCACGACGAACTCTGCCTCGCCCGAGAAGATCGATTCTTCCGCGCTGACGACGTTGACGTGTATGGTGTTGGCCATCTCAGTCCCTGGTGATGAGTGATGAGTAATGAGTGACGAGTGGTTTACTCATTACCCATTGCCCATCACCCATTACTGAAGTGTCTTCGCTTTTTCGAATGCCTCTTCGATCGGGCCCACCATGTAGAAGGCCTGCTCGGGAAGGTTGTCGCATTCGCCGCTCACGATCATCTTGAAGCCCTTGATCGTTTCCTTGAGCGGCACGTACTTGCCCTCCTGGCCGGTGAAGTTCTTGGCAACGTCAAAAGGCTGCGACAGGAAGCGCTGGATCTTGCGCGCCCGTGCCACCGCCAGCTTGTCCTCGGGCGAGAGCTCGTCCATGCCGAGAATGGCGATGATGTCCCTGAGCTCCTTATAGCGCTGCAGCGTCGCCTGCACGGTGCGCGTCGTGTTGTAGTGCTCCTCGCCGATCACGTGCGGGTCGACCTGGCGCGAAGTCGAGTCGAGCGGATCAACCGCCGGGTAAATCCCGAGCGATGCGATGTCGCGCGACAGCACCACCGTCGCGTCAAGGTGGCCAAAAGTCGTCGCGGGCGACGGGTCGGTCAGGTCGTCGGCCGGCACGTACACCGCCTGGATCGAGGTGATCGAGCCGGTCTTGGTCGAGGTAATGCGCTCCTGCAGCCGGCCCATCTCTTCCGCGAGCGTCGGCTGATAGCCCACCGCGGAAGGCATGCGGCCCAAGAGCGCAGAGACTTCGGTGCCGGCCAGGGTGAAGCGGTAGATGTTGTCGATGAACAGCAGCACGTCGCGGCCTTCGTCGCGGAAATACTCGGCCATCGTCAGGCCGGTCAGCCCCACGCGCAGGCGGTTGCCGGGCGGCTCGTTCATCTGGCCGTAGACCAGCGCCACTTTGTCGAGAACGCCGCCATCTTTCATCTCATGGTAGAAGTCGTTGCCTTCGCGCGTACGCTCGCCCACGCCGGCGAACACCGACAGACCGCTGTGTTTCTTAGCGATATTGTTGATCAGTTCCATCATGTTCACGGTCTTGCCGACGCCGGCGCCGCCGAAGAGACCCACTTTTCCGCCCTTGGCGAACGGGCAGACGAGGTCGATCACCTTGATGCCGGTCTCGAGCAACTCCTGCGATGGCGCAAGCTCCTCGAAACTGGGTGCCGCGCGGTGGATCGACATGCTCTTTTCCGCGCCCACCGGACCTTGCTCGTCGATCGGCCGACCGAGCACGTCCATGATGCGGCCGAGCGTCTTGGGACCTACCGGCACCGTGATCGGCGCGCCGGTGTTGACCACCGTCATACCGCGGCGCAGCCCGTCGGAAGAGCCGAGCGCGATCGTGCGCACCACGCCGTCGCCAAGCTGCTGCTGCACTTCGAGCGTCAGCCCGATGTCATCCATTTTGAGGGCGTCGTAGATATGCGGCATCTGGTCGCGCGGGAATTCGACGTCGATCACCGCGCCGATGCACTGAACAATGGTTCCTTGGCTCATCGTCGTTTCCTAACTGTTCAAATCAATTTCATACCGCCGCCGCGCCTGGGCGATCTGGTCTCCTCATCACATGCATTGAACGCATATGAGTGTCGCCCGATCGTCCCATGGCGTCGCGTCATACCGCCGCCGCGCCGCCCACGATCTCCGACAGCTCCTTGGTAATCGAGGCCTGGCGCGACTTGTTATAGACCAGCGTCAGCTCGTCGATCACGTTGCCGGCATTGTCGGAGGCCGATTTCATCGCCACCATGCGCGCCGACTGCTCCGAGGCCATGTTCTCGGCCACCGCCTGGTAGATGAGCGCCTCGATATAGCGGGTCATCACCTGGTCGAGCACCGCCTTGGCATCGGGCTCGTAGATGTAGTCCCAGGAGCCCCCTGGCACGCCGAGCGCATCGCCCGTGAGCGGCAGCAGTTGCTCCATCACCGGCTCCTGCTTCATGGTGTTGATGAACCTGGTGTAAAAAATCATCAGCCGGTCGAAGCGGTCCTCGGTGTAGCCGTCGAGCATCACCTTTACGGCGCCGATCAGCTTTTCCATGTGCGGCCGGTCGCCGAGGCCCGTGACGTGCGATACCACTTTGGCGCCGAGGCGCTGCATAAAACCCAAGCCCTTGCTGCCGATCGCACACACTTCGAGCTCTTCGCCCTGCGCTTCCCATTCCTTGATCCGGTTCAGCGCAAGCCGCAGCACGTTGGTGTTGAGCCCGCCGCACAGCCCCTTGTCGGCGGTCACCACGATCATGCCCACTCGCTTCACCGTATCGCGCGCGACCACGAACGGGTGACGGTACTCCGGGTTGGCGTGGCTGATGTTCGCTGCGACGTTGCGAATCTTCTCGCCATACGGTCGCGCCGTACGCATGCGCTCCTGCGCGCGTCTCATCTTGGAGGCCGCGACCATCTCCATCGCCTTGGTGATCTTGCGCGTGTTCTGCACGCTCTTGATCTTGGTGCGGATCTCTTTCGATCCCGGCATTGCGGTCTATCCCTGCTAACGTGGTCGGATGTTCGTCTTAGAACGTGCTGTTGCTCTTCCAGTCTTTCATCGCCAGGTGCAGCCGCTCTTCGTCCTGCTTGCCCAGGTCTTTCGTATCCTCGATGCGCTTGACGAGATCGCCATACCCGCCCTTGACATGGTCCCGCATCGAGCGCTCGGCGGAGAGCGCTTTCTTCACGTCGACGTCGTCGAAATAACCATTGTTCACGGCAAACAGCGTCAACGCCATTTCCCAGACCTGCAGCGGCTCGTACTGCGGCTGCTTCATGAGCTCGGTCACCATGCGGCCGCGCTCGAGCTGCTTGCGGGTAGCCTCATCCAGGTCGGAGGCAAACTGTGCGAACGCGGCGAGCTCGCGATACTGCGCGAGCGCAAGACGCACGCCGCCGCCCAGCTTCTTGATGACTTTGGTCTGCGCGGCGCCACCCACCCGCGACACCGAGATACCGGCGTTAATGGCGGGGCGAATGCCGGCATTGAACAGATCGGTTTCGAGGAAGATCTGGCCGTCGGTAATCGAGATCACGTTGGTCGGCACGAACGCGGTCACGTCGCCAGCCTGGGTCTCGATCACCGGCAAGGCCGTGAGCGACCCCGTCTTGCCCTTGACCGCCCCTTTGGTGAAGCGCTCGACGTATTCCTCGTTGACGCGCGCGGCGCGTTCCAGCAACCGCGAGTGGAGGTAGAACACGTCGCCCGGGTACGCCTCGCGGCCCGGCGGACGGCGCAGCAACAGCGAAATCTGGCGGTAGGCCCACGCCTGCTTGGTCAGGTCGTCGTAAATGATGAGCGCGTCCTGGCCACGGTCGCGGAAGTACTCGCCCATGGTGCACCCCGAATAGGGCGCGATGTACTGCATCGCCGCCGACTCGGAGGCTGAAGCGGCGATCACGATCGTATACTCCATCGCGCCGTGCTCTTCGAGCTTGCGCAGCACGTTCTTGATCGTCGAGGCCTTCTGGCCAATCGCGACATACACGCAAATGAGATCCTTGCCCTTCTGGTTAATGATGGTGTCGACGGCAACCGCGGTCTTGCCGGTCTGGCGGTCGCCGATGATGAGTTCGCGCTGCCCGCGTCCGATCGGCACCATGGAGTCGATCGCCTTGAGCCCCGTCTGCACCGGCTGCGAGACCGATTTCCTCCAGATCACCCCGGGGGCCACCTTCTCGATAACATCCGTCATTTTCGCCGCAATCGGCCCCTTGCCGTCGATCGGCTGGCCGATTGCGGCGAAAATGCTGGCCGAGCGCATTCACCACGCGGCCGATCAACTCCTTTCCGACCGGCACTTCCAGAATCCGGCCGGTCGTCTTCACGGTGTCGCCCTCGGAGATATGCTCGTACGCGCCGAGCACCACTGAGCCGACCGAGTCGCGCTCGAGGTTTAGCGCCAGACCGAAGGTATTCTTCGGGAATTCCAGCATTTCGCCCTGCATCACGTCAGCCAGGCCGTGAACCCGGCAGATGCCGTCGGTGACCGAAATGACCGTGCCCTGGGTGCGAGCTTCGACCGTGCTCGCCAGGTTCTGGATCCTGCCTTTTATGAGTTCGCTGATCTCGGAAGGGTTGAGTTGCATGAATGACTCCTAATGGGTGAGCGCGGCGGCCATCGCTTCGAGCCTGCCGCGCACCGTCGCATCGATCACTTTGTCGCCGATCGCGATCTTCACGCCGCCGATCAGTTGCGGGTCGATCTCGACCTGGGCGCTGATCTTGCGCTGATGCCTGGCCTCGAGTCGCGCAATGAGTTCTTTGAGTTGGTTATCGGCGATCGGCAGCGCGGAAACAATTATCGCTTCAAGTATGCCCTCATGCTCGCGCCGGAGATCTTCATACAGCGAGCGGATCTGCGGCACGATCGCCAGCCGCCTGTTCCGGATCAGCACCTGGAGGAGATTGCGGCCAAGCCCGTCGAGCTTATCGCCGATCACGCCCAAGATCAGGCCTTCGAGCTCCTGCGCGCTCACGTTCGGATCGCCGACGCACGCCCGCACCCGGGTGTCGCGCACCACGGCGTCGAGCAATGCCAGCATGCCGGACCAGCCGTCGAGATTCGATTTCTCGCGTGCGAGCTCGAATGCGGCTTCGGCGTAGGGTCGCGCGATCGTGGCGAGTTCGGCCATTTCTTCGCTTACAGCTGGCGTTGCACGCTGGCGAGAATATCGGCGTGCGCCTTGGCGTCAACCTCGCGCTTGAGTATCTGCTCGGCCCCTGCCACGGCGAGCGCGGCAACCTGCGTGCGCAGCATTTCCTTGGCTCGCGAGACTTCCTGTTCTATCTCGGCCTTGGCGCCGGCGACCAGGCGCTCGCCCTCGGCCTTCGCCGCGGTCTTGGCTTCTTCCATGATCTGGGTCGCGCGCCGGTCGGCCTGAACCAGGATGTCCTGTGCCTGTTGCTTGGCCTCGCGCAGCAGGTCCGCAGTCCGCCTGGACGCGTGCTCGAGGTCCTGCTTGCCGCGCTCGCCCGCCGCCAGCCCGCCTGCGATGACCGCGCCGTCATCGCGGTATGCGGCAACCTGAACCGGGCGCAGGCTGACGGTGCGGTCGGCGGCGACGATCCACACCGCCGCCTGTTTGCCCTGCTGGAAGATCGCGCTCAGCGGAATCAGCAGGCCGCCGCTCTTTTTGCTCGCAGCGAAACGCACCCGCGCCGTCATACCCAGCGCAACCTCGGGGCCGGGTTGGAGCAGCGCGACGCGCGCCGCATAGGTGCGGCTGGCCGGATCGGCCGCCGGAGACAGTTCACGCAGGCGTCCGGCCAACGGTGCTGCATAGTCGCCTGCGGCGGGCAAAGTGATTTCGGCGGAAGCGCCAACTTCAAGATTGGACAGATGCGATTCGGGAAGCGCAATCGCCACCTCGCGCCCGCCATCCTGCGCGAGGCGCAGCACCGGCTGCCCGGCGGCAACCACCTGCCCTGCCTCGGCGAAAAGGGCCGCCACCACGCCCGCGCGGTCGGCGCGCAATGTGGTGTAGCCGGACTGGTTGCGCGCCAGCCCAGCCTGGGCGGACGCGGCCTTGAGCGCGGCTTCTTTTGCATCCAGCGCGGCCTGGCTGACGAAGCCCTTGCCGCGCAGTTCGCGATAGCGTTGCGCGTCTGCCTCGGCCAACCTGTGTTGTGCTTCGGCGGAGCTGAGCTGCAAGCCCGCATCGCCGGGATCGAGGCGCATCAGCGCCTGTCCTGCCCTGACGCGTGCGCCCGCATCCACCAGCCGCTCGGCAATCTTCCCGCCGATGCGGAAACCCAGTTGCGCCTCATGGCGCGCGCGAATCTCGCCGCTATAGGTGTTGCCGCCATCGGTTGCGGCAGAACCCACCACCATGGTCAATGCAGGCCGCTCGATCCCCGCTGCCGGAGTGGTTTCCTTGTTGCACCCGGAAAGAATGGCCACAAGGAGAAATAACAGGATACCGGGTTTCATGATTTTGATTCCGGACGGCAAGAAGAAGGGTAGGCAATGTAGGGTTAGCGCTAAAGGCTGTCAACTTGCTGCGAACTTCGCACGTTTACTCGAACAGACGACAACTCTTGCAGGTTTTAAGGCTTCCTTAAGGCTGCGGGATTTATATTCGCGGTACTTGTTGTAATGCTACGCCCTTGCCGCATGGTCGTACCGGACGTAAGCTGCAACAGCTTTCCCAGCCGGTTTGTAAATCGCTCGCTTCTCCGCAATACCGCCGAAAGGTTTGAGCCTGGCTGCAACACAACGGTCTTTCCCGTGCAATCGAATTTTTTCGAAACAACATTTTCCAAGAACATCCCGCCGGAATTTACGACATGACTTCATCGCCCTTTCACAGCGGCGAGCTTGACGCGCAGCGGCGCTGGGGTGACCCGGAACTGTGGACGGAGGCACGCATCGGCCAGCTTATCTGGGATCGCATCCCGGAACCGATCCACCCCCGCATCGAGGCGGCGCCATTCTTCTTTCTCGCCACCTGTTCGCCCGACGGGCGCTGCGACTGCTCGTTCAAGGGCGGCGGGCCCGGCCTGGTCAAGGTGCTGTCGCCGAACCGCCTTGCTTTCCCGCATTTCGAAGCGCGCGTGAAAGGCAACGGCGCTTACATGAGCCTCGGCAACATCCTGCTCAACCCCCAGATCAGCCTGCTGTTCATCGACTTTGCCGACGGCGCGCGCCTGCGCGTGAACGGGCGCGCCTCCATTCATGAAAACGCGGAAATGATGGCGTCGTTTCCGCAGGCGGAATGCGTCGTGGCCGTGGACATCGAACTGGTCGTGCCGAGCTGCTCGAGCTATGTCCCCCACCTGGTTCCGGCCGAACCGTCTGCCAAGACCGGAAAATGAGCGCCTACCGCATCGCCGTCAACGTCGAATGGACCAGCAAATGCAATGCGCTTTGCCCGATGTGCCCGAGGGATCTGATCGAGAACCCCCAGCTCATGACCGGGCAAACCTGGCTTCAGGTGCTGGAACGCCTGAAGCCGCAGGACGTGTTCCGTGCCGTCATCGCGGGCTACGGCGAGCCAACCACGCACACCAAATTCTTCGAATTCGTGGACGACATGCGCCGCCACCCGATCCGCTTCGACATGGTGAGCAACGGCCAGCAACTCGACGCCGAGCGCATCCGCCATCTGGACGGCGCGATCGGCCTGCTGATCGTTTCTTTTTCCAGCATAGCCCCGGATGTGTATAACCGGATGCACGCCAACCTCGACCAGGCGCGCGTCATGGAAAACATCCAGACAGCGCAACGGCTCTTCAGGCATACCAAACTGGCTATCAGCCTCACGCCGATGCCGGAATGCCTGCCCTCGCTGCCGGACACCATCGCCTGGCTGCGCGCGCAGGGCGTGGAAACCCTGACCATGTCGCCCACTCTGTACAACCGTGGCGGCAGCCTGGCAGGGCATGAACTCGACACTGCCAAGTTGCGCGAAGCGATCCGGCAACACCATTTGCGCTCGCAGGAATTCGATTTCGTCCCCAGCTTCCGGGAGGTTTTCCGGCAATGGCGCAGCAACCGCTTCAAATGCATCCCGCGCAATATCGACATCTTCATTGCGGCGAACGGCGATTACCTGTATTGCTACAACGACGTCAGCCATAAGCATCACATCGGGAATGTGGCGGATTTGGGCATCCGCGAAGTGCTGGCCAGGCGCGAAGGCATGGCGCCGATCCCGGCGCTGTGCGACGGCTGCAACATGCGCGGCCGCTACGACGCGAAGGAGCTGATAAATGCAGGGATTTCGTATATGCGCGCCAGGCTGAAAACCGCATGAACACCATCATAACCAATCCTGCCATCGCCATCGCCGGGCGCTCTTTCCAAGTGAATTTCTCGCGGCCCGATGCGACCGACCGCGCCGAAATCGAACAATTCATCGGCGAGGCTTTCCGCCAGGCGTACGGCGCAAAACTCAGGCGCTTCAAGCCCTGCCTGATGAGCCTGCGCGATCAAGACAAGCGGCTGGTTGCGGCCTGCGGATTCCGCAGCGCCGCGCATGGCGCGCTGTTCCTGGAAACCTATCTGGATCGGCCTGTCGAGGCAGTGCTCGCGGAACACGCCGGCTTTCCGGTCAGGCGCAGCGAAATTATCGAGGTGGGCAATTTTTCGGTCGTCGAACCCGGAATGGCGCGTTACCTGATTGCCGCCATCAACGATCACCTCTACAACACCTCCAATCAATGGGCGGTGTTTACCACCATCCCGATGTTGTACAACGTGTTTATCAAGCTGGGGATGCACCCGGAAATTCTCGGCGTTGCGGACAGAAACCGCCTTGCTCCCGAAGACCGCTCGGAATGGGGCAGCTACTATGAACATAAACCGCAAATCATGGCGTTACGCCGCATCGAGCGGCGCGTTATCCCGCGGATGCCCGATGCACGGAGCTCGGACGCCAAAACGCCGGAACCCGCAAACGGTTCGCGCTGCCATGCCTGCGGAATGATATCGAGGGAAGAGTGAGTACAGACGTCTTCGATGCCATTACCCGTCACAGCGAGGAACAGCCCGGCGCGCTTGCCCTGTCCGGCAGCAGGTGTTCGCTCACCTACCGGGAACTCGCCGCCGCGATCGGACAATTCGGCGCGCAACTGCGCGCGGCTCCCGTCAGAACAATCGGCCTGGCGCTCGATAATTCGCCGCTCTGGGCGGTGCTCGACCTGGCCAGCTTGCATGCCGGCAAGCCGGTCATCCCGTTGCCGTTCTTCTTCTCGGCGGAGCAAGTCGCCCACAGCATCCGCGACGCGGGGATCGATTGCATCTTCACCGATCAGCCGGAGCAATACCGGAAAATACTCGCGGCAGCAAAGATCGAGAGCGATGCTGTATCGACGCACACTTTCGATAATCAAACATTCAGCGAATTCCGCCTGCGCAATATCGCCGCCCAGGCGTTGCCCGCCGGTACAGTCAAGATCACCTACACCTCCGGCACCACCGGAAACCCGAAAGGCGTATGTCTGGGTGCCGATGCGCTGCAACAGGTCGCATCTTCCCTGCTGGCTGCCACGCGCGGCAACGGGGACGACCGGCATGTCAGCGTGCTGCCGCTGTCCACCCTGCTGGAAAATCTCGCCGGTGTTTATGTACCGCTGCTTGCCGGGGCAAGCTGCCATTTATTGCCGCTCACCGAGGTGGGGATGAGCGGATCGACCGGGCTGGACGTGAAGAAAATGCTGGCCGCGCTGATCGAATGCCGCGCCACCACCACCATTCTGACGCCGCAACTGGTGCACGCGCTGGTCGCCGCCATCGCAGCCGGGCATCCCGCGCCGCAACAGTTGCGCTTCGTCGCAGCGGGCGGCGCACCTGTCGCGCCGCGCCTGCTGCAACGCGCCGAGGCGCTCGGTCTCCCGGTATTCGAGGGCTACGGCCTGTCCGAATGCGCGTCGGTGGTCGCACTCAACACCGAAAGCGAACATCGCACCGGCAGCGTCGGCAAGCCGCTGGCGCACGCGCAAGTGAGATTCGCCGAAGACGGCGAGATTCTGGTGGCGGGCGCAACGCTGCTCGGCTACACCGGCGATGCTCCGCTGCAACCCGGTGAATTTTGGCCGACCGGCGATATCGGGTATCTCGACGAGCAGGGCTTCCTGCATCTCACCGGGCGCAAGAAGAACATCTTCATCACCTCGTTCGGGCGCAACGTTTCGCCGGAATGGGTGGAGCGCGAGCTGACCCTGCACCCGGCCATCGCGCAGGCGGCGGTGTTCGGCGAGGCGCGCCCGTGGAACGTCGCGGTGATCGTGCCGCGCGGCAATACGCCAGAAACGGTTGCCGCG
>MEQT01000214.1:10796-12020 GCA_001770325.1 Betaproteobacteria bacterium RIFCSPLOWO2_02_64_14
TGATCGTGCCGCGCGGCAATACGCCAGAAACGGTTGCCGCGGTGAACCAGGCGATCGCGGAGGCGAACCATGTGCTGCCGGACTATGCGCGGGTGAAACACTGGCTGCCCGCACAGGCTCCGTTCCTGCCGCAAAACGGACAACTGACCGCGAACGGCCGCTTGAAACGCGAAGCGATCTGGCAGCTTTATCAGCCGTCCATCGAACAACTGTATGAGGAAAAATCAGATGGCGACTTGTCCAACATTCCAACATCGGGAGGCACTGCATGAATTTATCGGGTAAACGCATCATCCTGACCGGCGCGGCCGGCGGCATCGGCTACCGCGTGGCGTTGCTGCTCGCCGAAAAAGGCGCGCGGCTCGCATTGGTGGAACGCAACGCGCCGCGCGTGGAAGAGATTTGCGCCGAGATCGGGCAGCGCGGCGGCTTTGCCGCGCCCATCGCGCTCGACCTTTCCGGCGAAGGCGCGCCGCAGCAGGCGGTGGCCGCGGCGCTCCAAGCGCTGGGCGGCGTGGATATGCTCATCAACAATGCCGGTCTGATGGACTTCACATTATTCGAGCGCCAGGATCCGAAACGCATCGAGCAGGTGATCAACGTCAACGTCATCGCGCCGATGCTGCTGATGCGCGCCGTGCTGCCGCTTCTGCTGAAACAGGACAGCGGGCGCATCGTGAACATCGGCTCGGTCTTCGGCTCGATCGGCTTCCCGCATTTCGCGACCTATTGCGCGAGCAAGTTTGCGATGCGCGGCTTTTCCGAGGCGCTGCGCCGCGAACTGGTCGACAGCCAGATCGGCGTCACCTACGTCTCGCCGCGCGCGACCAAAACGCCGCTGAACGACGACGTAACCACCCGCATGCTGGAAGAAACCAAGACCAACATGGACGAACCGGAATACGTCGCCGCCCAGATCGTGCAGGCGATCGAGCGCGACTGCAAGGAGCATTTCATCGGCCAGCCGGAGTCTTTTTTCGCGCGGCTGAACGGCATGTTCCCGCGCCTGGTCGACAACGGCCTGCTGAAGAACACCCGCATCGCCCGCAAATACGCCCAATCCATCAACAAGTAACTATTCACTCAAGGAGCTACCCATGAAGATGTACGCCTGGTTAATCGCACTGCTGTTCGCCGCCAACACCGCCTTCGCCGAAACCACCCCGCTCAACGCCGCCATCGAAAAATTGCAGCATGAATGGGCGAAGGCCAACTACCAGACAC
>MEQT01000215.1 GCA_001770325.1 Betaproteobacteria bacterium RIFCSPLOWO2_02_64_14
CACGTCGAGGACAGGAATATGCGCCTTCCAAAGCTAAGCTACGAAAAACTCACGCCGAGACAGAAAGAGGTCTACGACAAACACGTCGCGAGGCGCGATCGCGTCTCGGGACCGTATAACGTTTGGCTCCACAGCCCGGAACTCTTCGAAAAAGTATCCGCCATCAGCAATTACATGCGCTTCGACTGCGCGCTGCCGGTGAAGCTCCGCGAGTTCGGCATCCTGGTCACGGCCCGCTACTGGGATGCGCAATACTCGTGGAACGCCCATGTCGACAAGGCTCTCGCCGCCGGCATTCCCGCGGACGTAATTCGTGATCTCGCCGCCGGCAAGAAGCCGGACTTCAAAGCCGACGACGAGCGCGTCTACTACAACTTCGCGATGGAAGCGCTCGAAAATCATTTCGTGAGCGAGAGCACGTTCAACGAGGCGCGGGCAATTTTTGGCGACAGCGCCCTCGTGGACCTGATTGGCTCGGTTGGCTATTTTTCCATGCTGCAGATTTGTCTCAACAGCGCCGAGGTCGACTTGCAGGCCGACCGCAAACCGCCTTTTGCGAACGTGAGCGGCTACAGGAAGACGGCCTGAATCCGCGGCGCAATTTCGATTATTCAGTTCTTCCAATACCTCGGAGGTTACGCAATGGACTTGGGGCTTAAAGGCAAACACGCGATCGTCACCGGCGGCAGCCAGGGTATCGGCAAAGCCATTGCGCGGGAACTCGCGCGCGAAGGAGTGGACGTGGCGATCGTCGCGCGAAAGAAAGAGCAGCTCGAAGCGACGGCGAAGGAGCTGAGCGCCGAAACGAAAGGCCGCGTCATCGCGCTGACGGCGGATGTCACCAGCAGGGAACAGGTCGAGGCGATGGTCGCTCAGGCCGCCAAGCAACTGGGCGGGCTGCATATCCTGGTCAACAGCGGCTCCTCTCCGGGCGGCTCCACCACCGCCATCGGCCCCATCGAAACGATCGTGGACGAGGATCTCCTGCGCGACTTCAACACCAAGTACATGGGGGCGTTACGCTGTGCCCGCGCCGTCATCCCCTTACTTAAGGAACAGAAGTGGGGCCGCATCATCAACATCAGCGGCACCAACGCGCGCAATGCCGGCAACCTGAGCGGCGGGGCCCGCAACACCTCTCTCGTGCACTTCACCAAGACGCTCGCCGTCCAGTTGGGCCGCTTCGGGATCACGGTGAACTGCATCCACCCCGGCACGACGCGCACGGAGCGCACCCCGCGCCTGCTCGCCGCGCGCGCCGCCGAGTTGGGCGTCACCCCCGAGGAAGCCGAAAAACGCAACTATGCCCCCGATTCACCGCGCGGCAACGCCATCTGCCGCATGGTCGACGCGAAGGAGGTTGCCTACGTCGCGGCGTTCCTCGCTTCGGAAAGGGCCTGGGCGATCTGCGGCGAGCTGGTCGTGGCGACGGGCGGCGCCGGACGGTCGGTGTATTACTAGCTCGTTTATTCCGCCGTTTTTCCGACCGGCAGCACGCCGAGATGGATCAGAAGCGCGATGACGATCGCGGTCATCGCAACGCCGCAGACGGCGAGCCAGCCAAAATGCGCGAGCGTCCAGCTCGTCAGAAACGCGCCCACGGCGTTTCCGCTCCACACGTGCACTCCGAATAGCGTGTTGGCGCGCGCCCGCGAATCCGGAACCGCCGAATTGACCAGCGTCTGGTTGGCGACCATCGCCGTTCGCAGGCCGCAGTCGAGCAGGATCGCGCCGATGACCACCGCGGCGACGGACCACACGCCGAAACCCATGGCTATCCAGGCGGCCAGCATTGCGCATATGCCCGTCAGCACCACCGGCATGATTCCCGCACGGTCCATCCAGCGCCCCGCCGGACGGGCCACGAATATGCCTGCCGCACCGGGGATGCCGAGCAAGCCCGCGCCGGTCGGCCCCACGCGATGGAGCGTCGCGAGCATGGGTGCGGCCACCGCCCAGAATCCGCCGTAGCAGATGCCGAACATGAACTGTATCGCTGCTGCGCGCCGTATGCCGCCATGCGCGCGCAAAAGCCGGTAGATCGACCATAAGAGATCGCGATACGACGCCTGCGTGGTGGGCCGTGAGCTGGGCAGCCGCGCCCACAGCACGGGGATGATCATCAGCAGCATGCCTCCATAGAGCATGTAGCTGTAGCGCCAGCCGATGTGCGTGGCGATCAGCCCGCCGACGATGCGCGCGAACAGAATGCCGCTGAACATCGCCGCCAGCTGCGTGCCCAGCGCGCGCCCGCGATGTTCCGGGTGCGCGGTCTCAGCGGTAATCGCGATGAAGCTCTGCAGGAGCGATGAGCAGATACCCGTCACCAGGCTGCCTGCCGCCAGCACCGCGATCGAAGGCGCCGCCGCCATCAGCGCCTGCGCCAGCGCCAGCACGACGATCTTGGCGAGCACCAGTGCGCGCTTGTCGATGCGATCCCCGAGCGGCACGAAAAACAGGATGCCCAGCAGCATGCCGCCGAAAGAGCACGTCGGTATCCAGCCCGTTGTCGCCGCATCCGCCTGAAACTCCGCGGCGATCGCCGCCAGCATCGGGGTCTGATAGTGAATGCCGCCCGCCACAATGAAAGCGGACACAGCCAACAGAAATACGGGGTCAGGTCTTTGATTAACGGTCTGGAGCATTCACCAGCCCACTTACCGTCGAATAATGCAGTCCGAGGTGGCGCCCGATCTCCACCAACGTGTAGCCCCACTTACGGTGTGCTTCCCTGATCGCGTCATCGCGGCGGCCCTTGTCCATCACGCGGTTCGGAAGAAGCGTTGCCAATGTCGGTCGGTGGGCAAGCCGCTGGCGACGGGGCACTTCGCTGATCTCGGACTTTTCAGTCAATGCGGATCGAAGGCTCTCCACGAACGCGTCGGCGCCAAGCAACACCTGCCCGCGAAGCTGTGCCCACGGGGAACCCGAACCACGACCTTGCGCTACAAACTCTCGGTAGCGACCCTGCGCCGCCTTGCGCCCTCGTCCGAACTGGCTCAGGACCCAGTCAACCGTCAGAAAGGCCGGGCATTTCGATAGCCCCGCGCTCGCCCGGTAACTGCTCCAACGATACTCCCCCGCGTGTTTCGACATGCCTGCTCGCACCGGATTGAGCACCACGTATCGGCACAATTCAAGCAGATAGCTGTCACGATCGACCAGAATCGACTTGAAGCGCCCTTGAAGCACATGGCCAACGCGTCCGTGCCGCCGATTAAAGCGCTGGGTGTAGACACCATTCAATTGCCGCGCGCCGCGGGAGAGGTTGCCCTCGATAGTCTCGACTAGCAGATGATAATGGTTATCCATCAGGCAGTAGCTGTGACAGACCCAATTGAAACGCTCGACCACGTCCCCAAGTAGATCGAGAAACGCCTCGCGGTCCTGGTCGTCCTCAAATATCGGCAAACGGGCATTGCCACGAGCCGTCAGGTGATAAATTGCGCCGGCGAATTCCAATCGAAGAGGGCGAGACATGTATGCAGTCTAGCGCGTATCATACCGATGATCAAAGACCTGACCCCACATCCCTGACCCCACACCCCCATCAAACCGCGACGCGCTCGCGCACGCTCGTCATCTGGCGCTCGATCAGATGCGCATAGAAACCGCGCCGCGCCAGGAGCTGCGCGTGGGTGCCGGATTCGGTCACGCTGCCGTGGTCAAGCACGAGGATGCGGTCGGCGGCGCGTATCGTCGAGAGCCGATGGGCGATCAGGATGGTCGTGCGATGGGCCATGAGCGATTCCAGTGCGCTGTGGACTTGCTCCTCGCTGATTGCATCCAGATGCGACGTCGCTTCATCGAGCACCAGGATCGGCGCATCCTTGAGGAACGCGCGCGCGATCGCGATGCGCTGGCGCTGCCCGCCTGAGAGCTGCACGCCGCGCTCGCCGACACGCGTTTGCAGACCATCGGGAAGGGTCGCAACGAATTCGGACAACGCGGCCTGCTCGATGGCGAGCGTCAGCACTTCACGCGACGCCTCGGGACGAGCCATGCGGATATTGGCTTCCAGCGTATCATTGAAGAGATAGGTATCCTGCGCCACCAATGCAATACGGCTGCGCAATCCGTCCAGGGTGAGCTCTCTGAGATCGATGCCGCCGAGCCGCACGACCCCTTTATCCGGATCCCAGAATCTCAGGAGCAGATTCGCAATGGAGGTCTTGCCCGCACCGGACGATCCGACCAGGGCGACGGTCGATCCCATCGCCACCTCGAAACTCACATCCGAAAGCGCGGCATGCTCGCGTCCCGGGTAGGTGAAACCGACGCGCTCGAATGCCACGGCGATCCCCTGGTCCAATGCAGGCCCCTCGTTCGTTCCATCGACTATGGCGACGCGCTGCGCTTCAACAACGTGCAAACGCCGCGTCGACGCGATCGTATCGGCGAGCTGGCGGCTCACTTGCGCGATCTCCGACACGGGCACGAATGCCGCCACGGCGATGAGGATCAGCAACGGCAGCGTGGTCGGCGCCAACGCTCCGGACGCAACCAGGTTTGCGCCAATGACGGCGATCGCCAATCCACCGAGACCCGCAGCAAGCTCCAGGCGCTCGGATTGACGTGTCAGGTCGCGGAGCAAGATCAGCCGCAGCGCCTGGTATTGACGTGTGAGCCGCATGAACTCTTCGCGGCGTCGCTCGGCCGCCCGAAAAGCCATCAACTCCGGGAGCCCCTGGATCGTTTCGGTGACGTGCGCCGCGAGCTGGCCGAGTGCGGCACGCGCCTGCGACGCCATCGCGTCGACCGAGCCGCGCTTGAGCACCGGCGCGAGACCGGCATATGCCAGGAACGGCAATAACACAGCCGCGAGCGGCCATGCCGACACACCGAGCCAGGCCAGCACGACAACCGGCACCAGCACGGCGACAAATGCCGGCGCGACCGTGTGCGCGAAGAAATACTCGACCGTCTCGATGTCCTGGGTTGCCAGCGCCACCAGATCGCCGGAACGGCGTTCGAGCAGGTACGCCGGCGCAAGCGCCTCCAGCTTGGCGAATAGATTGATGCGCATCTCGGCGAGCAGCCGGTAGGCCATATCGTGCGCGAGCCACGACTCAGTCAGGTGCAGCAAGCCAACGAGTGGCGCGACGATGAGCAGGACGATGACCGTCGTGCCGGCAGACGCGCCGGTCTTGATCGCGGCGATGGCCAGCGCGCCCAGCACGCCGACGGCGATAAACGCGGCCACACGGCCGACCCCGCATGCCGTGGTGACTGCAAGCTGCCGCCGCCATGGCCGAATGAAGCGCAGCAGCGATCCGATGGTCTGCCGCCAACCTACGCTCGCCGCATCGACATCGATATCGCGAATTTTGACGGGCGATTCATCGGAGCGCACGACTGCCGTTTCGCCCCCGGACACGGCGCCGCCACGTTCGTCACGCGCGTCAAGCGCATCCATGACGGCGGTGTCGTCGTCCGCCCCGCTCGCCTGCGCACCCATCAAGCGGCGGTAGGGACCGTCGCGAGCGATGAGCGCTTCATGGCGGCCGCTCTCCACGACCCGCCCATGATCGAGCACGAGTATCCGGTCCGCCGCGATCACGCTGGACAATCGATGCGCCAGAATCAGCGTGGTGCGGCCCTGCATCAGCCGCTCCAATGCCTCCTGGATCACCGCCTCGTTCTCCGCATCGACGGAAGAGAGCGCCTCGTCCAGAATGAGGATCGGCGCATCGAGCAGTAACGCGCGCGCGATCGCCAGGCGCTGGCGCTGACCGCCCGATAGCCGGGTGCCGCGCTCGCCGATCAACGTCCGGTAGCCATCGGGCAGCGCCAGGATGAAATCGTGTGCGTTCGCCGCCCTTGCCGCCGCTTCGATCTCGCGTTCGCTCGCCTGCGGTCGGCCCAGCCGCAGGTTGTACTCGACCGTGCCGTGGAAGAGATAGGTGTCCTGCGCGACCACTGCGATCTGGCGCCGCACGTAGTCAGGATCGAGCGCGCGCAGATCCCGCTCGCCCATGCGCACCGTGCCTTTCTGCGGGTCGTAGAGACGCAGCAACAGGCGCACGATGGACGACTTGCCCGCCCCGCTTGGACCCACCACACCCACGCGCTCACCCGGCGCCAGTGAAAAACTCAATCCCTCGAGGGCCGCGTTACGCACACCGGGATAGGCGAAGTGCACGCCCTCGAACGCGATGCCCGGCTGCCCTTTGTCAGCGGCGATCGTCCCTGAACCACCCGCGGGCGCAGTCTCCTCGGCGTTCAACAGCTTGAGCATCCCGCCGGCGGCAGACTGCCCGACCATGCCCTGATGGAGCACGGTACGAAGATCCCGCAGCGGACGAAAAATCTCGGTGCCCGCCATCAGCACGATCAACAACGCCTCCAGACTCATCGCCCCGCCGGTCACCCGGTAGACGCCGAGCGCCAGGGCGGCGGCCGCACCCACTGCAATCCCCACATCCGTGATGCCGCGGGCCATCACGCTCGCCACCAGCACCCACATCGTGTCGGCTGAAAGTGTTCGCGCTTTCCCTGCCAGCATGCGAGCGTAGGCCTGGCCCTGCCCGAAGGCCTTCAGCGTCGCGAGCCCCTGCATCGCATCGAGGAACTCCTCGCCGAATGCCTTGAATGATGCCTGCCGCGCAACGGCGGACTCCCGGTTCTGGCGATGGACGAGCGCCGGGAGCGTCAGTCCGAACAGCGCGGCAGCGAGCATGACGCCGGCGACAGGAAGATCCCACCATGCCATGAACGCGAATATCGCGAAGGGCGCGCACGCGGAAACGAACAGTTGCGGCAGGTATTGACCAAAGAAACTCTGCAACTGCTCGACGCCATCGACCATGGTCAGCATCACGCCGCCGGTGCGGCTGCCCGAAAACCAGCCCGGTCCAAGCGCGACGATCTTGTCGTAGAGACGCGCGCGCAAGTCCTCCTGAACCCGCGCCGCCGTGCGATGCGCCAGCATGATGCGCGTTTGTTCGAGCGCCGCGCGCAGCACGATTGCAAGCGCCGTACCGATCGCCGGCGCCAGCAACTCCTCCATCGCCGCACCTTCGAATACGCGGGCGAGCAGGCTGCCCAGAAAAACGAAGCGCGCGATGCCGGCAACGAGCGCTGCCAGGCCGAGTACTACGCCGAGCGCGATGCGCCAGCGTAACCCTGCAGTCATGCGCCAAAGCTGCCAGTCGAAGTACATGAACAGTAACCCGCGCCGGTAACGCGGGTGTTACCGCGGCACCCAGAGGATCGAGGACACCTCGCCAAACTCCCGCCACAGCTTCCGCCAGGAGTCACCGCCGTCGTCGCTCCGATAGAGGTAGCCGTAACGGCTCGCGGCGAACACCGTGTCAGGCGCAGAAGCGGGGATGCTTACGGTCCACACGGCCGAGTTGGGTTGCACGGGAAGCCCGAGACTCTGCCACGTAGCGCCTGCGTCCCGGGAGCGCATGACGGTCCCGATGCGACCGGGCGTCGAGTCGCCCAGAGTCACGAACACCGTCTTCGAATCGTTCGGCTTGACCGCAATGCCGCGCGGGTAGTGCCACGGAAAGACTTCGCGGGCGCGGGCCGCGTGCCACGTCTTGCCCTCGTCCATGCTGCGCCAGACGTCGTCGTTGACGACCGTGAACACGGTCTTGGGCGGACCGGCAATGACCAGCACGCTGTGCACATCCGGGTTCGGGATCTGGCCGTTCACCTTGGTCCACGTGTCACCGCCGTCGGTGCTGTGCCGGACGCCGTCGACCTCGAGACCGACCCACACGCTGCGTGGATTGGTCGGATCGATGGCGATCCCCGTGGGCCGGGGGATGCCGACGTTCGGGCAGTCTTCGGCGATCTCCACGGAGAGCCGCTCCCAGCTCTTGCCGGTGTCGGGGGAACGAAAGATTCCCGGCTTGCTGGGCGTGCCCGTACCGGCGAACATCACGTTTGGATCGACTGGGTCAATGGCTGCGCTCCAGACCATCGACCCGCTCATCGGGGTGTCCAGCAGACGCCAGCCGGCGCCGCCGTCGTCGCTGCGATAGAGCCCCATGTTGGTCCCGGCGTAGACGACCTCGGGACGCCGGGCGTCGGACGCGAGCGCCTTGACGATGCAGTCGGAATGCATCCCCTGGCGCACGCTGGCCCGCGTCCAGCTCTCGCCGTCGTCGGGGCTCATCATGACGCCCTGGCCGATGGTTCCCACCAGAATGGTTCCCTTCTTCGCCATGGTCCACCTCCATCAGTCCGCGCGCATTCCTCTTTCCTTGACGACCTTGCCCCACTTCGCCACTTCGTTCTTCAGGTAGGCCACGCACTCCTCCGGGGAACTGGCGACCACATCCAGTCCGCGATCGGCGAACCGTTTCGGCTGGCCCGGGGCAAACAGAATCCGCTTCACGTTCTCGCTCAGCAGGGCTACGACCGTCACCGGCGTGCCCTTCGGCGCAAGCAGCACGTGCCATGCGTCGAACTCGTAGCCGGGCAAGGCCGCCTCCGCTATTGTCGGGACGTCCGGCAGCCTGGGAGAGCGCTTGGTGCCGGTGACCCCGAGCGGGCGCAGCCTCCCGGTGGTGAAGTGACCGGAGGTTTCCAGAACGCTCGAGAATGCGATCCCGACCTCGCCGGCGATCGCGGCAACAACCGCGGGGGCGCCGCCCTTGAAATGCACCGCCATCAGATTGACCTTGCCCAGATGGTTGAACAGTTCCCCGGCGACATGCGGATTCGAACCGACACCGGCCGTGCCGTAGTTGAGCGTGCCCGGCCGCGATTTTGCGAGTTGCAGCAATTCACGCACCGAGCGCGCGGGCACGGATGGATGCACGGCGAGGACGTTGGCCGTCGTTGCCATCAAGGACACGGGCACGAAATCGACCAGCACGTCGTAGGGTACCCGTTTGTAGAGGAAAGTATTGGCCACGAAAGGGACGGTGTTGCTGCCGAGCGTGTAGCCGTCGGGCGCGGCGCGCACGACGACCTCCATTCCGATATTGCCGGATGCCCCGCTGCGATTGTCGATCACCACCTGCTGCCCGAGGCTTTTCGCAAGCCCGGCGCCGACCGTGCGCGCGAGCGTATCGACGCTCCCGCCCGGCGGAAACGGCACGATCCAGCGGATCGGCTTGGCGGGATAACTGCCCGATTGAGCTGCGGCAAAACCCGCGCTCGACAGCGCGACCGCAACTGAAACGGTGGATAGCAGGACAGTCTTCATGTGATGGTCAACCTTGCGACGAGAGCATCGGGCGACAAGGATATTACCTCGCTGGCAACGCGCGTGCCATCTGCGGGTGGATGTCGTCGCGAGGAGGCGGCGCTGACGAGGCGACCTCGCGGCGGGCCGCGCTCTTCAGCAGACGCGACGTGGCTTGCCACGAGATTGCTTCGTGCCTCGCAATGACAGGACTGAAGGGCTGCTAGAATGCGTCCGCATTGCGGCGATATTGCGCCGGGAGAGGCTAGATGAAATTCGGACTGTTCGGCGGTGCGCGGCTCGGGCCCGCGAACCCCCTGGGCGACAGCTACAACTACA
>MEQT01000216.1 GCA_001770325.1 Betaproteobacteria bacterium RIFCSPLOWO2_02_64_14
TCAACGGCCACTCCGACGTCCTGCTCGGCGCCATCGTCACCAACGAGCGTTGCTGGAAGACCGTGCGCAAGACAGTGGCCGAATACGGCTACTGCGTCAGTCCTGATGACTGCTACCTGGCGTTGCGCGGCTTCCGGACGATAGGCGTGCGCATGAAACACCAGATGGCGAGCGCGTTGAAGATTGCGCGCTGGTTGCAGGCGCGTCCGGAGGTGAAGCGCGTCATCTACCCCGCACTCGAAGGCGACGCCGGCCACGCGCTGTGGAAGCGCGACTTTGAAGGGGCCGCGTCGCTCTTTTCCTGCATCCTCCACCCGGTGAGGCCGGAAGCGGTGACGGCTTTCATCGATGCCCTCGAACTGTTCGGCATCGGTTCCAGTTGGGGCGGCTTCGAAAGCCTCGCGATCGTGGCGCGCGTTGAAGGTCGGCGCACGGCGACTGCGTGGGACCTCGGCGGCCCGATGATACGGCTCCACATCGGGCTCGAAGACCCGGATGACCTCATCGCCGATCTGGAGCGGGGTTTCGCCAAGCTAAAGAGCGTGGTGTAACCCCGCGGTTATCGGGTCGAAGCGGGGTCCTCAATCGGCGCTTCCCGGCGATTTCGGATCGGGTTTGTGAATCCGGCTGAAGTGGGTTACAGTGGCCGCGACCACGCCATTGCACGGACGGGGCAACGGTAGAACACCGCCCCGGTCCGTTCCCCGCTTTCTCATCTTGTCCCAGCGGTGCGGCTTGCGCAGGCGCGCGGCAGCACGCAGGTGTCCTGGTCGCGCCGTACCGATGGCGCCCCATCATGGGTCGCTGACCATTCACGGGAACTCAAGGAGATCACATGCTTGCTGCACCGGTAACAGAATCCAGACCCAAAAACGCACTGACCTGCTGGAAATGCGGGCAGGACACGCTCAAGGAGGCAGCCGGCGCGACCGAATCGTTCAGCTCCAAGGGCGAGAAGATCATGTCCGTCGCCCGCAGGCATTCGGATTGCCAGAAATGCGGCGCGTACTCGGTGGATGCCGATCAGGCGCGCTACAACAAGGCGATCGACAAGAAAAACCGCCGGGCAAACATCCGCGAGACCAACCGCAGGACCGTGTAAGGCATCAACCCCCGGGTTACGCCCGGGGTTCGCGGCGCGCAAGCCTCACTTGAGCGCAGCGACCGCCGCATGCATGCGGCGGCAGGCCTCCTCCAGGCTCACCATGTCGGTCGCGATCGACATCCGGAAGTACGGGCTCATGCCGTATGCCGCGCCCACGACGACCGCGACGCCGGATTCGAGCAGGTACATCACGATATCCTGCTCAGTGGCGAGCGCGTTGCCCTGCGGCGTCTTGCGTCCGATGAGACCGCCGCAATGAACGAATAAATAGAACGCTCCCTGCGGTTTGTGCGCGGAGAGCCCCGGAACGTCCCTGAGCAGTTCGAGCACCCGGTCGCGCCGCGCCTCGAAGGAAGCGGCCCGGTCCTTGATGAATTCCTGCGGCCCCGTCAAAGCTTCCACTGCGGCCCACTGGCTGATGGAACACACGCCGGCGGTGCTTTGGGACTGCATCTTGACGAGCGCGCGGATGAGCGGCTGCGGCCCGCCGGCGTATCCCAGCCGGAAACCGGTCATGGCGTAGGCCTTGGAGACGCCGTTGATCGTCAACGTGCGCTCGTACAGTTTCGGCTCCACCTGCGCGATGGTGGCGAACTCGTTGTCATCGAGCGTGAGGTGCTCGTAGATGTCGTCCGACAGCACCCACACCTGGGGATGGCGCAGCAGCACTTCCGAGAGCGCCTTGAGTTCGGCGCGCGAATACACCGCCCCGGTGGGATTGCACGGCGAATTGATGATGAGCCACTTGGTGCGGGGCGTGATCGCCGCCTCCAGAGCCCCCGGGGTCAATTTGAAGCCGTCTTCGGGGCGGCACGACACGACGACCGGCGTGCCATCCGCCACCAGTACCATGTCGAGATACGAGATCCAGTACGGCGCGGGGATGATCGCTTCGTCGCCCGCGCCTACGGTTGCCATCAAAGCGTTATATAGCAGCTGTTTGCTGCCCGTCCCGACCATGATCTGATCGGTGCGGTAATCCAGCGCGTTCTCGCGCTGGAACTTGAGCCGCGCCGCGGCCTTGAGTTCGCGCACGCCGTCGATCGGCGGATAGCGCGTCTCGTTGCGCGCGAGCGCGGCGGCGACCGCCTGCTTCACGTGCGGTGGCGTCTCGAAATCCGGCTGGCCGATGGTGAGGTCGACGATGTCGCGGCCCGCGGCGCGCAGTTCGCGCACGCGTGCGGTTGCGGCGTTGCTCGCGGAGAGCGTGATGCGATCGAGGCGGGGTGCGAAAAAACTCATGGCGGCGCGGTCAGTTCCCCTTGCCGCCGCCCTTGCCCTGGCCCCCGGCGGCTGCCGCCCCCTGACCTCCCGCGCTGCCGGCGCCACTGACGATCCCCTTGCCATAGGCGTTGCCCTGGCCGGCCCCCACGCCCACCGGCGTTCCCGCACCGGTGACAATGCCGCGACCGTAGGCATTGCCGCGGCCCGAAGCTCCAGCGCTCGACCCCGCAGCCGCGCCGCCTGCGCCGGTTACGATCCCGGATTTCGGCGCCGGCGAGGTCCTTGCGCTTGTAGTCGACGCGGTACCACCCGCGGTAACGGGCGCCTTCGCGACGTGCGCGTTCGCCGACCTCATGCTGCTGATCACTGGACCCAGTTTGTAGCCAAGCGAATTCGCAATCTGTCCCCAACCCATGCCCTGGCTGCGGAGTTGCAGAATGCCGGTTAACTGTGTGGTCTGTCCGCTGCTGTTGGTGACCGTTCCACCCACGAGCGCGGCCTCGATCTGCTGTGCCGTGGGATTGGTGATGCCGAGCCCGGCGAGTTGCTGCCTGGCGAGCGCGAGCGAAGTGTAGACGTTCCCGTACCCCATGTTGCCGGTCGGCGGCGTGAACGCGGTCGAGGTCGTCACGCCCTTTGCGTCCGTCGCCGTAAGCGTGATCGTGGTGCCGCTGCGCAGGCCCGTGACCAGCGCGTCGGCGTTGGCGGAAGATCCCGCGAACGTGGCGAAGTCGGAGCTGATTTTTCCGCTGACCGCACCGTCGCCGCGGGTCGCCGTCAACGTATTCATCGTACTCGCCTGCGTCGCGAGTGCGCTTTCACTGCTGTCGGCGGCATGAGCGCCAACGCCGCCCACACCGATCACGCCCGCCACCAGGAGCGCGTTGACGACTGAAATCGGGTTCCGCGTCATATGTCACCTCCGCTACAAGATTCTAGCCGCCGGCCAGAGCCTTCTCGGTCTGGATAATGATCTCGGTCGCAGTCGCAGAGTCCATGAACGGACCATTGCGCGCGGTCGAGCGCATGCGCGTGGTCCGGGGTGTCAGGGCCTCGAGTTCAATCTCGATGTCCCGGCCTGAAACGCGCGCCTTCAACCGTTTGCCGTTCTCGATATTTTCCTCGGCGTAAACTTCGATCGCCATCTGTCCCAGCGCGGTATTGACAGCCGACCGTACCCGCGCCAGCGGCGCGGTAAATGTCCGGTAAGTGATGCCGATGAGCGTATGCTGAACGCCCGTCGCCGCGCCGACGCCGAAAACCGTGAGTGAAACCGGATCGCAGCCTGTCAGCGTGACCACCAGCAATGCGCACAGCGGCAGGCGCGCAAACGCGCCGATCCCGGCAAGACCCGCGCGCCCGCTGTACTTGAGTCGCACTTTCGCTCCTGGATCCGTGACGGCGAAATCCGGGGTATTGCTCTCGGTTGACGTCATTCTAGACGCTGTCGCACCAGGTTGCCATGCGCGACTACGCTTCGATGGTGACGGACTTGCCGAGCTTTTCGCTCGCCTTGTCGCGCCAGACGAGATAGACCGCGTCCGCGTCGTCCGTGGCCACCGCGTCATGCACCATGTTGGGCGGGATGTGAAGGAGCCGTCCCTTGGGCACCAGGAACTCCTCGCCGTTCATGTTGACCTTCAGGGTGCCCTCCAGCACGTAATTGAAGGTTTCGTCCGGGTGGTAGTGCGGCTTCGATCCGGTGCCGCGCCTCTTCGTCACCAGGCCGCAATAGATGCGCTCGCCGCTGAACGATGAGCCCTGTGAAGTGGACGTCTTGCCGAGCAGCGCTTCCTTCGGCATGCCGTGGAAATCGTAAACGAACTGCCGTTTGACCGGCGTGCCGGGATGGGCCATCTTCTCTCCTCCTTCGCTGAATCGAGGGGCTTCGAACGCGTGCGTCTCGAGGCGCCCGGTATAGCACTCGCTAAAGAATCATGTCAAGGCGGCGCGTCACAAGTTGTCGGCCAGCCAGTCCGCGACATAATTCGAGCCGACGATGCGGTTGTCGCCGTGACAATGCTCGGAGCCGCCGTCCTCGGGGGTAAAGACTTTGAGGAATTTTTTCTTCGACCCCACCGCCGCGTAAAGCTTGTGCGCCCACTCGACCGGCACGATGGTATGGTGCAGGCCGTGGACGATGAGGATCGGGCACCCGAATTGATCTGCTGCGACCAGACGAAATTGCCGGGGAAGTATTCGAACAGGTGCTTGCGCGCGTCTTCGCTCATCGCTATGTCCTTTTCCGCTGCATTGCGCCGGCGCCGCGGACCTGAAACAACGGCTCGTGAGCCATAGAATCGAGCCGGCGCACAGCGGGGTGGAAGAGTTCGGGGGCCATTCCGCCACCAAAGTCACAAAGTGGGCGAAGACGACCAAGGACGCCGGCATCCCGCCGCAATGAGCGGCACGCGCGGGCTATGCACGCGAATCAGTCGAGCCCCTGCGGCGCACCAGCCTTTGAGTCGACGAGAACGCTGCGACCTGGACGCCGCTGCGGTGAGAGGCGCTCCACCGAAGCGCGCAGTCCGGACGTCCAGTCGGTCGCAGGCAATTTGAGGTTCACCGACGCGAAAGCAGCCGCCACGGCAGGCGCGTCGAAACCCAGGTGCGAAAGCAGCTTGAGGGCAATCGCGTCTGCTTCGTCCCGCTGGACTGGCCTGTAGGACGTGACCACCAGGCGCGATCCGATGAACGACGTGGCGGTAACCGAGGCGCCCGCGGCAAAGTTCGCAAACGCACCACTGCTCAGAAAGGCATTTGTGAACAGGCGCGCGACGTTCGCTGCTGGAATGAGCAGCTGCACCAGACCAGAGACGATGAGGCTCACTGCCGTGTTCTCCTCGTGGTGCTTCGCGATGACATGTCCAATCTCGCGTCCCACGATGAAGGCGAGCGTGACATCGTTGGGCGACAAAGAACTGACCGGCCGCAGAATGATGATCCGGCCCATGGAGCCCGACAGCGTGCCGGGCTCAGACTTGTCGGCGACGACGAATTCGAATCCCTTGATGCGGTCGCCAAGATCGGGAAAAACCTGGTACGCCGCTTTGGCGAGTTCAGGCCCGATCCAGGCGATGCGTTGATCGAAGGGTTCCGACGCGCCGCAGCCGGGCTGGGGGCAGCGTAGTGATTCGCCCGCAGCCGTCACCAGGCTGAGCTGCAGGTTCATCTCGGAGTAAACCGCACTCACGGGCGCGGGTGCGGTCAATTGCGTACGACCGTACTCGGGGGCGATGGCACACCCGCCCAACAAAGCGCACGCACACAGGAGGAAAGACAGCTTGTTCATGGCCGGCATTGGAGCCGCGTCACCCAAGTCTGATCTTCACGGAAAAATCGAGTATACACTTTTCGAATTCCAGCAGCCTTGGATGTAACGCGTCTTGACGAAGATCAAGCATGGCCCGAAATCCCGTGCGGAGGCGCAGGTAACTCGTTGTTTTTGCAAAATACGTAGTCCAGGCTCGCGCGCCAGGGTCCGGCAAGTCTCGCAAGGCCTGCACGCGCCTCTGGGTGCCAAATTTTCCCTGGTCCCCCGTCGAGAGGCGCCGTCTTGCGCGGATCCGGCTATACCGTGGCGCAACGGTGGTTCTTCATCGAACGAGCGCGACGGCGCCCGAAAGAATGTAGATCCCGAGGGCGATGAGTACGATGGGAAGGAGCACGTGGCCATAGCGTCGTATCTGACTCCCGATCAGCGGGTTGTTCACTACCAGATAACCCAAGGCACACCACGCGGCAGTCATGACGGCGAAAACCACGACGTAGATGGCGATCGCATCGGGCGAGGTCGCGAAAAGCGGTATGTAGACGCCGAGATTGTCTCCGCCGTTCGCCAGGGTAACCCCCGCCACTGAAAGCGCCTGTGAGGTAAATCCGTGCCGGGGCTTGTCCTTCGCATCGGCTGCGCGGAGGCCTTCGGCACCGCTCTGCTCATCTTCGCGATTGCCGCGCAGGGCGGGCAGCAGCCGCAACCCCAGAAACAGCGGCACAACACCCAGCAGCGCAACCCACTCAGCCGGAATGACCAGCGCCAGCAGCGCGGCGGCGGCACTCGCAAGCACCAGCGCCGCAAGCCCGATAAACCGACCGACGATCACCGCGCCGAGACGTACGCGTGGATCAGCAAAGAAGACGGCTAAAACCAGTAAGTCGTCAATATTCGTTGACGCGTAGACTACGAGGGCGATGCCGGTCGCCGAGGCAAGTGAGCCGCTCAAGGTGCTCTTGTGTCCAGTGCTCTACGATTAAAAATCGGCCGCACGCGATATGAGGCTTATGGAGCGCGGGAGCCGAGCGCAGCTTACACCCGGCTTCCGATCTTATGGGGCACTCATCGGTGCAGGGCTTTGCCGACACCCGCCCACCTTGCACCTCGTGCGGCGGTTGTTGACGGCGTGCTCAACCGCATCCCTGCGGCATAAGATGTAAAAGAAAAGGAGTCAGCCGAAGCTAGCCCCTTGTATTTTGGTAGGCGGTGGGAGATTCGAACTCCCGACCAACGGATTAAAAGTCCGCTGCTCTACCGACTGAGCTAACCGCCCGAGAAAAGGCGCGAATTTTACCTTTCATAGGAGAATGGGTCAATGATTCGTGGTGCGCAATGTGCACCCTACCCGTGATTCCTGGCTCCTGCCCTCAGGCTTCCTGCATCATGCGCCAGTACTGGTATTTCATCGTCCCCGCCGAGCCGATCACGATGGCGAGAAACGTGAGGATGGAGCCGATGGCGAGCGTGGAGATGCCGGTGATCGCCTGGCCCACGGTGCAGCCCATCGACAGCACGCCGCCGATGCCCATCAACGCGCCGCCCAGCGCGTGGTTCACGAAATCCTTGCGTGAGGCGAACCACTCGAAGCGGAACGTGTGCGTCGCGAGCGCGTACACGAGCGATCCGGCGATGACGCCGGCAAGGGCCATCACGCCGAAATTCACCAGCGCGAGGTTCGCCGGGTCCAGCACGTAGCGCGCGGAGTCGCCCATCGGGCTCACGAAGGTGTAGGACTGGACCTGCACCCGGCTCGGCACATCGGTCGCGAACTCGGCAAACTCCTTCCACTTCTGGCCCCACGGGCCGCCGGTGATCCACCAGCCGGCGACGATCGCCAGTCCCACCACGGCCCCGCCCAGAATGTTGTCGCGGCTGCCCCGGAAATCCCCGGACTTGAATACGAAGACCAGCATGCCGACCGCGACCAGCGCGCCGACGGCCAGATGCAGGGCGGGCGCGCCCTGCATACCGACCATCGCCGCCATCACCGTGGAGAGTTCCTGGTTCGGGACGCCGTAGTGCGCGAGATTCACGGTTGTCGGCCCGATCCACGGCACGAACGCCTTTTCGAAGAGCGGCGTCCACAGCATCAGGTAGGCCGCCACCGATGCGACGGTCAATACGGTGAGCGATTTCAAATTGCCGCTGCCCACGCGCACCAGCGTCTTGTTGCCGCACCCGCTGCCGAGTGTCATGCCGATGCCGAAGAGAAGCCCCCCCAGCAGGTAGCGCAGCCAGGCAAAATTGGCGGTGCGATAGGGAGGGAAGGTCTCGCCGTACAGATTGACCATCCCGGCAGCCTCCATCCCCAGCACGCCGACCAGTGCGACCGTCATCGCGAACACCCACGCGCGCATGCGTCCGGTGTCGCCGATGTTGACCCAGTCGGAAACCGCGCCCATGGTGCAGAAATTCGTCTTGTTGGCGACCGCGCCCATGATCGCCGCGATGACAAAAACAGCGAGCAACACCTGATTATGGATGGTGAGTTCCATGTCGCATTCCCGCCAGGAATTCTTTCCTCACCCTCGGTCCCGCTGCCGAGGGAAGAGGCAAGCACCACGCCCCGCTCCCCGTGCCACGTCACTATATCACCGGCCTGTGATGCTTGCTCGTGGATGCGGCGCGCGTAGGCGCCGCTATGCCGCGTAGCGTGTGGGATCCGGCAGGCCCGCGGCTTCGAATCCCGCGCGCCGCAGGCGGCACGAGTCGCAGCGCCCGCACGCCAGTCCCGCGTCCGTCGCCTGGTAGCACGAAACCGTGATCGAGTAGTCGACGCCGAGCGCGGCGCCGCGGCGCACGATCTCCGCCTTGGTGAGTTCGATGACCGGCGTGCGCAAAGCGAGCTGCCGCCCCTCGACTGCCGCCTTGGTCGCAAGATTCGCAAGCTGTTCGAATGCCCGCATGAACTCGGGACGGCAATCGGGATAGCCCGAATAATCCACGGCATTGGCGCCGAAGAAAATGTCCTGCGCGCCGAGAACCTCGGCCCAGGCGAGCGCAAGCGCGAGCAATATCGTGTTACGCGCCGGCACGTAGGTAACGGGAATGCCGGTGGTGGGCGCCTGGGGTACGGCGATCGCGGGATCCGTCAGCGCCGAGCCGCCGAACGCCGCGAGATCGATCTTGATGGTGCGGTGCGCGCTCGCTCCCAGCGCCCGCGCCACGCGCGCGGCGGCATCGAGTTCGGCGCGATGGCGCTGGCCGTAATCGACACTCAGGCAATGAGACGAATAACCGCGTTCGCGCGCGATCGCGAGCGTGGTGGCCGAGTCGAGGCCGCCGGAGAGGAGCACCACCGCCTTTCTCGTCTCGGCCAAGCGGTTCCCGTCAATCCTCGATCCCGAATCCTGAATCCTGACGTGTTCGCCTCAGCGCAGCGTGGCGAGGCGCCTGCGGGCCTTTTCGGCGGCTTCGCTCGCCGGGTAGCGCGCAACCAGGTTATCCATGGAGCGGCGTGCGGCAGCCGTATCGCCGAGCTCGAGCTGGCTGCTCGCGATGTTGAGCATCGCATCGGGCACCGACGCGCTGTCCGGATAGGTCGCGATCAGCCTCTGCTGGTTGGCAATGGCGTTCCTGAAATCGCGAAGATTGAAGTAGGAGTCGCCGATCCAGTACTGGGCGCGCGGCGCAAGCGGACTCTGCGGAAACTGCGCGAGGAATCCCTGGAAAGCGACGATGGCGGCCTGGTAGTTGCCGATGCGCCTCTGATTCTGCGCCGCTTCGTAGACACGCGCATCCTCGCCCGCCGCAGCCGACGCCACCTGCCCTGGCGGGGCAACGGTGGCCCCGGGAGCGGGTGCGCCGCCGGCTGGCTGCTCCAGCCGCCGCAGGCGCGTATCGATATCGACGTACATGTCGCGCTGGCGCTTGCCGGCCATCTCGATACTGTTGGAGACGACCTCGATCTGCCCGCGCAGTTGCCGCAT
>MEQT01000217.1 GCA_001770325.1 Betaproteobacteria bacterium RIFCSPLOWO2_02_64_14
TCTTCTCCCTGATCAGGTAGCGCGCAAGAGCGCGTGCGCTGCGCGATGGATTGGCGGCGTGATGGCGGGCGGGATTATGGCACAGGCAGGGCGCGCCGCGATGCCACAGCGCGTGCCGCGGGTTCTACAACTGCTCTTTGCGGTTGAGCAGTTCGACACTCACGCCGTCGGGCGCGTTGACGAACGCGATGCGGGTAGTCGGGTTGATGTCGGTAGGCTCCAGGCTGAAGGTGACACCGTTTCCGCGCAGGCCTGCGCAGAAGGCGTCGAAATCTCCCTTCACCTGCATCCCGAAATGATCCACGCCCCATTGCAGGCCGGGTCTGGCTGCGGCGAGTTCGGCAGGCCGCTGGCCGCGCACGATGACCATGGCGCCGCCGAACGATACGTAGACCTGCGGGGCGCCGCGCATCTCCATGCTCCTGACGACCTTGCCGCCCAGATTGTCGACATACCAGCGGGCGGCGGCGTGCGGGTCCTCGCTGACGAGATGGACGTGATCGAAGGAGAGGCTGGCGTCGGGCATGGCGGTCCTTTCTTGTGGGCGAGATGAAACGGGTCCCGTGCAGGCGCCCGGGGGCTGGCGGGATTGTAGTCCGCAGCCGCGACCGTCGCAAACGCGGTGGGGCAAGGGGTGTGCGGGGCGAAGGTTACGTTTGCGGGTTTCCCCGATTCAGGATAGATTGTCCCGCTCGCGCAGTCCCCTTGTCCCGTCCATTGTCCAGAGAGAGACGATATGAATACTCCTTCCGCCACTTCGTCCGCCGCCGCCGTGCGCGCGGTTCCGTCCGAGTCCACAGCGCCGCGTTTCGAGATCGATCCGTCCTGGCCCAAGCCCCTGCCCGATGGCTGGATCGGCGGGCAACTCGCGTGCGTCTACGTGGACCATAACGATCACGTGCTCATCGTGAACCGGGGAGACATCACCGAGGAGGAGAAGGAGACCTGCATCCGCGCGCCGGCAGTGATGATCTTCGACCTGGATGGGAAGCTCATCGGGTCGTGGGGTGACTGGGACGTGCTGCCCTCGACGCCTCACAGTTGCGCCGTCGACCGGGACAACAACGTGTGGATCAGCGCCAACGGCGACGGCATGGTGCAGAAATACACCTACGACGGGAAGCTTCTCGCGCAGATCGGCACGAAGGGCGTGTTCGATACCGACGACGGTACCAAGCGCGGCAAGTTCCTCAATGCCGGCAAGGATCGCCTCAACAAGCCGGCGGGCATCGCGTGCGACCCGGAGAACGGGGACGTGTACTTCGCCGACGGTTATGGCAACCGGCGCGTGGTGGTGTTCGACACGAACGGCAAGTACCTGCGGCAGTGGGGGCGGCAGGCGACGCCGGAAGAGATGGAAGCGGGAGTCGGCGGCGCGTTCGCCCATGTCGTGCACAGCGTGGCGATCAGCAACGCGGGCCTGGTGTACATCGGCGACCGGCAGGGCGACCGCGTCCAGGTGTTCGACAAGATGGGCAGCTTCAAGCGGAACATCTGGGTGCGCACCGGAACGCCCACGCTGCCCGATAAACGGGGCACGGCGTGGTGGACCGCGTTTTCACCGGATCGGGAGCAGAAGTACCTGTACGTGATGAACGGGCGCAACGAGCAGGTGCACATCCTCGATCATGCGAGCGGCACCATCCTGTCGAGTTTCGGCCGTCCGGGCCATCAACTCGGCAGCTTCACGCACGGCCATACCGTGGCCTCAGATTCCAAGGGCAATCTTTACGTCGCCGAGACGAACTGGGGCCGGCGGGTCCACAAGTTCAAGCCGATGCGCTGACGACGAAACGCAGGCCGCGGGCGGTTGCCTAACAACCACCGGCGGCCTTGCGGCGGTTCAGTGGCTGCCGGCCTGGTTCGGCCGGAATACCGCGAACACCTTGTCGGAGTTCGAGATCCACGACTCCAGGAACACGGACTCGTCGGGCTCTTGATGCCCCAATTCATGCATGGCGCCGGCGAGGCAGAACCAATTGAGTACCTCGTGATGTCCGCGGTCCTCGACTTCCTCGATGGTGGTATTGCGCCACAGCTCCCAATCGCCGCGCTTCAGTGCTTCGTAGTAGCGCTTGTCCGATTCGACATCCGGAAACATCCGCGAGTGCTTTTGCACCAGGAAAGAATGGCTCCAGCTCGATGAAGCGATGACCGCCACCCGCCACGGGCTGCGCTGCAGGGCGCGCGCGATGGCGCCGCCCACCTGGAAACAGCGCCAAGGTTGTGGTGCGGGCGGGTCCAGATCGCTCTCGCGGTCGGAAAGCTTCGCTGCGTCCGACGGAAACATGGCCCCCCCGCCCGAGGCGATCAGCCAGCGGCCGTACGCGTTGACGGCGAAAGGCACCACCGGGTAGGGGAAGCCCTTGCGGTCGTAATCGAGATACATCATGGAATTCGTGAACGCGTGCCCAAGCGGGCGGTGCAGGGGCTTGTAGGCGTACGCCACGTCGATGCCTTCCTTCAGGAGCGCCGTCGCGAGGTACTTGCCGCCGTCGCGGTGGCCCTTCATCGTGAAGGTCTGCTCTTCCGGTTCGTTCCAGGCGTTACGGCCGCGACGATAGCCCTTCCACGGCTGAAACTCCACGGAATCGTAGGCGAGGATGGAGAATGGCGGCACGCAATCCTCCTTGAAGTTCTCGTACTGGTCGTCGCCCCAGATCAGCACGAAGTCAGGCTTGAAGGCGTCAAGCTCGGCGCGGATCTTGCGGAACTGGTCGATCATGTCCTGCCGGTGTTTGTCCGAGTGGGCCTGCCCCTGGTCGTTGCCCCACTGCTCGCGCATGGTGGGATGCCAGTTATCGAGCGACCGGAACTTCTCGGCGAGCCGCGGATCGTCCAGGCACTTCTGGATGCGAAGACACATGTTCCCCTGGACGGAGAGACTCGGATAGTGCGTCATGCCTAGACCAAGGATCTGCCCCATGATGGTTCTCCTCTCACGTCACATCCGGCTTCCCGGACAGGTTTCACCTGCGTGGCTTGGGGCATTCTACGCCGGCGTACGCAGTTTGGCGCAATCCCGGCGGTTCCAAGCCACGCCGCGGGCGCGGTCACAGCGCGCCCGCCCGCTCGCATCAGCCCGTCTGGCCTTCCAGCAACAGCTTCACCACTTCGGGCGCGATCGCGGCGGCGCGCTGATCAAGCTCCGCGTCCTTGAGGTTGGCGATCGGGTGGGGCATCGCTATGAACTTGAAATCGGGAAGCCCCCAGGTACGGGCCATGGCCCGGCCGGTGACGGTGAACACGTCCGTGATGATGGACGCCGACGGAACGCCCTGCTGTTCAAACACTATGCTGTCGAGCACACTGCCCGAGCTGCATGACCCTCAATCGCCGACGCCGGCGACGATCACGTCGCAATCGGCCTTGTACTCCGCGATGATTTCCGCATGCGGTGCAACGCCCGCGCTCTTCTTCTTGCGGATGACATGGGATTTCGCTCCGTGCTCGCGCTCGAGAATTCCGGCGATCCGCAGCAGCAACTGGTCGGAGTTGTGCTTGGTGTTGTCCACGAGCCCGATCCGCAGGCCCTTCAGCGATGCGGGCCGCCGCGCGTAGGCGATGGTCCGCTCCGTCGCTTCTGTCGTGGGGTCGAAAATCTGTACCGTCATGATGCGCTCCTTTCGTGGTTGGTCACTTCTTCACCTTGATCTCCCGCGTGACGCTCTGCGAGCCGGACTTGCTGCCCCAGCCGGGAATGATGGCCGATTGTACGCCGGCATTCCCGCCTGCAGCGATCACGAGCAAATCCTGCGGCGCCTGTACCACGGGGTACATGGCGCGCTCGTCCTCGGGCTTCACGTCTCCGGCCATGATGTTGATGCGCTTCAGCTCGGCCATCGTGGACTGCGAGTGCTCGAAGCAATATCGCTGGACGTCTTCACGGCTCCAGCCGGCCTTCTTTATGGTTGCCTGGTGCTCGCCCGCAAACACCAGCGCGTACTGCGGCTGGCGCCCCGTTCCTGCCGAGACCCGCATGTGGGCGCAGGCCGTCGTGAGTATGCCCTCGGGTGTTGCGCTCAACCCGTTTGAATACTGTTTTGGCGCCAATGCCGCGAAGATGGTGACAGCATTCTGGTTGGAACGGAAGCCGCGAGTGGTGTGGAATGGCGGCCAGGGGCTGTCCACCTCGTTTTCGGCGATGCAGTACGAGTACTTGCCGCCATGGCCGAGGCTGCTGCGATCGAGTTCACCGGGCAGCGTGCCGATCACGTTGCGCATGACGAGCCGCACCGCACGGCCGATGGTGGCGTTGGCGCGCCAGCCCGGCCCGAACAGGTTATCTCCGCTGTTGATGTCGAGTTGGCGCGCAATCGGGCCGTTCACAAGCATGAATACCGCGGAGCCGCCGGTGCTGGTGGCAGGACCGTGGTAGCCGTACGCGGGATCGCCCAGCGCTTCGATAGCAGCGGCGACGACTGGCATGTACTCGGCCTTGCAGCCCGCCATCACGGCATTGATCGCCACCTTTTCGGTGGTGACTGAGATCTGTCGATTCTCGATGAATGCGAGTTGGTGCCCCGGTTCCAGCCCGCCGGCTTCCAGCATGGCCCGGATGCGCTCCGCGGTCGGCGGCACGACCGGCAATCCGTCGGTCCACCCATTGGTGAAGCACAGCTCCATCGCGCCGCCCAGGTCCGGAACGGTGTAGCGCCGCGACTTGAGTTCCATCTCCACTCTATCTCCTCCTCGCCCCGTTCGGCAGGGCGATCATCGAATTTTACATCATTGCGCGCGCAGTTTACCGGGATGTTGCCGCCTGCACATTGTTTTCAGTGTCCACGCACGCTGCCGTCGTTGTCGTCAGCCATTTCGAGGGGGTAAACTACCTCCGGGTAATGGAGCGACGCGGGAAAATGTGTCAACTTGACGGCAGGGGGATACGTTCATGGCGCTTGTAAGAACCCGGATTGAAGTCAGCAACGCGGTGTTCTCGCTCCCGTATCACGTGGCGAAGGAAGAGGGTTACTTCGCGGATGAGGGGTATGACGTCGAACTCGTGCCGGCGGGCTCGGGCCGGGACCGGGACAAGGAAGTTCCGGAGCAGCCGATTGAAGACCACCGGCTGGTGAAATCCTACGGCTGGCACGAGGGCATCGAGAAGGGCGAATTCTGCATGTACCGTGCCTGCGAGTGGGGCCAGATCCGGCGCACCCAGGACAGCACCCGCAACGTCAGGGTGATCAGCAAGCGCGCCGCGGTTGCGACGCAGGCCATCGTCGTGCGCGGGGACTCGGCCTGCAATGTGCCGCAGGACCTGCGTGGCAGAACGGTGGCGGTGAATTTTCACGCCGGCTCGCATTACATCACGCTGTCCATGCTCGGCGGTTCGATGAACAGCAAGAGTGAGGTGCGTGCGGTGCATGTGGGCGGCCCCAGGCAGCGCTTGCGCTTCCTGGAAGAAGGCAAGGTCGAGGCCGCCGCGGTGATGGAACCGTGGATTACGGTTGCTGTCCGGAAAGGGTGCAAGATCATCTGTGAGGCTTTCTACGAAGGGGCAGAGGTCGCCACCCCGGATGTCAATCCGGAGATGTACGCCGCGATCAACCGGGCCATCAACCGGGCAGTCGAGAAGATCAACGAGGATATCCGGCCCTATCTCAAGTACATGATCCGTGAAGTACCGCCAGACATGGCGATGCTCACCGAGCAAGATTTCTATCTTCCCCGGTTCCGTTACGTTGCGCCGCGCCCGTACACGCGCGAGGAGTACGAGCACCTGTACGACTGGATGACCGGGTGGGAACTGCTCGATCCGGGCAGCGGTTATGACAGGATCGTCAGTGTAAAGACCGCCGCCGCGGCGTAAGAGGCGACGGAGTCGCTGCTTCCATGCCCTACGTCAGGAGGGCGGGAAAACCCACGTTGCATTACCGGGTCGATGATTTCACCGATCCGTGGCGGAATGCCGGCACGATTCTTCTCCAGCACGGTTACGCGCGCTCGTCGCGGTTCTGGTTCGGCTGGGTGCCGCATCTCGCTCGGTTTTACAAAGTGGTGCGGCCGGATCTGCGCGGGCACGGCGAGTCGCCGGTGGATTTCAATCCCGCGACGGACAGCACGCTCGCGGGGTACGTGGACGACGTTCTCGCAGCGCTCGACGAACTGGGACTCGATGCCGTTCATTACTGCGGCGAATCCTTCGGCGGCGTCATCGGCATGATGCTGGCGGCCGAGCACCCCGAGCGCGTGCGCACGCTTTCCATGGTGTCCGCGCCCGTGTACCAGAACCAGAAGAGCCAGGAAGCGTACGCCGCCGGGTTCCCCACGCGGGAGGAAGCGCTGCGCACGCTCGGCACCAGGAATTGGGCCG
>MEQT01000218.1 GCA_001770325.1 Betaproteobacteria bacterium RIFCSPLOWO2_02_64_14
GTCGTTCCAAGCGGCGATGCTCGCCAGCTGGATGGGCGGACACATCGCGCAGCCATGATAGGTGCGATAGAGCAGGAACTGCTTCAGTATGTTCCGGTCGCCCGCCACGAACCCGGAACGCATGCCGGGTACGTTCGAGCGCTTGGACAGGCTGGAGAAGACGACGAGCCGCGGATAACCGCTGCGCCCGAGCTCCTGCGCCGCCTGCAGCGCGCCGAGCGTCGGCCGCGCCTCGTCGAAATAGATCTCCGAATAACATTCGTCCGCGGCGATCACGAATCCATGCCGGTCGGAAAGCGCGAACAGCTCCCGCCAGTCGGCGATCGGCATGACGTAACCGGTGGGATTGCCGGGAGAACACACGTACACCAGTTGCGTGCGCGCCCACGTTTCCTCCGGCAGTTCGCCGAAATCGGGAGCGTAGTTGCGGGCCGGTACGCCGTTCAGGAACTCGGGCGTCGCCTGGGCGAGGAGCGCCGCGCCTTCGTAGATCTGATAAAACGGGTTGGGGCACACCACGACCGGGGCGCGCCGGCCTGGATCGATCACCGCCTGCGCGAACGCGAACAATGCCTCGCGGCTGCCGTTGACCGGGATGACCTCGGTATCGGGATCGAGGTCTTCCAGTTGGTAACGCCGCTTCAGCCAGCCGGCGATTGCGGCGCGAAGCTCCGTGGACCCGCGCGTGAGCGGGTAACTCGCGAGCCCGTCGAGGTTGTCAGCCACGGTGCGCATGATAAATTCCGGCGTCGGATGCCGGGGTTCGCCGATGTGCATGGCGATCGGGCGCAACCGCGGGTTGGGGGTGACGCCGTCAAGCAGCGTCGAGAGTTTCTGGAACGGGTAACTCCGGAGGCGATCGAGATTCGGATTCACTGAGCAGGGTCGTCGTTGAACGGCAACTGGCGCGTGCGGGATGCGGAGGGCAGCGTGTCGAGGGCCACCGCGGCGCGTGGCCGCCAGCCGCGCTTCACGTGTTCGGCGACGACAGTCGTGTAGATGCCGCCACGCACGAAAAATCGCGCCGCCAGCCGCATGAAACGCGGGCGCGTCGCGCGCACGAGATCGCCGAGTATCGCATGAGTCACAGCTTCGTGGTACGCGCCCGTGTCGCGATACCACCAGATATAGAGCTTCAGGCTCTTCAGCTCCACGCACAGCCGGTCAGGCACGTAGTCGAGCAGCAGGGTCGCGAAATCGGGCTGCCCGGTGCGCGGGCACAGGCAGGTGAACTCGGGGATCTCCATGTGAATCCGGTAGTCCCGGCGTGGCGCCGGATTCGGAAACGTTTCGAGCCGCCGGCTGGGTCGGTTCGGCATTATCGGATCAGGTCAAATCGGTTAGAATGGCACGCGAAGTTGGCGCAGATTATAGAGCCTATTCGAACACGCGTTCCCAATTTCTCAACCTGACCTGAAGCGTAATATCTTGCGTCTCACCCAGATCAATCTCGCCGGTTTCAAGTCTTTCGTCGATCCCGCACACATCCCGATTCCCGGGCGCCTCGTGGGCATCGTCGGCCCCAACGGATGCGGCAAGTCCAACGTGATCGACGCCGTGCGCTGGGTGCTCGGCGAGACATCGGCGCGTCACCTGCGGGGTGAAACGATGCAGGACGTGCTGTTCAACGGCTCGGGCGAACGCAAGCCGGTGAATCGCGCGAGCGTCGAACTCATTTTCGACAACAGCCTGGGCAAGGCCGCCGGCCAGTGGTCGAGTTACGCCGAGATTTCGATCAGGCGCGTGCTGCAGCGCGATGGCGACTCGTCCTACTACATCAACAACCTGCACGTGCGGCGGCGGGACGTCGCGGACATTTTCTTCGGCACAGGGCTGGGCGGGCGTGCCTACGCGATCATCGAGCAGGGGATGATATCGCGGGTGATCGAGTCCAAGCCCGAGGAACTGCGCATTTTCCTGGAGGAGGCGGCGGGGGTTTCGAAATACCGCGAGCGCCGCCGGGAGACGGAAGTGCGGCTCGAAAGCACCCGCGACAATCTGCTGCGCGTGGACGACATCCGGCAGGAACTGGCGCGCCAGATCGAGCACCTGGAGGTGCAGGCCGAGGTCGCGCGACGTTTCCATGGGCTGCAGGGCGAGCTGCAGAAGACCCAAAGCCTGCTGTGGCTCACGCGCAAGCAGGAAGCTGCCGCGACCCGTGCCCGGCACGCGCGGGAGGTTGAACGGCTGGGCGTCGAGCTGGAGGCCGAAACCGCGCGCATGCGGGACGCGGAGCGACGCCTGGAAGAATTGCGAGTCGAGCATCAGCGCGCCGGCGACGAGATGCATGCCGCGCATGGGGCGTTGTACGAAGCCAACGCGGAGACTGCGCGTCTGGAGCAGGACATCGCGCATGTGCGCGACAGCAGACAGCGCATCGAAAACCAGCTTGCCGCATCGCGCGCTCAACTGGAGAACGGCCAGTCGCAACTGGACATGGCCCAGGCGGAGCTGGCCGAGTGGCTAGCGACGCGCGCACGTGCCGAGGAACGCATAAGCGTCTGTGCCGCGGCCGAAGTGACCGAGGCGGAGAAGCTGCCGGTGGCGGAGGAGACTTATCGCGCCACGCGCAGCCGCCGGGATGAGTTTCAGAGCCACCTGTCGCAGATCGAGCAGGCGGGGCAGGTCGAACAGACCAAACTCGAGCACGCGCGGCGGCTGGCCGAGCAGCTTGGACAGCGCCGCGAACGCCTGCTCGAGGAGCAGGCTGCGCTCGCGCCGTCCGACAGCGATGGCATGGTGCGCTTGCAGCAGGAGATCCAGTCCGGAGAGCAGGACCTGGCCGCGCGTCGCGCGGCCCTCGGCGAGAAGGAACAAGGACTGCTGCGGTTCGAACAGTCGTTGCGCGAAAAAAACGAGGCGCTCGATGCCGCCGCACAGCAACTCACGGAGCTCGGGGCGAGGCGTCACGCGCTGCAGCAACTGCAGGATCGCCTGGCGCGCGGGGCGAACATGGAGGGATGGCTCGCGCGCTACCGGCTGCAAGACATGCCGCGGGTGTGGCAGGGGATCAGCATCGAACCCGGTTGGGAGGATGCGCTCGAGGCGGTGCTGCGCGAGCGGCTGAACGGCATCACACTCGACCGGCTCGAGAGATCGCGCGACTGGTTCGGCGACGCGCCGCCGGGAAGGATGACGGTGGTCGCTGCCGCGGATGTGCAGCCCGCCGCACTTCCCGGCATGCCTGAACTCAAGCCCTTGTTGCAATACCTCACCTGCGGCGAGGCGGGACTGCAGGCGGCGCTCGCGGAATGGCTGCACGATGTTTTCGTGGTGGACGATGTGAGCCGCGGCATGGAACTGTGCGGGCGTCTGCGTGCCGGCGCCATTCTGGTCTCAAGAGAAGGGCACGTCTTTACGCAGCATTCCATCAACTTTTACGCGCCGGATTCGGAACTTCACGGCGTGCTGTCGCGTCAGCGCGAGATCGAGGAGTTGCGGCGCGCCACCGGGGTTCATCAGGTGGAACTGGATGCTTTGCGCGAAGCGGCGGCGGCGGTGGATTTCGACATCGGCCGGGCCAAGGACGAGTTGGGGGCGTTGCGGCGGGCGGTGGACGAGACGCAGCAGCGCACGCACGATCTGGAACTCGAGTCGCTGCGGTTGTCCGAGCAGGCCCAGCGCATCACCCAGCGCGGACAGCAGATTGCGACCGAGTTGCAGGAGGTATCCACGCAACTCGCGGAGGAAGCCGCTCGCGCGGAGTCCGCCGGAACGGCTTTGACTCGATTGCAGGCGCAGGCTGAGGAGCTGCGGCGCCAGTTCGAATTGTCGACCGATCTCTATGGTCGCGCCGACGCGGTGCTGCGCATGCAGCGCGACGCATTGCAGAAGGCGCAGATCGAGCATCAGGAAGCCTCCTTCAGCCTGCGTGCCGCCCAGCTCAAGATTGCCGAAGTCGAAAACGCCATCCGGAATGCGTCCGCGACGGTCGCGGGACTGCGCGAAGGCATCGGCGCCCAGGAACGCGAGCTCGGTACTTACGATGACGCACCTCTGCAGGAGCGGCTCCAGCAAGCGCTCGCCAATCGCGCGCGGCGCGAGCTGGCGCTTGCCCAGGCGCGTGACGCACTCGAGGGGCTGGAGACGCGGCTCAAGGAAGTCGAACAGGAGCGCTTCGCGAGCGAGCAGAAACTCGATCCGCTGCGCGAGCGCATCAGCGGTGCAAGGTTACGAGAGCAGGAAGCGCGGCTCATCGAGGAGCAGTTTGCGCAGCAGCTCGCGGCGGCCGGGGCGCGTGAAGACGAACTCGGGCTGATGCTCGAGAAAGGCGTGCGCTCGGGGGCGCTGCAAGGAGAGATCACCCGCGTCAATGAGGAGATACAGGCATTGGGAGCGGTGAATCTGGCCGCGCTCGAGGAACTGCAGGCAAGCCAGGAGCGCAAGGCATATCTCGACGCACAGTCCCGGGATCTGTCGGAGGCGATGGGAACGCTCCAGGACGCGATCCGGCGTATCGACCGCGAGACGCGCGAGCGCCTGCAGCAGACCTTCGATGATGTCAATCGTCATTTCGGGGAGATGTTCCCGGCGCTCTTTGGCGGCGGGCACGCGCGGCTGGTGCTGACGGGAGAGGAGATTCTGGACAGCGGCGTGCACGTCGTCGCGCAGCCTCCCGGAAAGCGCAATACCACCATACACCTGCTGTCGGGGGGCGAGAAGGCACTGACGGCGCTCTCGCTGGTGTTCGCGCTTTTCCAGTTGAACCCCGCGCCGTTCTGCCTGCTGGACGAGGTCGATGCGCCACTCGACGACCACAACACGGAGCGTTTCTGTGATCTCGTGAGGAAGATGTCGGCACAGTCCCAGTTCGTGTTCATCAGCCATAACAAGATCACGATGGAGATCGCCAACCAGTTGCTCGGTATCACCATGCAGGAAGCGGGCGTATCACGGGTGGTCGCGGTCGACATTGAAGAAGCCATGAAGCTTACGGAAGAAGCTGCCTGAGGAGAGGCGCGGGCATGAGCGACTTGCAGTTGAGCCTGGTCGTCGTCGGTCTGCTCGTCGTCGCCGGTGTGTATCTGGCCAACTGGATCCAGGAGCGCCGGTTTCGCCGCCGCCTGGGGGAAGCTTTCGATAGCGACCGTGGGGACGTGTTGCGCGACCCGGCGCCGGCGCCGACGTTGCGCGTCGAGCCTCAGATCACGGGCCCCGTCAGCGTGCGTGCGGATGAAGCAGGTGCGCCAGGCCCGCGCGGCGGGGAGGCGGTTCCCGCCGCTGCGGCGAGCGGGCCGCTGACGGAATTTGATTCGCTCATCGACTATGTGGCGCAGATCGACGGCAATACTCCGTTGCCCGAGCGCGCTTTGGATGAGCTGATCGCGAGGACCACGGCGTGCGGAAAGCCGTACCGGATTGCCGCATTTAATCCCCACAGCGGACAGTGGAGCGACCTGTCGCGAGCGGGCCGTGGAGCGTACACCAAGTTGCGCGTAGCGGTGCAGCTCGTCAATCGCTCGGGCTCGATCACGCCGGCGCAGCTTTCCATGTTTTGCGATGCCGTGCGCCATTGCGCCGAACAGAGTGCGGCGATGGCATCCTGTCCGGAGACGTTGGCGGCACTGGAGGCGGCGCGTGAACTCGACGCGTTTTGCGCGGAGGTCGACATCGCAATCGGCGCGAATGTCGTCGCCGGTGAAGATCGCGCTTTCCCGGGCGCCGAGATCCGGGTACTCGCGGAGGGCGCGGGCTTCCGGTTGGAGCCGGACGGCGTTTTCAGACTGCGCGACGACCAGCGCCGGACGCTGTTCACGCTCGACAATCACGAACCAGCCCCCTTTCTCCCGGAAAAAATCAAGAATCTCGCCACGCGCGGTCTCACCCTGATGCTCGATGTCCCCCGGGTGCCCGATGGTCTCAAGGTGCTCGACCGGATGTTCGATGCCGGTGCGCATCTCGCACAGGCGCTCGGCGGCAGCCTGGTCGATGACAACCGCGTATTGCTCAGCGCCGCCGGCATCGCCAGGATTCGCCAGCAGGTGGCGGACATCTACGCCAGGATGGAGGCACGCGGCGTCGGCGCCGGCAGCGTGCGCGCGCTGCGGCTGTTCTCGTGACCGCCCCCCCGGGCGCTCTGAAGCGCGTCAGGCAGCTGCGCGGGGAGATCGAGCGTCACAACTATCAGTATTACGTTCTTGACCAACCTCTCATCTCCGATGCGAAGTACGACCGCCTGTTCCGCGAGTTGCAGGAACTCGAAGCCAGTCACCCGGAACTGATCACGCCCGACTCGCCGACTCAGCGGGTGGGGGGGAGGGGGCTCGACGCGTTCGAACCGGTGCGGCATGCCGTGCCGATGCTGTCCA
>MEQT01000219.1 GCA_001770325.1 Betaproteobacteria bacterium RIFCSPLOWO2_02_64_14
TCGGAGGCGTGCAGCTTGAGAAAGAGCTGGTCCAGCCGCGCGTAGATGTTCCAGTCGATGTGCCGGAAGTCGTCACCTGGCCGGTACTGCCTGAAGTCGGAGAATTCGAGCCCCCGACCACGGCGCGAGGTCGTGCGCTCTCCACGCAGCAGGCCACGGAAGATCTTCCGCGCCAGCAGCTCGAGCCGCTCCAGCTTGCGCAGGAATCCGTCGTCAAAGAGGAGATCGCCGCCGGTGGCAGGCGCGGTGAGCCGCTCCATGTCAGGAATGCAATCTAGCCACGGCGATCACGCAGAACAGGCGGCGGGCTCAGGCGTGCGCTTCCCCGTGCACGGTGGGCGTTTCGCGGACGACCTCGGCGATCAGGTCTTCCACGTCGATTCCTTCCGCCTCGCCCTCGAAGTTGAGCAGGATGCGGTGCCTCAACGCCGGCAACGCGGCAGCGGTGAGATCATCGAAGCTCACGTTGATGCGTCCGGCAAAGAGGGCGAAGGCCTTCGCGGCGAGCACCATGGCTTGCAGTCCACGGGGGCTTGCCCCGTGGCGCACGTAGCGGCGAACCATCGGTGTCGCCTGGGCGCTCCGCGCGTGGGTGGCGAGTACCACGCGTATGGCGTAGTCCTTGACGTGGCCGGCGATCACCACCGAGCGCACCAGCTCTCTCAGCTCCAACAGCTCGCCGGCGCTCAGCACCGGATCCACGGCCGGCATGGGCGCGCCCGTGGTGCGATCGACGATCTGGGCGAGCTCGCCGGCGTCGGGATAGGCGGCATTGAGCTTCAACAGGAAGCGATCGAGCTGCGCCTCGGGCAGCGGATAGGTGCCCTCCATCTCGATGGGGTTCTGGGTCGCGAGCACCATGAACGGCTCCTGGAGCGCATGCCCGGTACGCCCGACGGTGACGCGCTTCTCCTCCATCGCCTCCAGCAGCGCCGACTGGGTCTTCGGTGTGGCGCGGTTGATCTCGTCGGCGAGCAGGAGCTGCGTGAACACCGGGCCCTGCTGGAACTGAAAGTGCCGGCGGCCCTCGTCATCCTGCGACACCACCTGGGTGCCGATGATGTCCGCAGGCATGAGGTCCGGCGTGAACTGGATGCGGGCGAAGTCCAGGTGCAGCGCATCGCTCAGCGTCCTCACCAGCAGCGTCTTGCCGAGGCCCGGCACGCCTTCCAGCAACACGTGGCCGGAGGAGAGCAGGCAGGCGAGTATCCCGTTGACCAGATCGTGATGCCCGACGATCCGCCGCTCGATCTGGCGCCTCACTGCATCCAGCCGCTCGCGGGCGAGCGCCAGGCGTGGCTCGTCGCTCATGGCGCTCCTCGAGTGCCAGGTGGTTGCGCTTGCGGGACCTGCATGCCCTGGCTCAGGTTCAGAAAATACCTGCGGACAAACTCCTTGTAGTGCGCCGGGTACTGATCCTTTGAAAGCACCTCTTCTACCTGTGTCGCAAACTCGGCTTTCATCTCTATGCTCTCCACATTCGGCCGGCCCGCCCTCGGCAGGACCTGCCCTTGGGACGTGAACGACTCACCTTCGCGCACCTGGCCCTGCGGGGCCAGGACCCGTCCGGCTGGCCCGGGATCCGGGCCCAACGGCGAGTGTTCCCGGCCGGTTGCGATGCTCTTATCGCCCTGTGAACCGCCACGTGCGGCCCTTCCCACAGTCGCACCCTCCGGGCGTCCGTCCGTGCCCGCCTTCGCATCGCCCCCGACTCCGCGTTCCTCATCCTCATCCCAATCCATGTCGGCCATCTGAGCGCGTTCGGCGCTCATCCCCGCGCGCGCATCGCCCAGACTATCCTGCGCCCGGCGCACCTGTTCGCGCGCGTTACTCAATTCCCTGTCCTCCTTGAGCGCGCGGTCGAGCTGTGCCAGCGTCTCCAGCATCTCCCGCAGCGCGTCATCGGCGCCGGACCGGTGGCGCTCCAGCGCGTTTTCCAGCTCCCGGCGCGGAATGCCCAAACGCTCGAGGTCGTCCCGGCGCCGAGCCAGCGCGCGTATATCGTCGCTGTCCAGGGCGCCACGCTGCATGCGCTCGAGCAGTGCTCCCGGATTCAGGCCCGGAGCGACGTGCGAGCCCTCGGCACGCGCCGCGCGCCGCGCGCCGCTGCCAGTGAGTTTCGCCTCCGCCAGCGCCTGTGTTCGCTCCTCATCGAGGGATTCCTCCATGCGACGCAGCTGCCCCAGGGCCTGGCTGCGCGACAGCGCACCGCCTTGCATGCGTGCGCCCAGGCGCTCAAGCTGTACGGCCTGTCTGGCGCTGCGCGGGAGCTTGTCGCGCTCCGCCCGCGCCTGCATCGCGCGTCCGAACTCTCCCAGGCGCCGGCCCTCGCCCACCACCCGCTCGTCGATCGCTTGAGGCATCTGCGTCTGCATCCGGTCCAAGTCGATTACGCTCGCCAGCAGCAGCGCCGTGGCAGCGAGCGGCGCGAGCCAGCCCCAGCGGTTCACCCGCAAGGGAAACACGCGCCAGGGGTTGGCCGGAACACCCGCCTTGACCGCCTGCACGGCAAGCCGATCGACCAGCTGGTCGTCGCCATGGAGGGTCACGAACTCCCACGCCGTGCTCAGGCGCTGTTTCAGTTTGAGCATCACATCGGCGCGGATAGCAACTTCGAGCGAATCAGGACACCGCCGCCAGCCCACCAGAAGCGCAACGGCCAGCGCAATGATCACCGCCGAGCTCGCCAGTTGCCATGGCGGGTAGGGCGAAGGCGTCAGCCGCGCCACCAGCACCGCGACCGTGGCCAGGACCAAACCCACCAGCAGGCCGCCGAATCCGTGATCCACGAGCAGTTGCAGGCGTCGTGCGCGGGTGAGGACTGCTACCACCTTGTGCAGGCGCTCCCGCGCCGGTCCCGGGTCGTCGTGCCGAATCCAGAAGCCGGGGTTGACCGTCACCTGGCTCATGGCGCAACGGCCTCGCCGATGCCCGCGCCGTCGTGACGACCTGCGGTCCGGCGCCGCTCGCGCAGGAGCATGCGATGCACAGCCAGCGCCGCGAGGACGCTGAGTCCCGCGTAGATCGCCAGAAAGCCCACCAGGTCGGGCGTCTCCACGATTGCCGGTTGGGTAGTCATGGACTCACCGAGTGCGCGCCATGTGAACGCCAAGTGACTGGTGACGGGCGCAAACCAACCTACCGGAATGTAAACCACCGTCAGTAGCGTGCGGATGGTATAGAGGCTTTCAGTCCCATGTTGACCCATGGCGAGGTGCGTGATCGCACCGCACAGCCGGTAGAACAAAGCCTGGACCAGCGTAGCCGCCATGCACCACCCGAACGCGTCCCACTCACCGCCGGATACCGTGAAGGCCATCAACAGCAGTGGTGAGGACAGCACCAGCAGGTGCAGGCTGTGTACGAATTGTCCCAGCACGTAGCCGCGGAGGATACGGCCCAGGCCCAGGGGGGTCGCCAGCGTCCAGTCGCGCAGTCCGTGCTGGCCCGGCAGCATGATCTGCTCGGCACCGGCGCGCAGCGCGAAGTACGCCGTGGTCACGCCCAAGGCCATGATCACCGCAGTCAGCGTGTGCGGGCCGTGCTGGCTCTCCAGCACCTGCGCCAATGTGTCCTTGGGCCACCACACGAACACCGCCGCCGCCTGCAGCAGCACCAGCCCGAGAGCGTCGAGCTGAGCTTTGCCGCGCCGCGTGAGCCCGACCAGGACCTCGGTAACCAGCGGATTGCTTCGCATCATTTGCCCTGTTGTGCGGCACCGTCGCCCGCTGTACCCCGCAACTGGGGCGGTTCAGGGTTCCCGAGTTCGCCGTCGCCTCGCTCCACCGATTCTGTTCCAGTCTTATTCGCCGAAGCATCGCCCGGTATCGCCGCCACCCTGAGCGCGACCAGCGCCCCCTCCCGGCGGGGCCAGCCGGCACTCGCGCCAGCGGGCTGAAGCGGGCTCGCCGTATAGCCTATCAGCAGTGCGTGGCCGGCGCCTGGGTATCCGTTTTCGCCCCTCGCCCTCGACCTGCGCTCGAGCATGATCTGGGCTGGCGCCAGCATCTGCGCCGAAGCCCCGGAGGAGGTTCTGAGCACCTGCCACCAGGATGTCTTGCCCACCTCGACGCCGTGCGTGCGCCGGGCGAGCCTGCGTTCGACCCGCGCACCGGCAGCAATGGACCCGAGCTCGTATGCGTAGCCGTCGAACACGAGCCACGAGTCTTCCAGGGTGCGCCCGCTGGCATTGTCCAGAACGAGCCGCGGACCCATGGTCTCGTCGTGCACCGAAGCGTCGAGATGAAACGCTATCACATCCTCGCCTTCCAGCGCGTGCAGCACGTAGCGTCGCCGGTCCGACGTCTCGATGAAGGGTCGCGGTCCCGCGCCGAGCCCCCAGTCCTCCACTTTACCCTCTCGCTGCGCCTGGCGGGGCGGATACAGTACCGGCTCGGCACCCTGGTACTCCAGGCGCAGGGCGCCGCTGCGATTGGAAAACACGCCCAGTTCCAGACCGAGCCGCGCGTAGCCGCTGTCCGGAAAGGGCTCGATCAGCGCCACGGTCGCTGCAGTGGCGCCGCGGGGAAACGCGGCCGGGCCGAATAACAGCCACGCTGCGGGAGCGAACAGCACCGGTGCGGCCCAGCGCGAGACAGGCGCCAGCCACCGACGCCGTGTCCCGCGCACGGGAATCGCTTCGCTGGCGAGCAGCAGCCCCAGATAGAGTATGAGGAACAGGAATGCCGTGGAAAACGCGGGAAAGTAAATGGCTTCGGCGCGGATCAGGGCCGCGAGCGGGCTTGGGGACGCCGATTCCGCTACACCAGAGGTCATCGTAGCTGGCAGGCGCAAGCTCTCCAGCCACAGCCCGCGCATGCCTTCCCAGCGATCGAATGGATAACCCGCGACGTCGAAGGCCAGGTAGAGCACTCGACCGAGTCCGAGCGCGCGCTCCACGATGAGCGCCGTATCGCCGGCCCGCAACCGCACGCGCCCCCGGACGGCGCCAAGCCGATTGACGTGAACGGGGCGCGAGACGTCGAGCGAGGCAGAAAAGGCCCGCTGGAGAGCGGCGGCATCCATGCGCTTCATTCCCAGTGGCGTTGCGGGAAGGAGCGCCGCCAGGCGCGGGCTTCGAAGCAGCGCGTAATCAGCGCCGCCGGACACGGCCAGAATCCCGCCCTGGGCAATCCACTTGTGCAGGGCTTCGAACTGGCTTGTGCTCAGCCGCTCCAGCGACACCCCGCGCAACACAATCGCCGCCACGGCGTCGTAACCCCGCCAGTGTACGGGCAGCAGCTCCGGGTGCGGGTAAAGCACCCGCAGGCCGTCGACGGAACTGTCGTTGAGAAAACCCAGGTCCGCATTCCGGCTGAGCACCAGGAGCAGGCGCTCCGAGGCAAAGCGGGTGCGCAGATCGATCTCCGCTCGTGCCAGTTCCCGCCCGCCCGAGCGCACGCGAATCACCAGCGGATGGGCGAGCCCCTGCGGGAGCACGGTGAACTGCAGGCTCTTGCGGGAATCCCGGTGCAGCTCCAGATCGCGACGGTGAGAGGTGACCAACGGCCGACCGCGCAGCTCGTCACCACCGGTGACCTGCACCTCCAGCTCCCCGCTCAGGTCGCCACCGCGATTGGTCACGGTGACGGTCAGCGGGGTCCAATGCCCGGGCCGGAAGGTGTCGGTGAACCCCACTACTGCGGCGATGTCCACGGCGCCGGCAGCCATCGCCCGCGGCAGCGCACACGACAGCGCGAGCAGCAGGAGGACACCGGCCAGGCGCTGAAGCCGCGACTGCTCGCCACACGCCCGGTGTTGCCCACAGCGGCCTTGCACGGTGAACATGTCGCCGTTTGCAACCATGCGCTATTGTAGTAGCAGGGAGCGTCCCGCATGGCGGCCATCGGGTATTTCGATTCGGCGCATTCGGCCTATGCCCGCTTGGGCTCGCGCCCCTCGCGCGCAGGTAGCTTGGCAGGACATGCGGACCCGCCCACATCTGCCGGAATCGAACCGTACGTAAGTTCTTCTAAACCTGCGTGCCCAGCGGCAGCTTTTCCCAGTTGCGCGGCAACACGACGCGCTTGCTCACCGGCACGCCCTGGTCGTGGTTGCCCATGTAGCCGCGCGAC
>MEQT01000220.1 GCA_001770325.1 Betaproteobacteria bacterium RIFCSPLOWO2_02_64_14
CGTAGTCGTGGCGCGTCCTGATGTCGCGCAGCCGGATCGATTCGCCCTGTCCCGGCCCGTCGATCGCGAGCGTGTGCCAGCCGCGCGCGGCGAATTCGAGGCCATTGAAGAGCACGCTCATCTCCTTACAGTTGTCGAGCCCGTCGAAGGCGACCATCGTCGGCGCGCGTCCCGAAATGCCGGGCGCTTTCATGAAGAGCGCCGGCAGAGTGAGTCCATTCTCGTACGGCACTTCCACCCGTTCGACATTGGGATAGCGCTGCAGGATGCCGCGGGTCTGGCACTCGATCGCCTTGCGGCCCATCTCCCGTTTCTCCGGCCCCGGTACGATGAAACGCTCGGCGGTGAAGTAGTACATGCCGGCGCGCAGGGAGTAGTTGCCAGCGGTCATCCTCCGGCCCTGGGCTTCGGCGGCATCCGCCACCTTCTCCAGCCGCGCGGCCATTGCACTCCATTCCTCCCACCACGCGTGCGGTTCACTCTGACGCCGGCGCAGCCGCTCGCAGATTTCGTCGATCTCTCCGAGCGCCACGGCGCCGTACGGGGCCATGCCCTTGGTGACGAGGGTCGCGTTCGACCACATGAAATTGCCAGGGAAATGATCGATCCAGGTGCCGTGCTCGAAGGACATGGTGGGGCCTGACGTGCTCAGGGCAGGGCGATGCCGAGCTTCTGGGCCTTGGTTTTCAGCCGCTCGCCCGATTTGGCCACGTCGATGACGAATCGCTCATGCTCGCATTCGCCGATTTGCTCCAGTTCGTCGAACAGGCTCACCTTGAATTTAAGGCGCCGGCGATCGACTTCGATCAGCTCGACTTCGCTGCGCACGGCCTGCCCCTCCAGAGTCGGTGCGAGGTGCCGGATGTAGACCGTCACGCCGACGCTGTTCTCGCCCGCGCCGAGCATGGCCGCGACGAGCTGATGGCACGAGAGTTCCGAGAATTTCACCATCTCCGGTGTCGAGAACACCCACGGCCCGCCGCGCGATGTGCAGTGATTGCGCTCGACCTTCAGGTTGAAGCTGCCCTTCATTCCCGGTTTCAGTGCTTCCATGCGCTCCCTCTCCAAGCGTTCAAGTCTATAGGGAGAGCATACCGTATGGAGCGCGCCATTGCCTACGCGCAGCGATGACCTGATCGTCAACGATGACGCTGGCGGTTCTCATCCGTTGCAGCAATCCGATCATGTAGCAAGACCTCGCTCGGTTATCCTATACCATTGGCAGGGGGCGTCTATACTATGGCGATGCGAGCGTTGAACGAAATGACGGCGACCGAGATTGTCGCTGCCATCGCTGCCGGCACGGCAACGTGCGAGGCGGTGGCGCGCGCCTGCCTCGAGCGCATCGCGGCGCGCGAGCCGCAGGTGCGAGCCTGGCAGTATTTCGATCCGGACGCGGCGCTGGCGCAGGCGCGCACGCTCGACAGGAGCAGCCCGCGCGGGCCGCTCCACGGCGTGCCCTTCGGCGTGAAGGACATCATCGATACCTGCGACATGCCGACCGAGTACGGCACGCCGATCCACAAGGGATATCAGCCGCGCAAGGATGCGGCGTGCGTTGCGCTCTCGCGCAGGGCCGGCGCGTTGCTGCTCGGGAAAACCGTCACCACCGAGTTCGCGAACGTCACGCCGGGCAAGACCTGCCACCCCCTCGATCCGGCGCGCACACCGGGCGGCTCGTCGAGCGGTTCGGCCGCCGCGGTCGCGGACTTCATGGCGCCGCTTGCGCTCGGCACCCAGACCACCGGTTCGACGACGCGGCCGGCATCGTTTTGCGGCGTGTTCGGTTATCGCCCGACGCATGGCGACGTGCGCGCGGCGGGCGTCATGGAGGCATCGGGTTCGCTCGATACCGTGGGGCTCCTCGCGCGCTCGATCGAGGACATCGCGCTCTATCGCGACGTGGTGCTTGGGGTGCAACCGGAGCCGGTCGCGGATATGCCGCCGCCGCGGATCGGATTCTGCCGGCCGTACTTCTGGCAGCGGCTCGAGCCCGCCACGCAGAAGTTGCTGGAAGAGGCGGCGCAGCGGCTCGCGCGCGCCGGTGCTCCGGTGCGCGACGTAACCTTGCCCGCGGAATTCGAAGGCCTGGAAGAAGCGCATCGCTGGGTGTCCGGATTCGAAATGGCGCGTAATCTCGCGTGGGAGATCGACCATCACTGGGATGAGATCAGCCCGGCGTTCCGCGCCGGTCGCGTGCAGGACGGCTTTGCCTGTACTTACGATCGCTATTGCGGCATGCGCCGGCGGATGGAGCACTGCCAGCGCTTGCTGGACGCGCTGTTCGCGGACTACGATGTGCTGCTGGCCCCGGCCGCCGCGGGCGAGGCGCCCGTGGGCCTGCATCCGGTGCCGCATCCGTGGGTTTACATGATCTGGACCACGACCCATGTGCCGTCGTTGACGCTGCCGGTGTTCAAGGGTCCGGCCGGACTTCCCGTTGGCGCGCAACTCATCGCCCGGCGCGGCGAGGATCGCAGGTTGTTCGCGGCGGCGCGGTGGGTCTATCGGCAACTTGTCGCATAGTCCAGCCGGTCCGGATATTCCCACGGTAACGGTCCGGCGGTGGCGCCGGGGCGTGCAGGCACGTTTAGGGAGAAGTGATGCCAACGAGCGGCCCCTGGATCGAGCATTTTCCGGGCAACATGGTGTGGTCCAACGCGTGCCTCGTAACGAAAGGCATGGCGCCCTACGGCGCGGTGGCGCTGGGCGAGATCGACGAGGTATGCGAGCGGCTCAAGCGGCGCGAGGGCGAGTACGACGCGTGGGAGCAGGAATGGTGCGCGATGGGCGCGCGGCTGGAAAAGGTCGCGGAGCAGGCAGCGGCTGAAGGCCGCGACATGACGGCGGGCAACTACTATCTGCGCGCAGGCATGTATTACTTTACCGGCGAGCGTTTCGTCTATCCCGGCGAGCGCAAGCGCGAGATCGGCCGCAAGGCGCTTGCGTGCCAGCACGCCGGACTCAAACGGCGCTATCCCAATCTGGAATTCGTCGAAGTCCCGTACGAAAATACGACGCTTCCTGCGCTGTTCATGAAAGCGCCGGGCGTATCGGGGCGCGCGCCGACCGTGGTGGTGTTCGACGGCATGGACAACTGCAAGGAAATGAGCGTGCTCTTCAATGGCCTGGAATTCGCCGCGCGCGGCTGGCACACGCTCGCCATCGACGGGCCGGGGCAGGGCGAGTCGCTGCGCCTGCGCGGGCTCTACGCGCGCCACGATTACGAGGTGCCGGGGAAGGCGGCGTACGATTTCGTCGCTTCCCGGCCGGATGTCGATCCGGCGAAGGTGGTCGTGATGGGCTACAGCTTCGGCGGCTATTACGCCGCGCGCGTGGCGGCATTCGAGCAGCGCTACGTCGCCGGCGTCGCGTTCGCCGCGCTGCACTGGGATCTCGCCGGCTGGCAGAGTGAGATCAAGCGCCGGCACGAAATCGATCCGAAGAACACCGCCCAATCGGCGTTTCACTTCCGCTGGGTCATGGGTCATCCGGACGATGCAGACGCCGCCATCGAAAAAGCGAAGAAATTTTCGCTGGCGGAAGTGGCGCAGCAGATTACGATGCCGTTTCTCATCGTTCACGCCGAGGACGACAAGGTCGTGCCCGTCGCATCCGCGCACAAGCTCTATGACGCAATCAGCTCGAAGCGCAAGCACCTGAAAATCTTCACCGCCGAGGACGGCGGCGTTTACCACGCGCAGGTCGACAACCGCCAGGTCGGCGTCGACCACATCGCCGACTGGATCGCCGCGAACATTTAGAGCGTGTAACAGGATGACAAAACCTGCCTTGTTCCCCTCCTTCCTCAAGGAGGGGTGGCCCGCGGGGCCGGGGTGGTTTAGAGCGCAGCCTTGCACGTCCGCCGTCACTTCGCGCCACCCCGCCCAGCCCGTCGCGCTGCATCGCGTCGGGCGTTCACCGGCTCGGAGCAATGCTCCTCGAAACCCCGGTTCACCCTCGACAAGGAGCGGAGAGGGCATCCCGCGGTCGGCCGGTTCCTTTTGTTACGCGCTCTTGGTTCCCCGTTTTATCCGTCCCAATGACGCCTTATACTGCGTCATTGGGAGGTCGACTTCTAGACCGTTGAGAAAACCATGCCCGAACTGTCGCGATTTCTCGGCATCGTAATCGGCATGTTCTACAATGAGCATGGGGTGGCGCACTTCCACGCGGTCTACGGAGAGCACGAGATTTCGGTTGAAGTGGAAACCGCGACCGTTCACGGAGCTTTCCCTGCACGAGCGCTGCGACATATGCTTGAGTGGTCCGCGCTTCATAGGCAAGAATTGTTGGACGACTGGGAGCTGGCGCGTCAGGGCAAGCCGCTCAACCGTATCACACCGTTGGAGTAGAACCATGGATTACCACATTCTCGAAGCGCGGTACGTAAGTGGACATGTGCTGTGGCTCAGGTTTCGCGACGGTCTCGCCGGCGAGATTGATCTGGCCACTTCGCTGACAGGTCCAGTGTTCGAACCGCTCCGGAACCTCACGTTTTTTCAGGCGTTCATGATTCATCCAGAGTTCCACACGTTGGTGTGGCCAAACGGAGCGGATTTCGCCCCGGAATACCTGCACGACAACGTGCGGGTGACGGTCTAACAACGGCTTGCAGGCCGACGCGCCAAGTGCGGCGCGCGCCTGAAGCCGGACGTTCGGCCGCACAGGCCGACATTTGGCATGCGGAAGGATGATGAAGTGACAGCCGTGGCCTCGATGTCTCAGTGGACTGGCGGGTTGGCGATCGCCGGGGCGATTGGGTTTGTCATGGTTGTGACGGTTCTTCATTTGCTTCAACCGGGCTACGACTCCGTGCATCAGTTGTTGAGCGAACTTGCTTTGGGAGCGAACGGGTGGGCGATGCTTCCGGCGTTTTTCCTCATTGCGGCATCCACGTTCTCACTCGCGCTGGGAATTGGCCAGATTCAACGCGCACCTTGGCTGCAAGGGGTGTTGACCGTGGCGGCCTTGGGTTTTCTCGGCGCCGGGATTTTCCCACTCGGGCGGGCGAGTGAGTGGCACATTGCGCTCATCGCCATTGCTTTCGTCGCCGTCGTGCTGGCCATGTACCTCGTTCCCTCTGCGGTTCCTGCCCAGTTCGGGGGCAAGATCACAGCTGTCTCCTGGTGTCTCGCGGGTGGCACGGCACTCGGCGTACTGCTCGGTCACTCGCTGCTTCCGATCGGCGTGGGCCAGCGCATTGCGGCGGCATGCGTGGTGAGCTGGCTCTGCTTCGCTGGAATAGGGCTTCGCCGCGGGTGAGTCCGCAGCGGGAAAACGCGTAACGCAGGATCGGGTCTTACATCCGCGCACGTCAATGTAAGACGTGATCCCAGGATGCATGGGATACGTCTTTCCTGTTATTGCGGTGAGCCGAAGCCGCGAGCGAAGTGTGGCGGTCAGCGAAGCAATCTCGCTGCAGGCAACGCAACCGCGGCTAGCCGCGAGATCGCCGCGTCGCCCACTCCTCGCGACGACAGGATGGGCCGTGCTCGCCGCCGATTATCGAAAGTTATTACGGGACACGACACTAGGTCAGGGCAATGCCGAGCTTCTGCGCCTTGGCTTTCAGCCGCTCGCCGGATTTAGCCACGTCGGTGACGAAGCGCTCATGCTCGCATTCGCCGATTCGGTCCAGTTCATCGAACAGATCCACCTTGAATTTGAGCCGCCGGCGATCGACTTCGATCAGCTCGACTTCGCTGCGCACGGTCTGTCCCTCCAGGGTCGGCGCGAGGTGCCGGATGTGGACTGTGACGCCGACGCTGTTCTCGCCCGCGCCGAGCATGGGCTCGACGAGCTGATGGCACGAGAGTTCCGAGAATTTCACCATCTCCGGTGTCGAGAACACCCACGGTCCGCCGCGCGAGGTGCAGTGTTTCCGCTCGACCTTCAGGCTGAAAGTGCCCTTCATCCCCGGTTTCAGTGTTTCCATGCGCGCGCTCTCCAATCGTCTAAGTCCAGAAGTAAGCATACCGCATGGAACGTGCCGTTGCCCACGCGCACGCAATCTTCCATCAAGAATCCCTCGGCGCGCAGCGCAACCAGAACGTCACGGGCCCATCGTTGATCAGGGCCACTTTCATGTCGGCGCCGAAGCGACCGGTCTGCACCAGAGCGTAGCTCGCACGGGCGGTCGCCACGACCCGATCGAAAAGACGCTCGCCCTCCTGCGGCGGCGCAGCGGAAGTGAAGCTTGCACGCATGCCCTTTTGTGTGTCGGCCGCCAGGGTGAATTGCGGCACCAGCAGCACACTGCCACCAACGTCGCGCACGGCTAGATTCATCCTGCCATCGGCGTCGGCGAACACACGGTAGCCGAGCAAGCGCTCCACGAGTCGCTCGGCCTGGGCGTCGGCGTCATCGCGCTCCACTCCCACCAGCACGAGGATTCCGCGATCGATCGCGGCGATGACTTGATCGTCAACGATGACGCTGGCTGAGCTTACCCGTTGCAGCAGTCCGATCACCCGGCGAATCTTAACCCAACAGCGGAGCGTCTATACTATATCGACGCGAGCACTGAACAAATGCATGAGGGAGAGGGATTCGAATGGCAGCAAGAAGTAAACGCAAGGGAAGGGCGAGGCCTGCAGTTTCGACGGTCAACTCGCGGGTGATGCTGGGGGGCATCTCGCGGTCGGCTGGTTCCTTTTGTTACGCGCTCTTGGTTCCCCGTTTTATCCGTCCCAATGACGCCTTATACTGCGTCATCGGGAGGTCGACTTCTAGTTAGGCATCCGTCACATGGGTCCGAGGCATCCAACAGGACTGCACATTGCCAGCGGAATTACAGGAGTTCTCCTCTTGTTGGTTGCTATTTCAAGTTTTCTGTGGGGGGTAGTATTTTGCCTTTTTCTCGGCGGTCCTGAAGGCGACCGTGGTTCGCCCGACTCTATCGTCTGGGGAACAGGTTTCGTTTTGCTTGCTGTGATCCTTGCTGCTGTCGCAGCCCTCCTGTTGAAGGTAGCTACGAAGGCATTTCCGATGCGGTCATCATCTGGCCAGCCATGACAGAATTGAACCAGACGATGCCTAACCGAGCGATCGACAGCGACGCGGGAAAGCGCTGTGCGCTTTCGGGCGCGCGTCATCGCGGACGTTGGGCGTCAATGCTGGCGCGTGGATGCCTCGCCCTGCAACCCAAGCTAGCCGAAGCGCATTGGTCTTCATGGTGGAGGCGGGCATGAGGATTACGGCAAGGGGGCTGCTTCAATGGCGCGACTAGTAGATAATCTGGCCCGTAGGGATGTAGGAGGCCGTACGTGTCGGCGGGCAGCAGCTCATCGTCGTGCGCGCAACCGATGCCGGCGAGCTGGAAGCGGCCTTCGCAACACTTGCCAGGGAGAAGGTGGGCGCGCTCCTCGTTAGTCCCGATCCATTTTTCAACAGCAGCCGACCCCTG
>MEQT01000221.1 GCA_001770325.1 Betaproteobacteria bacterium RIFCSPLOWO2_02_64_14
TTCATCACGGGCGGAATCGATGCCGGGGCTCCGGACAGCGCAACCGTGAAGGGCTCGCTTGAGTCCTGTGCGATCCATCACCTGCCGCATGACGTGCTCGACGGGGCGTCGTTGGCGCGGCGTTTTCCGGGCTTTCGGTTGCCGTCCGACATGGTCGCGGTTCACCAGCCCGACGCCGGATTCCTCCTCCCCGAGCGCTGCATCGTGGCGCATGCGGCGGCGGCGCGGAGGCTCGGCGCGGAGTTGCACACCGGCGAACGCGTGCTTGAATGGCGGAATGACGACAATGGCGTCTCGGTGAAGACCGACCGCGCGGCGTATCGCGCAAACAAGATGATCGTGACGGCAGGCGCATGGATGCGAACCCTGCTGCCCGAACTCACGGACCTCGCGGTGCCCGAGCGCCAGGTCCTGATCTGGACGCAGCCGCTGCGACCCGAACGTTTCGAGCTCGGCGCCTTCCCCGTCTTCAACATGGAAGTCCCCGAAGGGCGCTTCTACGGGTTCCCGGTCTACGGCGTGCCGGGCTTCAAGATCGGCAAGTACCACCACCGTCGCGAGCAGGCGGACCCCGACCGGATGGATCGCGAGTGCCATCCCGAAGACGAGGCGGTCGTGCGCGCCGGAATTCGCCGCTATTTCCCGGATGCCGACGGCCCGACGCTTGCGATGAAGAGCTGTCTCTTCACCAACTCGCCCGACGAGCACTTCATCCTCGATTTCCATCCCGGCTGCCCGCAGGTCGCCGTGGCCTCCGCGTGCTCGGGTCACGGATTCAAGTTCTGCAGCGTCGTCGGCGAGATCATGGCCGATCTCATCCTCGATGGAGGCACGCGTTTCGACATCGACATGTTTCGCCTGAGCAGGTTTTCCTCACTCGGGCGTGGCGGCTAAGATTCCTTGAGGAGGGAATTCTGTGGGAGCTCGAGGTGGCGGCGGCGCTGCCCGGCATCGACTACCACGCAACGTTCGAACTGCCGGTGTTCGATGTGGGCACCGTCGAAGTCCTCCGCCGCCCGGCGTAGCCCGCCCGAAACCAGCGACTTCCGCGGCTATAATCGGCGCCGGCCCAACACGGAGCGGATTCATCGTGAACAGACTATCCATGATCGAGCGGGACGCGCTTCCCGCGGACCAGCGCCGTTTCCACGACGCAGTGAAGGCGATCCGGCGCCACCCCATCAGCGGCCCGTTCATCGTCACCATGAACAGCAGCCCCGACCTCGCGGTGCGGTTCGCACACCTCGGCCACTACTTCCACGCGCGCGGACAGGCCGACGAGTCGATCGTGTCGATTCGGGTCCGGACCTTCATCGCCCTGATCGGCTCGCGCGCGCTCGACGGGCCGTACGAATGGAGCGCGTGGGTGAATTGGGCGCTGGAAGCCGGCGTGCCGCAGGACACGGTGGACGCCATACGCGAGCGCAGGCCGCCGCGGAACCTGACGGCCGAGGACGTGCTCGTCACCGATTTCTGCACGCAGCTCATCTCCGGCAACCATCGCGTAAGCGACGCCACCTTCAAGGCGGCGCTCGACCGCTTCGGTGTGCAGGGGCTGGTGGAACTGGTGGTGACGCTGGGTTATTTCGCGATGATCGCGATGCCGCTCAACGCGTTCGAGATCGAGATGTCGCCCGAGCAGAAGGCCAAGCGCAAGCCGTTCGCGCCGCTCATGGTGGACGGGGAGCCGGGCACGGAGCCGAAGTTCGGGCAACGGGACCTGCCGCCGATCACCGGGGCCGCCGCGGCTAAGGCACGGGTGCCGCTCCCCGCGGAGCCCGAGGATCTTGCACCGGCGAACGTGCACTTCCTCGACCGCGTCGTGCGCACCCGGGGCTGGATCTCCGGGATCTTCCAGGTGCTGCTGCACACGCCCGACGTCGCCGAACGCGTCGCCAACGTCGGCGCGTTTTTCCTCTACGAGACGATCCTGCCGCCGGCGGTCCGGACGCTCACCTGGCTCATCGTCGCGCGCGAGCTCGACTGCAACTACGCGTGGGATGCGAGCGTGGGCGCGGCGCGCGGCGCGGGCGTGAGCGACCGGCTGATTGACGCATTGCAGTACGGCAAGCCGCCGGGCAGGCTGAAGAAAGAGCAGAAGATACTGTTCGACTTCTGCCATCAGCTCCTGCGCGGCAACCACCACGTCACCGACGCCGTGTACGACGCCGCGATTGCGAAATTCGGCGTGCCCGCGACCGTGCAGATCGCGGCGACGGTGGGGTACTTCGTGATGATGGGCCTCGTCGCCAACGCCTTCGAGGTCGCCCCGGTCGGCGACGATTCCCGGCCAGCGTTGTAACGACGCACGCGAATCACCTCCCCGCTCGGGAGAGCGGCTAGGGGAAGGGAGACCAGACTTCCCCCCTCGCCCTCCGGGAGGGGCCAGGGGTGAGGGAAACACACGTCGTTGACACCACCGGCCCCGCGCCGGAAACTTCCGCCCTATCCATCATAACCACCCCCAAAGGAGGATCACCATGGCCAAGCTCCGCCACATCGCGATGGTAGTCGAGGACATGGAGGGCGAATCGAAGAAGGCCGAAGCGAGCGGCGCGGTGCGCTGCGGCAGCATCATGCTTGCCGCGTCCGAGGGAGGGCGGGAAACCGAGCGCAAGTTCCGCGACCCCAACGGCCAGGTATTCGACCTCACCAGCCCCGACTACGCGCGCGATTTCTGGCGCGTCGCGGTATAGGCACCATAGGCACCCCGCGTCTGACCCTATGTGCGTGATTTCCCGTTTGTGTTACAATGAACGACATCTGTAACACACAGATGGAGATGCCATATGGGCGGAGTGATCAACGCGCGGATTCCACCACGGGTCGAAGAAAAACTCGCTGAATATTGCACGAAGCGCGGGACGACCCGGACCGAGGCCATCGTGCGCGCGCTCGACAGCTACCTGGACAGTGAGACCGGTGGCGCAAGCGCCTACTCGCTTGCGGCGGACCTGATTCCGTCCAGGGGCGTCAAGGAGATCCAGTCCGGCAACGTTCGCGAGCTTGCCCGTAAGGCGTTTCGTGGCCCGCGCGCTCGTTGATACCGGGGCAGTCGTCGCGCTCGTCAACCGTGCCGACCGCCAACATGGCGCAGCGGTCGAGTGGTTCCAGCGCTTTCGGGGCGAGTTGCTGACGACCGATGCGGTAATCACTGAGATCGCCTATGTGCTCGCGGCGAGTCCCGCCCACCAGCGCGCCGCTCTTCTCTGGATCGAACGCGCCCGCCGGGCGGGGCTGCTGAAGGTGGAACCGGTTGCCGACTACTCGGCACTCGCCAGGATTATCGCCCAATACGCAAGCCTGCCCTGTGACTATGCCGACGCCTCGCTCATCGCGCTTGCGGAGCGCACCGGCGTAACCGCCATCGCCACCATCGACCAGCGCGACTTTTCGGTGTACCGGCTGCGCGGCCGCCGGCGGTTCAGAGTTCTGCTCGGAGCGGCGTAATTGATGAATGGGCCGTGACCGAGCCCGTCGATTATTCCCATCACGTGCGGGAGCACGACTCGCGCGTCATTCGCGTGGTGCTGGCTGCGCTCGGGCTCGTTTTCGTGGGCGTCGGCATCGCCGGCGTGCTGCTGCCGGTCCTGCCCGCGACGCCCTTCTTCCTGCTCGCGGCGGCCTGCTTCGCGAGGGCCTCGGTGCGCTTCTACAACTGGCTGCTCAACCATCGCGTGGTCGGGCCCACGGTGCGCGAGTGGCAGATGCACCGGAGCATTCCCTACCGCACCAAGCTGTGGGCGATTGCACTCATGTCCGGCACGCTTTCGATCTCGACCCTCTTTTTCGTCGAAGGCCTCGTGCTCCAGCTCCTGCTCGCGGCGCTCGGCGTGCTGCTCGCGATCTGGCTGTGGCGCGTCCCGTCGCGCGACGCTCCGCGAGGGTAATCGAGTGGAGTGAAATCAGCCGATTACTGTTGAGCAAAATAGTCCTGTCCGATTAATACGGTCGCACTCCGCACTAGAGATCACCCTCCCCGTCTCGGAACAAACGAGCTGAACCTTGCCGTTCAGCATGTTCACGTTGCAGGACTCGCCGGTTTCAACGCATTGGATCATGAATTCCTCTGGACTGAAACTGACGTCTCGCTCCCCGTCTATAATCTCCTGAGCCCAACTGTCGAAATCGTCCCGCAACTCCACTATGAGGTCTTCTATTGACCGATAGTGAATTGCCGGGTGTGAGCCCTGGAAAATGGAACTCGTTGCTGTCGTAAAGCGGGACTGTGAAACCTGCCGGCTGGTCGAGCCGGTGCTGGCGCAGATTCGCGGCCGCGCGCCGCTCGCGCTCTACAGCCAGGACGACCCCGCCTTTCCCGAGTCGCTGGGCGGCGCGCAAGATGACACTGCGCTCGCGCGTTCGTGGCGGCTTCGCATCGAGACGGTGCCGACGCTGATCCGCTTCGAGGGCGACAAGGAGGTCGCGCGCATCGCCGGCTGGGACCGCGCCGAGTGGGAACGGGTCGCGCAGCAGGCGAAGCTCGGCCCGGGCCTGCCGGCGTTTCAGCCGGGGTGCGGGTCAAAGACGCAGGATCCGGGAATGCCCGAGCGCCTCGCGCTGGAACACGGCGATCTCACCTTGCGTTCACGTCGCATCGAGGTCGCCGATCCGGAGGACGCGATCGAAGCCGCTTACGACCGTGGCTGGTCGGACGGGCTGCCGGTCGTCCCGCCGACGCCGCTCAGGGTGGCGATGATGCTCTCCGGCACCACGCGCCGGCCCGACGAGGTGATCGGCCTCATTCCGCCGAACCTCTCCGAGTGCACGGTGGAGAAGGCCGCAGTCAACGCGGTGATGGCCGGCTGCCGTCCGGAATACTTTCCCGTGGTGCTGGCGGTGATCGAGACCGCGCTTGACCCGAAATTCTCGATGCACGGGCTGCTCGCGACCTTGTGGTTCGCGGGGCCGGTGGTCATCATCAACGGGCCGATTGCGAAGCGCATCGGCATGAACAGCGGCGGGAACGTGCTCGGCCAGGGCAATCGCGCCAACGCAACGATCGGGCGCGCACTGCAACTCGTGATCCGCAACGTGGGCGGCGGCGTGCCGGGCGGGGTGGACCGCGCCGTGTTCGGCAACCCGGGCAAGTACACCTTCTGCTTTGCCGAGGACGAGTCCGATCCCGAGTGGACGCCGCTTAACGTCGCGCGCGGATTCAAGCCCGGCACTTCCACCGTGACGCTCTTTCACGGCGACGGCGTGCAGGGCATCGCGGCGGGGCGCTCACGCACGCCCGAGGGACTGGCGCGCTCGCTCGCGATGGGACTCGCCGCGGTGTGCCATCCGAAGCTCGCCGAGTGGGCGGGCGCGATCCTCGCCATCTCCCCCGACCACTTTGCGATCTTCCGCGAGGGCGGATGGCGGCGCAGCGAGATCGAGGCTGGACTCCGCGAAGCCCTGCGCCGGCCGGGCAAGGACCTCGTGTACGGCGCCCACGGCGTCGAGGAAGGCATCGATCCCGCGCGCGCCGGGGAGATGGTGGACAAGTTCAACCCCGGCACGCTGCTCGTGGTGCGCGCAGGCGGACGCGGCGGGTTGATGTCGGCGGTGATCGGCGGCTGGCCCGCGCAGAGGAAGAAGGCGGAAGTACAACCAGTGACACGGGAGATTCCCTTATGAGCGTTGAGACCTACCACATGCTCGATCCGACGGCGGAGCTCTCCTCCGAGCGCCGGGCGCGGCGCGCGCCGCCCGCAAATCTCGAAGGCGCCACTATCGGTCTCATGTCGATCTCGAAGGAGCGGAGCCGCGAGTTCCTCGACACGATGGAGCGCCTCTTCACCGCGCGCGGGCTCAAGATCGCCCGTTTCGAGAAGCCGACCCACACCAAGCCCGCGCCCGAAGCGGTGGTGCAGGCGATCGTCGAGCGCTGCGCTGTCGTCGTCGTGGGCCTCGCTGATTGAGGCTCGTGCACGTCGTGCAGTCTGCACGACATCACGACTTTCGACCGCCGCGGCATTCCCGGCTGCGTGATCGCGACTGAAGCGTTCAAGCCGGCCGCCGCCGCGCAGGCGCGCGCGCTCGGCCTCGAGCCCGCGGTCGCGTGGGTGCCGCACCCGATCCAGAACCGCACGCCTGAAGAACTCGCCGCCGTCGCGGACGGCGTGCTCGAGGAAGTTCTTGCGCTGATCAGGGCTTGAGCCCGGCTCGCCCCCTCCCCGGGGCCGCACGCAAGGGATGTGGCCCGGCTGTCATCGCGAGGGAACCGAAGCAATCTCGTTGCGGGCAACGCCACCGCAGCCTGCCGCGGGAAAGAAGCCGGCACGACCGAAGCCCCTCAAGTGGTAACACGCGGCGATGGCGGGCATCTCGCTCTTTATCGCTACGACGAGGCGCCCGACCGCGTTCCCGTCCTGGCGATCCGCCGCCAGCGCGAAGAAGACCACGTCTGAATTTGCGGCCCGGAGTAAGATTGCCGCGTGCCCGAGATGTCACTTCGGGCCCGGTGGCTCCGTAGCGAACGCCCGCATCGGCTTCAGATAATACGAGGAGGAGGCCATGATCACGAAAAAATCAGGGGTGTCCGCCATCGCAGGACCCGTCGTGCACCTGAGCCTGGCCGCGGTTACGGCGCTGGCCCTGGTCACGGGTGCTGCCAATGCCGCCCAGTGCGGCGGAGACGGCCAGCGGCCATGCACTGTCGCCCCCGCGACCTTCGCCGGCAAGAAACCGGCGCAATGTCCCGCCGGCGCGTTCTTCGATCCGATCGGCGGCGGCACTTGCTGGCGCTGCCCGTCCGGCAGCAGACGCACTGTGTTTCACGTCAAGAGCGGAGACGCCTGCGAACAACCCGCGCACCAGAAGTTTTCCGGCGCCACCCGGCACGGCCGCGGCACCGGTGTGGTGCGCACCGACTGCCCGCGCGGCAAGTTCTGGGATCCCAACGGATATTGCTGGAGCTGTCCGGCCGGCTACGGGCGCACGGCGCACCCGGTCACGAGCGGGAAGGCGTGCGCCGCCAGCGCACGCGCGTCGCGTTCGCATGCCCAGGCCGCGGGGAGCCTCACGTGCCCGCAGGGCAGTTTCTTCGACCTGGTGGACGGCGGCACCTGCTGGCGCTGCCCGCAAGGCTACTCGAGAACGGCGTCACACGTGAAAGCCGGCGACGCCTGCGCCGCCGCCCCCCTCGCGGGCCTCGGCTCCGAATTCGGCGCCTGCAACAAGGGATACACCAACCTCGGCGGCATTTGCAGCCGCATCGGCAACTGCGGCGCCTCCGGACAGCGCCCGTGCCTGCTCGGCGAGCGCATCCCCTCGTGCAACGCCGGCCTCAAGGAGAACTTCAAGCGCAATGTCTGCGAGCCGCTGAGGCCGGGCGAGTCGCCGTTTCTCGCCGGCGTGGCGTCGTTCTCGGAATTCTACGGCGACACCCTGCGGGCGGCGTGCCGCCAGGCCCTCGGCGCGATCAACATTCCCTCCGGCACCCAGCTCGCGATGGGCGCGAATTGCAGCAAGAACGTCGTCGCCGGCGCCACCTGTGAGTGGCTCGTGGAACAGGCCGGCGGCGGGGTTGCCGGTGGCGCTCACGCGCTGCTGTCGACGGGCCCGATGGCGGTCCAGTTCAAGCAACAGGCGGACCAGGCGTACGCATCCTCGCCCTGCAGCACGTTCGCCGAAAAGACCGCGCCGGCGCAGCGCTTCGGGCGCGGCGGCGGGGCGCTGGGCACCGATTGCCCCAGGGGGCAGTTCTGGGATCCGAACGGCTCGTGCTACGCCTGTCCCAAGGGCTACACGCGAACGCTGCACCCGGTCGATACGCCCAAAGCGTGCGTCGACAATTTCGGCGGCGAGTTCGTGCGCAGCACGTGCAGCGCGTATACCGCCGTTGACCGCACGTTCGGCCAGGGCGCGAAGTGCGCGGTCGAGGTGATGGAAAGCGGCGTGTTCCTGTCTCAGCCGCTCGACTTCCAGTCCGCCTCCCGGGAATACTGCATGGCGACGGGCGAATTCGCCTATGCCGTGTACGACCTCGTTGCGGCGGTCCAGAAGACCCCGCAGCAGAAGGAGGAAAAGCTCACCACGGCGCTGCAGCGACTGATCGCGGCGGTGAAGCGCGATACCGCGGGGGCGCGGCGCTTCGGCGACATCGCCATGAAGACCGCCACCGTGGCGGGCGAGGGCAAGAATACCGCGGACCGGCTTGACGACCTCGCCCACTGCCGCCGCTAGGCGGGGCGCTACAATGGAACGTCGGCGTCTCGCCGTTCACCTGAGGGAGGGACAGATGGGTAAGCTGCGCCACATTGCGATTGCCGTTCCGGATGCCGACGAGACGGCGAAGTTCTACGAGCAGGCGTTCGGGATGAAGCGGGTGCGGGAGTCGGTCACTGCGGTCATGCTCACGGACGGCGTGGTGAGCCTCGCGATCCTCAACAACCAGACGAGCCACGAGGCGCTCGGCCACAGCGGCCTGCACCACGTCGGTTTCATCACCGAGAACGTCGATGAGGCGGCGATGCAGGCCGAGAAGAGCGGCGCGGTCTATGCGGACAAGGCCGAGAACGTCGCGAAGCGCTTTGCGAACCGCGGCCAGTTGGAAGACGGCAAGGTGATAGCTGCGGCCCGGGAGCAGGAGCAGCGCAAGTACGTCGATCCGAACGGCGTGAAGTTCGACATCGTCAACGACGCGCACGCGCGCAATTCCTGGCGCCTCCCGGTGTGATCCGGTCGCGGCATTGGTAGGGCAGGTTAGCGGCGAGAAGGCGCGTAACCCGCCGGCACGCGCGGGCATCGACCGGTTATTGAAATTTTACAGGCGGCAGAGGTGGACATGGCGGAAAAGCTGACAGTGACTTTGATGAGCGGCGGCGACATCGGCCCGGTGTACGAGCCGACCGAAGAATTCGCCGAGCTGATCGCGCCGGTGTTGCGCCAGGCGGACCTCCGCCTCGGGCAGTGCGAGCGCACGTATTCCGAGCG
>MEQT01000222.1:0-27162 GCA_001770325.1 Betaproteobacteria bacterium RIFCSPLOWO2_02_64_14
CTGCGGCAAGACCACGGTGGGGCGCACGCTGCTCCGGCTCGAGCGCGCCACCGCGGGCGAGATCGCGTTCGGGGGCATCAACGTGATCCGTGCGCAAGGCGAAGAACTCAAGCGCTACCGGCGCCAGATCCAGGTGATCTTCCAGGATCCGTTCAGCTCGCTCAATCCGCGCATGACCATAGGCGAGATCATCGCGGAACCGATGCTGGTGTACGGACTTGCGCCCGATCGCAAGGCGGCGCGCGCGAAAGTCGCGGAACTGCTCGCGCAGGTCGGGCTGTTCGAATACATGATCGAACGCTACCCGCACGAACTCTCGGGCGGGCAGCGCCAGCGCGTGGGCATCGCCCGCGCACTGGCGATGCAGCCGTCGTTCATCGTGTGCGACGAGCCGGTTTCCGCGCTCGACGTGTCGATCCAGGCGCAGATCATCAATCTGCTCGAGGCGTTGCAGCAGAAGTTCGGGCTCACCTACCTCTTCATCGCGCACGATCTCGCGGTCGTGCGCCACATCTCGGACCGCGTCATCGTGATGTACCTCGGGCGCGTGATGGAAATCGCCGACCGTGACACGCTGTATGCCGAACCGCTGCACCCGTACACGCGGGCGCTCCTCGATGCGGTGCCGATTCCCAATCCGGCGCTCGAAGCCGGACGCGAACACCGGGTTCTGCGGGGCGAAGTGCCGAGCCCGCTCGACCCGCCGCGCGGGTGCGTGTTCCATACCCGGTGCCCGATGGCGAGCGAAGCGTGTAAGATGGCCGTCCCGGAACTGCGGGAGGTGCAGCGCGGGCATTTTGCCGCCTGCATCAAGGTCTAAAACATGTGATCCGTGATGGGTGACTGGTCACCGGCCACGGTTCATCCAAGAAAAGGAGGAGGGCATGAAGCAACGCTACGTCTACGTATTCGTCACAGGTTCCGCGAACTATCGAGCGTTACATAACGTCGTTATGTCGCTCGATCCCTCACCCCCAACCCTTCTCCCGGAGGGCGAGGGGAGCGTCGAGCGAAACCGGACTGTCGCCCGGTTTCGTAATACTCGATAGGTAGGTCGCGCGCATCGTGGCGAAACTACTTCAGGTCAATCACCTGCGCACGACCTTCGCAACCTCGACGGGGCTCGTGCGGGCGGTCGACGGCGTGTCCTGGGACGTTGAAGAAGGCGAGACCGTCGCCCTCGTTGGCGAATCCGGATGCGGCAAGTCGGTATCGGCGTTGAGCATCATGCGGCTGATTGCGCCCCCCGCCGGGCGCATCGAGAGCGGTGAGATCTTCTTCAAGGGGCGCGACCTGCTGCGGCTGAGCGACGAGGAGATGCGCGAAGTGCGTGGCAGCGAGATCGCCATGGTGTTCCAGGAGCCGATGACTTCGCTCAATCCCGTGCTGACGGTCGGGCGCCAGTTGACGGAGGGCATGGAGATCCACTACCGCACACAACCAGCCGCGGCGCGCGCGCGGGCGCTCAAACTCCTGGAGATGGTCGGCATTTCCGACCCGGAGCGGCGGCTGCCGCAGTACCCGCACCATTTCAGCGGCGGCATGCGCCAGCGCATCATGATCGCGATGGCGCTCGCCTGCAATCCACAGCTGATCCTGGCTGACGAGCCGACGACCGCGCTCGACGTCACGATCCAGGCGCAGATCCTCGAGTTGATGCGCAATCTTTCGCGCGAGCTCGGCGTGGCGATGCTCATCATCACGCACAATCTCGGAGTCGTGGCGCGCTATGCCGACCGGGTCAACGTGATGTACGCCGGCCGCATTATCGAGCAGGCCACGGCCGCCGAGCTCTACGCCAATCCGCGTCACCCGTACACCCTGGGACTGCTGCATTCCGTGCCGCGACTGGACGAGCCGCGGCGCGCGCGCCTCGATCCGATCGAGGGTCAGCCCCCTGACTTGACGCGCCTGCCGCCGGGCTGCGCGTTTCAGCCGCGCTGCAAGTATCGCGTCGAGCGCTGCGTCGAAGCGCCACCCCTTGTGCCGCTCGATGCGGCGGGGCATTGCGCGGCGTGCTGGGAGGCCGCGAATATCGCTTCCGCCTCGCGGGTGACGGCATGAGCGAAACCCTGCTGGAAGTGAGGGACCTCGTCAAACACTTTCCGGTCGGCGGGGGGGTGTTGTCCAAGAAGACGGGGATCGTGCGCGCGGTCGATGGCGTCAGTTTCGACCTGCACCGCGGCGAGACGCTGGGTCTGGTCGGCGAGTCGGGCTGCGGCAAGACGACGACCGGCCGCTGCATCCTGCAGCTCGAACGCCCGACTTCGGGCACGATCCGCTTCCAGGGCGAGGAACTGACGACCCTGCCGCCCACGGCGATGCGCAAGTTGCGCCGGCACATGCAGGTCATCTTCCAGGACCCGTATTCCTCGCTCAATCCGCGCATGACCATCGGCCAGATCATCGAGGAACCCCTCAAGGTGCACGCCATCGTGACCGAGGCGCCCGCGCGCGCCGAACGGGCACGCGACCTGCTCACCCAGGTGGGACTGCTGCCCCAGCACGCGAAACGCTATCCGCACCAGCTCTCGGGCGGCCAGCGGCAGCGCGTGGGGATCGCCCGGGCGCTGGCAATGGAGCCCGCGCTCATCGTCTGCGACGAACCGGTATCGGCGCTCGACGTCTCGATCCAGGCGCAGATCGTCAATCTGCTGGAGGATCTGCAGGGGCGATTCGGGCTGACCTACCTGTTCATCGCCCACGACCTTTCGGTCGTGCGCCACATCTCCGACCGGGTCGTGGTCATGTATCTCGGCAAAGTGGTCGAAATCGCCGACCGGACCTCGCTCTACGAGGCGCCGCTGCATCCCTACACGCGGGCATTGCTTTCAGCCGTGCCGATTCCCGACCCGAAACTGGAGGCCAGACGCGAGCATATTGTGCTGCGCGGCGAGGTACCCAGCCCGCTCAACCCGCCGTCTGGCTGCGTGTTCCATCCGCGCTGCCCCGTCGCCATCGCTCGCTGCGCTGCGGAAGTGCCCGCGCTGAGGGAGATCACGCCCGGGCACTGCGCGGCCTGCCATCTCGCTTGACTCGGCACGGCAAACTCCCTTAACGTGTGCATTCTCCGGTGCCCCCTGTTCGGCAGTTCGTGACAGCGCGTACCCAAAAAAATCGCCGACACGAAACTCGTGCGGCAAGCACCGGCAAGCACGTCCCGGAGGTGATGCGCCGGGGATAACATCAACGAGGAGGTGCCCAATGAAACGCTTAGCAAACATCCTGGCGCTGGTTTCAGGCGCCGTGCTCGCCGCGGGGCTCCCCGCGCACGCGCAGCAGCCCCGCTCGGGCGGCGAGCTCGTGTTTCCCGTTCCGTCCGAGCCGCCCTCGTACGACGGGCACCGCGAGGAGACCTTCGGGCTGATCCACCCGTTCGCGCCGTTTTACAACACGCTGCTGCGCGTCGACCCCTTCGACAAGGGCGGCACCAAGCCAGCGCCCTCGATTGCCGAGAGCTGGACAGCTTCGCCCGACGGGCTGGTCTACACGTTCAAGCTGCGCAAGGGCGTCAAGTTCCACGACGGCTCCGAGATGACCTCGAAGGACGTCAAGGCTTCCTACGACAAGATCATCTTCCCGCCCCAGGGCGTCGGCTCGACCCGCAAGGGCCAGTACGCCATCGTCGAGTCGGTCGAGGCGCCCGATGCATACACGGTGCGCTTCAAGCTCAAGTCCCCCTCGGGCTCGTTCATCGCGTCGCTGCTCTCGCCCTACAACTTCATCTACAAGGCGGACATCCTCGCCAAGGACATGCACTGGTACGAGACGAACATCATGGGCACCGGCCCGTTTACCTTCGTCGAGCACGTCAAGGGCTCGCACGTGGTGGGCAAGAAGTTCGCGGGCTACTGGGACAAGGGCATGCCGTATCTCGATGGCTTCCGCGCGATCTTCATGCGCGACTCGGCGGCGCAGGTGGCCGCGGTACGCGGCGAGCGGGCGCACATCCAGTTCCGCAGCTTCACGCCGAAAGACCGCGACAACCTCAAGGCCGCCCTCGGCGACAAGATCACCGTGCAGGAGTCGCCCTGGGACTGCATCCTGATGGTCGGCTTTAACCACGAGAAGAAGCCGTTTGGCGACAAGCGCGTGCGCCGGGCGCTCACGCTCGCGCTCGACCGCCACACGGGCTCCAAGGCGCTGTCGCAGATCGCGATCGTGAAGGCGGTCGCCGGGGTGCAGGTGCCTGGCACGCCCTTCGCAACGCCACCCGAGGAGTTGAACAAGCTCGCCGGCTACTGGACCGATGCGGCCAAGTCGCGCGCCGAGGCGAAACGTTTGCTCAAGGAGGCGGGAGTGCCCGAGGGCTTCTCGTTCACGTTCTCCAACCGCGGCCTCCCGATGCCCTACGAGCCGCTCGGCGTGTGGATGATCGACCAGTGGCGCCAGATCGGCCTTAACGTCAAGCAGAACGTGATCGAGGCGCGCGCCTATTTTGGCGTCATCCGCAAGGGCGACGCCGAAGTCTTCATGGACTTCCAGTGCGGCTACATCGTCGAGCCCGACCTCGACATGTACAAGTTCCTGTCGTCCGACCGCAACCCGGCGAACTACGGCCGCTACAAGGATCCGGTGCTGGACGACCTGTACGACAAGCAGAGCCGCGCGACCAATCTCGAGGAGCGGAAGAAGCTGATCCGCACGTTCGAGAAACGGTTGCTCGACGAGGAAGTGCACTACATGATGACGCTGCAGTGGCATCGCATCGTGCCGCACTCCTCCAAGGTGAAGGGCTGGACGATCACGCCGAGCCACTACCTCAACAACACGCTGGACACGGTCTGGCTGACGCAGTGACGGTCCTCGCGCCGGCGGCGCGCCGCGCGCCGCCGGCGTAAATCCGCGATGGCATTCTACATCCTCAAGCGGCTGCTCGCGATCATCCCGACGCTGTTCGGCGTCGCGGTGCTCATCTTCCTGCTGCTGCGCGTCGTTCCCGGCGATGTGGTCGAGGCGCGCTACATGGGCGAGGGCGGGCAGTTCCAGTCGCAGGAGCTGATGCAGCTCGAGCGCAAGAAACTGGGCCTCGACCAGCCGCTGTGGAAGCAGTTCACCACCTGGATGGCCGGGCTCGCGCGTCTGGACTTCGGGATCTCGATGTGGACCGGCGCGCCGATCACCGAGGAGATCAAGCTGCGCTTCGCGCTGTCGCTGCAACTTGCGCTCATGGCGAGCACCATCGCCACCCTGCTCGCGATCCCGCTCGGCATCCTCGCGGCGATCAAGCAGGACACCTGGGTGGATTACGCGGTGCGCGTGTTCTCGATCGCGGGGCTGGCGATGCCCTCGTTCTGGCTCGGGATTCTCATGATCCTGGGCATGCTGATCATCTTCAAGTGGCTGCCGCCGATGGTGTTCACGCCGCTGTGGGTGAACCCGTGGGAGAACCTCGCGCAGCTCATCTGGCCGGCGCTCGCCGTGGGCTACCGCTATTCGGCCGTAAGCACGCGCATGATGCGCTCGGCGATGCTCGAGGTGCTGCGCGAGGACTACATCCGCACCGCGCGCGCCAAGGGGCTGTGGCTGAAGCTCATCCTTTCGCGCCACGCGCTGAAGAACGCGATCCTGCCGGTGCTCACCATCATCAGCCTGGAATTCGCGTTCCTGCTGGGCGGCCTCGTCGTCACCGAGCAGGTATTCAACCTCAACGGCCTCGGCATGCTGTTCGTGGAGGGCATTGCCCGGCGCGACTACACGCTCACGCAGGCGCTGGTGATGCTCGTCGCCACCTTTTTCCTGACCGTCAACTTCGTGGTCGATATTGCCTATGCCTGGCTCGACCCGCGCATTCGCTACCGCTAGCGATGGCCGTCATCCCGCAGACCGTTGACGCGCTGACCAGCGCGACCGAGCCGCGGGAGGGCTGGCGCGCTGCGGTCGGCGATTTCATCCTGCAGCGCCCGCTCGGCGCCGCCGGCGCCGCCATCATTCTCCTGATGGTGGCGTTGGCGGCGTCGGCTGATGTCCTCGCGCCCTTCGACCCGCTCACTACCGACTATGGCGCGATGCTTTCCGCGCCCGGCCCAGGGCACTGGCTCGGCACCGACGCCTTCGGCCGTGACGTGCTCTCGCGCATCGTTTACGGATCGCGCACCGCGCTGATGGTAGGCCTCGGCGCGTCGCTCATCGGCGCCGTGTTCGGCGCGCTGATCGGCGTCGGAAGCGCCTACTTCGGCGGCCGGGTGGATCTCGTCGTGCAGCGCGTGATGGACGTGTTCTTCGCGTTTCCCGTCATCATCCTCGCGCTCGCGGTGGTGGCGATCCTCGGCACCGGCGTGGGCAACGTGATCCTCGCGATCGCCACGCCGATGGTGCCGCGGTGCGCGCGCGTGGTGCGCGCCAGCGCGCTCGCGGTGCGCGAAACGCCCTACGTGGACGCGGCGCGCGCCGCCGGCTTCGGCCACGGGCGCATCATCCTGCGCCACATGCTGCCCAATGTGATGGCGCCGCTGCTCATCATGGCGACGGCGTTCCTCGGCGAGGCGATCCTGCTCGAATCGTCGCTCTCGTTCCTGGGCCTCGGCGTGCAGGAGCCGACCGCTGCCTGGGGCCTGATGCTGCGCGGCGCAGCGGTGGAGTTCGCCGAGAGCGCGCCGTGGATGGCGTTCTTCCCGGGCCTCGCGATCAGCCTCGCCGTGTTCGGCTTCAACCTGTTCGGCGATTCGCTGCGCGACGCGCTCGACCCGCGCCTGCGCACGCAGTAGAAGCATGTCGTCGGCCTGCGCGGCGATCGAGCGCAGCGTCCGTCACCCGCCCGGATCGAAGCGAAAAAGAACGTGAGCCGCGAGGCGTTCATCGCCGGCATCCGCGAAGCTTCGGGGATTCCGGTCGCGGTGGTTGCAGCGGGCTACCTCGGCTTTGGCGCCCTCGCCGCCGATTACGGCATCCCCGTGGGTATCACCGTGCTTTCCACGGTGGCAATCTGGGCGCTGCCGGGCCAGCTCATCCTGGTGGAAATGCACACCCTCGGCGCACCGTTCGTCGCGCTGCTTCTCAGCGTGGTTCTGTCCTCGGCGCGCTTTCTGCCCATGACCCTGGTTCTGATGCCGCTCATGCGGCACGCCCGCCGGCGCGGCTGGCGCTACTACCTTGCGGCGCAGCTGCTGTCCCTAGTGGGCTGGACGATGGCCATGGCGCGCTTCCCGTCGCTCGCGCGGGAGCAGCGCTTGGCCTGGTTCACGGGCTTTACGCTGGTCTGTGTCGCCGGCAGCGCAGTCGCCACCACGGTGGGCCACATGCTCGCGGAGGGCCTTACACCACTGGCCAAGACCGGGCTCGTGTTCATGGCGCCGATGTATTACCTGCTCATCCTCACCGGTGGCGTGCGCGACCGGGTGGCGGCCGCCGGTCTCGCCTGCGGCGCCCTCGCCGGGCCGCTCGCCTATCTTGTCTCGCCGGAATGGAGCGTCCTCGGCGGTGGCCTCGCCGGCGGAACGCTGGCCTGGCTCGTGCTGCGGGCGGCGAAGCACCATGCTTGAGCTCGCACTGGTGGTGCTTGTCTGCGGCGCGGCCACCTATCTCTGGCGCGGGCTCGGTGTCGCCATTTCCGGCCACCTCGACCCCGACAGCGAAGCGTTTCGCTGGATCGCCTGCGTTGCCTTTGCCATGATCGCCGGGCTGGTCATGCGCATGCTGCTGATACCGACCGGGGCGCTCGCCGAGACGGCGTTTTTCGAACGCCTGTCCGGCAGCGCCGCCGCGCTCGGTGCGTATTTCTGGCTCACACGCAGGAACCTGTTCGCGGGCGTGCTGGCCGGCGCGATAACCGTCTGGTTACTGAAATGGTTCGCCGCCTAGCCTCGAGTGAGACTGGAGCGGCGTGACCAGTGACTGATAGGGCGTGACTGATAGGGCGTGACTGAAAAAGCGGGTTGTCGCCAGCACGCTTCACCACCACGTTTCTCCAGTCACGTAGTCATCACTCACGCAGTACCAGTCACGCAGTACCAGCCACGCAGCACCGGTCACGCCCTTCGCACTTACAGCTTGCCGATGCGTTTGATCGCGGCCGCCATGCGCTGGTGATCGGCGTCGAAGAACTTCCTGAACTCCGACGCGTCGCGATAGTCGGGCACGACCTTGACAGCCTCCAGCGCCTTCTTGAACCCCGGGTCGGCCGCCACTTTTGCGATCAGCTCGCGCATCTTGTTGAGGGTCGGTTCCGGGATGCCGGTCCTCGTGAACAACCCGACCCAGAGGTAGGCTTCCACGTTTTTGTAGCCGAGGGACTGGAACGTCGGGGTATCCGGGAACGACGGGTGGGGTTTGGTGCCCCAGCTGGCGATGGCGCGCAGCTTGCCCGAGCTGACGAGCGGGTAAGTGGTCGCCGGGCCGCCGCCGGTCACCTGCGAATGTCCGCCGAGCGCCTGGGTCAGCGCGGGGCCGCCGCCGGTGGTCGGCAGGTGGCGCATCGTGATGCCGGCGGCATGGAGGAACATCGCCGTGGGGGTATGCGTGATGCCGTACGGGCCCGAGGACGAGAAGACGATCTCGTTCGGCTTCGATTTGGCGAGCGCGACCAGTTCCTTGACGTTCTTCACCGGCATCGAGGGATGGATGACCATGATCAGCGGGTCGGCGCTCAACAGGGCAAGGGGCGCGATCTGGTCGAGCGTGAACGGTGATTTGATCCCGTACAGCTTGTCCTTCTCGATCGCCAGGTGCAGGTTCGACGTCGTCACCAGGATGTTGTAGCCGTCAGCGGGCTGATTGGCGACGTAGGCGGTGCCCACCGCCGCGGTTCCCCCCGGCCGGTTGACCACCGGCGCGGGCTGTTTCGTGAGGCGCTCGAGCACCGCGGAGAGCGGCTGGGCGTGGATCTGGTTCATGCCGCCCGGCGGGTTCGGCACGGTGATGTTGATCGCCCTGGACGGGTAGTCCTGCGCGTAGCTGCCCGCGGCGGCGAGCGCCAGCGCCGCTCCTGTCGCAATAAGGATTTTCATGCGTTTCTCCTCTGTATATGCCGACTTTACGGTAGTGCATCGAAAATTAACCGACGCGCGGACACATTGCAAGCGCAATCCGGGTCCCCGCCATATTTCGACTCCACGCCGACGCCGCGGTTCGATCGGCGCGGGGTCGGCTAAAATAGCACGCCGCAGAACCTGTCGCCGTGCCGCGGGCTTTGCGAACGACCCGACATCCCAAACCCCCAGCCCCCGGCGCTCAACCCTAAACGCTTAACCCTCAACCCTTAACGTTTCCACATGCCAGGACCCTTGTCGCATATCCGTGTGCTCGATCTCTCCCGCGTGCTTGCCGGGCCGTGGGCCGGGCAGAATCTCGCCGATTTGGGCGCCGAGGTGATCAAGGTCGAACGCCCCGGCAAGGGCGACGACTCGCGCGGCTACGCGCCGCCGTTTCTGAAGGACCCGCAGGGGAGGGACACGCGTGAATCCGCGTACTTCTGCGCCGCCAACCGCGGCAAGAAGTCGATCACCGTCAATCTCACCAGACCGGAAGGTCAGCGCATCGTGCGGGAGCTGGCGCGGGGAAGCGACGTGCTGCTGGAGAACTACAAGGTCGGGGATCTCGCGCGCTATGGCCTGGGCTACGAGGATCTCAAGCCGCTGAACCCGGGCTTGATCTACTGTTCGGTGACGGGGTTCGGCCAGACCGGCCCGAATCGCGACCGCCCCGGCTACGATTTCATGGCGCAGGGCATGGGCGGGCTGATGAGCATCACCGGCGAGCGCGACGACTTTCCGGGGGGCGGGCCGCAGCGGGTAGGCGTGCCGATCATCGACCTCACCACGGGCATGTACGCCTCGATCGCGGTGTGCGCCGCCCTCGCCCATCGCGCCGCGACCGGGAAGGGCCAATGGATCGACGTGGCATTGTTCGACTCGTGCGCTGCATTTCTCGCCAACCAGGCGATGAATTACTTTGCGACCGGCGAATCACCGGGGCGGCTCGGCAACGCCCATCCCAACATCGTGCCGTACCAGACGTTCGCGACGAAAGACGGCAACATCATCCTCGCCTGCGGCAACGACAATCTCTTCAACAAGTTCTGCGAGGTGGCGGGGTGCGTGCACCTCGCGCGCGATGCGCGTTTTTCCACCAATGCGGCGCGCGTGAACCACCGCGACGAAATCACGCGCCTGCTCGCCGATGTCTTCGCCCGGCGCGCGACGCGCGAGTGGGTGGAACTGCTGGATGCCGCGGGGGTCGCCAACGGGCCGATCAACAGCGTCGAGCAGGTGTTCCAGGAGCCGCAGGCGGTGGCCCGGGGCCTCAGGATCGAACTCGACCACGCAGCCGCGGGCAAGGTTTCCCTGGTCGCGAATCCGATGCGGTTCTCGGAAACGCCGATAGACTATACCCGGGCCCCTCCGGTGCTCGGCCAGCACACCGACGGGATTCTGCGCGACACGCTCGGCATGAGCGAGGCGGAAATCGGGAAGCTGCGTGCGGACGGGGTGGTTTAGGAAAATTCACTCATAGTAACCAGCCGCCGGGGAGGTTTCATGAAGGCATCGCGTGTCGGATTTCTCGCTGCGGTGGTGATGGTGGCCGCGGCTTGCGCCGCAGGCGCGTTCGCGGCCGACGCGGGTTCGCGCGACGAGGACCGGAAGCTGCTGCGCGCGTTGATGGCGGAGGCCGAGGCGGGGCTTAACGCGCAGAGCATCGAGCGCTTCACCGCGCTGATGTCGGAGGACGTGACCGTTACCTGGCTCAACGCGGAAGTCTCGCGCGGCAAGGCGGAGGTGAAGGCCTACTACCAGCGCATGGTGGGCGGCCCGGGCACCATCCTCAAGAAGTACGTGACCAAAGTGTCGCTCGGCAAGCCGGCGCGATTCTACGGCGACATCGCCATCGCCGATGGCAAGGCCGCCGACGAGTTCTATCCGTACGCGCGCGGCGAGTTTCGCCTCGCCTCGAACTGGTCATCGACCATGGCGAAGATCGACGGGCAGTGGAAAATCGTGGCGCTGCACCTGTCGTCCAACGTGTTCACCAATCCGCTGCTCGCGGAGGCCGAGCACATGGTCTATTACGCGGCCGGCGGCGGCCTGCTCGCGGGACTCGTGCTGATGTTTCTCATCCTGCGCCTGCGCCGGCGGTGATGGCGCCGCGTCCCGTGGGCGACCGTAGCGGGTTGACGGCAAGCCCTCGCCGAAGGGATCTTTTGCAGCTGACGAGTCTGGTGCTCTCGCCAATGGCCGGGTCTTCGGCGCACTCTCCTCGCGTTTTGCGGCAAGGGCTATCACGCGCCATGGTTGTGCGCGCAGTCCCATCGCTGTAGACTCCTACTGTCTGACTAGTCAGGAGAAACCGCATGACCCGGTTGAGCGTCTACGATGCGAAGGCACGCTTTTCGGAGCTGGTCGAGCAGGCGCAACACGGCCGCTCGACGGTGATCACCAAGCGTGGGCGCGTAGTGGCGAAGATCGTACCTGCAAGAGCGGCCGAATGGGACCGTTCCGAAGTGCTCGACGAGGCCGAAGCGTTGCGTAAGACCCTCAAGGTCGGGAAACGGGTGAACCTTGCTGCCTTGATCGCGGAGGGCCGCCTGTAGTGGCATTCGTGCTTGACGCCTCCGTCGCGGTCGCGTGGGTGGTGCCGAGTCAGGCGAGCGAGTATGCGGGTCGCATCCGGTTACGCGCAAAGCGCGAGCCTTTCCACGTACCGGCAGTATTTCCCGCAGAGGTGTCCAACGTGATCATCACGTTGGAGCGGCGCTCCATACTGAGCGCCCAAGGTGCCGCTACTGCCGCAGGTGTCTTGAGCCGGCTCGAACCCGTCGTTCACGTGCTTCGTTTGGACGTGGCCGAGTTGCGACAACTCGCGAACCGCTATGATCTGAGTGCGTACGATGCTGCTTATCTTGCGCTTGCTCTCGATTTGCGTCTGCCGGTCGCGTGCGGAGACCGTCCACTTAAGCGTGCGTTGTCACGCGCTGGCGTGAAGCTCGCGTGATGCGACTTGGCGTTTTGCTACCCCACCGCAGCGTGGTCCTGCAGTCGGCGCGCCGTCCGCCGGTCGAGGAGTGCTGGCAGGTTGCGCACATGTGCGATGCGGCCGGGATGGACATCTGGGTGGGCGACAGCATCGTCGCCAAGCCGCGGCTCGAGCCCCTCACCACGCTCGCTTACTGCGCGGCGCTCACCACGCGCGCGCGGCTGGGCACGGCCATCCTGCTGCCTGCGCTGCGCCAGCCGACCGTGCTGGCACACGCGCTGGCGAACCTGGATCAGCTGTGCCAGGGGCGCCTCGTGCTCGGCCTCGGCGTCGGCTGGAAGCTGCCGGCGATCGAGCTCGAATGGGAGGCCTGCGGGCGCGCGCACAAACGGCGCGTGAAGGACCTTGAAGAGCACGTCATCGTGTGGCGCAAGTTGTGGAGCGGCGAACCGGTCACTTTCGAAGGTAACGGCTTCAAGTTGACGAATCACACGATCGGGCCGCTGCCCTGGAGCGAGACGGGGCCGCCGATCCTGATGACGGCCGGCAACCGCGGCGAGATGATACCGGCGCAACTGGATCGATTCGGACGCCTCGGCGATGGCATCATTACCACCTACCTGACGGACGATGATTGCCGCAGGCTGCGCGGACTCGGCGACGAAGCACTGGCCCGTCACGGCCGTTCGCTGCCCGGATTTCCACTGTGCGTCTACACCACCGTGCGAATCGAGGACGACCCGGCGCGCGCCGAGGCGCTCACGCGCGATTTTCTGGAAAAATACTACGGCGGCGGGGTCAACTACCGCGGACTCATGGGTCTGGGGCCGGCGGCGGCCGTGATCGATACGCTCAAGCGCTACGAAGCGGCCGGGGTGACCGATCTCTGCGTGCGCTTCGCCGGCGCCGACCAGATCCCGCAGCTCGAGCAGTTCATACGCGATGTCGTGCCGGCGTTCGCTGAGCGGGGCTCGTGACCGTGGCACCGCGCGTGAGAGTTGTTACATGTTTTTCATTGCCAGGGAACCGAGGCAATCATGTTGCTCGCAACGCAAGCGCGCCCGCCGCGAGATTGCTTCGTCGCAGGAACCTGCTCCTCGCAACGACACACTGACGTGGAGGAATCACCATGAAGCGCTATCGAGCTAGCACCCTCGCCGGCATCCTGGGCACCCTGGCGGCTACAGGCGTATTGGCGCAGGCATTCCCTGCGAAATCGGTGCGGCTGATCGTGCCATTTCCACCGGGGGGCGCGACCGACACGTTTTCCAGGGTGGCGGCAGCGGAGATGAGCAAGAGCCTCGGGCAGCAGGTGATCGTCGAGAACCGTCCCGGCGCGGGCACCACGATAGCGGCGGAACTCGTCGCGAAGTCCCCGCCGGACGGTCACACGCTCTTGTTCACGGATCTCTCGACGCACACCATCACGTCTTCGCTCTATCCCAGGCTGCCGTACCACCCGCTGCGGGATTTCGCCGCGGTCGCGCCGGTGAATTCTTCGCCGCTCCTTCTCGTCGCCCATCCCTCGGTCAACGTGAAAACGGTGCGTGAGCTGATCGCGCTGGCGAAGCGCCACCCCGGCGTCACCTTTGGCAACTCGGGTATCGGCACCGTCACCCACATGACCGCGGAGAAGTTTCGCCTGCGGGCCGGGATCGAGGTTACGGCGGTCAGCTACAAGGGCGGGGCGTTACCGGTCATTGCATTGCTGGGTGGCGAGATCGTCATGGTGATGGCGACGGTGCCGGCGAGCATCCAGCATGTGCGCAAAGGCAAGCTCGTGGCGTTGGGTCTGGCTGCTGAACGGCGCTCGCCGTTTCTGCCCGATATCCCCGCGATTTCCGAGACGATCAAAGGCGTGGAGGGCGCGGTCATCTCCGGCGTTCTCGCGCCGGCGGGCACGCCGCGGACTGTGATCGAGCGCCTCAATGCGGAATTCAACAGGGCGTCGCAAAGCCCGAAAGCGAAGGAGATCTACGCCGAAAACGCGGCCGAGACGCTGACGATGGCCCCCGTCGTGCTGCAACAGTGGCTGGAGCGGGAGGTCAAATTGTGGGCGGAGGTGGTGCGGGCGACGGGAGTCAAACTGCAGTGAGCGGTGAGCGGTGAGCGGTGAGCGGTGAAGGGAGGTCTATGGCCGTAGAGTTCGTAGGTTGGGATAAACGCAGTGCATCCCAACACTCATCGCAATGCACGTTGCACGTTGGGGTTCGCGTGGCTCACCGCCGACCTACTGGTTGCTGAGCGCTGAGTGAAGGGTGACGCGTGACGAATGCTACTTTCGGGTCGGGTGAAATAGACCATTGGCTGGTGTCAGGCGCTGAGGCGCTGATGCCGGAGGCGGCGCGGCTGCGCGATGCCGGGCACGGGCAATTCGTATCGTTCTCGAAAAAGGTCTTCATTCCACTGACGCGGTTGTGCCGCGACGTGTGCGGCTATTGCACTTTTGCCGTCACACCACGGGCCGGCGTGCGTGCCTATCTCACGCCCGAGGAAGTGCTGGAGATCGCGCGTGCGGGGCAGGAAGCCGGCTGCCACGAGGCGCTGTTCACGCTCGGCGACAAGCCCGAGCTGAGGTACCCGCTGGCGCGCGCGGAACTTGAAGCGCTCGGCTGCGCGACGACGATCGACTACCTTGCGCGCATCTGCGATCGGGTGCGGCGCGAGACCGGGCTGCTGCCCCACGTCAATCCCGGGGTCATGTCGCGCGACGACATTGCCCGTCTGCGGGAGGCGAGCGCATCGCAGGGGCTGATGCTGGAGAGCACCGCCGAGCGCCTGTGCGGCCGGGGCGGCCCGCACTTCGGCTCTCCCGACAAGCATCCTGCGGTGCGACTCGAAACGCTGCGCCTCGCCGGTGAACTGGGCGTGCCCTTCACCACCGGCATCCTGATCGGCATCGGCGAAACGCGCCGGGAGCGCATCGAAGCACTGCTTGCGATTGCCCGGCTCCACGAGCTCTACGGACACATCCAGGAAGTCATTATCCAGAACTTCAGGGCGAAGTCCGGCACGCGAATGGCGGCCGTGCCGGACGCGGGTCATGATGAACTGCTGTGGACGATCGCCGTGGCGCGGCTCATCCTCGGCGGGTCGATGAACATTCAGGCACCGCCGAACCTGAGCAGTCTTCGTTGCGGCGATCTGATCGATGCCGGCATCAACGATTGGGGCGGCATTTCGCCGGTGACGCCGGACCACGTCAACCCGGAGGCGCCCTGGCCCGCGATCGCGGCGCTGCGCGCGATCACCGCGCAGCACGGCAAGCTGCTGGTCGAGCGCCTGCCGAGCTACCCGGCCTATTGCCTCGAGGCCGCCCGCTGGCATGCGCCGGACATCGCGACCGCCATCACACGCGTCATGGACGCCGATGGCTATGCGCGCACCGATCCGTGGTCACCGGGATTGCTCGTGAGTCCCGAGCAACAGCCGCGATCCGCGCGCGCGGCGTCGCCATTCGCGGAGATTATCGAGATCGTTGCGAAGGCACGTTCAGGAGATCCGCTCGCCGAAAACGAAATCGTGCGGCTTTTTCACTGCCGTGGCGACGAGTTTCATGCCGTGTGCGACGCGGCAAACCGGCTGCGCGAGGCAATCGCCGGCGATGTCGTGCGCTACGTTGTCAACCGCAATATCAACTACACCAACATCTGCGCCTATCACTGCACGTTCTGCGCGTTCTCCAAGGGTCGACACGCGCGCTCGCTGCGCGGCGAGCCGTATGATCTGCCGCTCGCGGAGATTTCACGGCGCGTGCGCGAGGCGTGGGCGCGCGGCGCGACGGAAGTCTGCATGCAGGGGGGCATCCATCCCGAGTACACCGGGAAGACCTACCTCGGCATCGTGCGCGCCGCGAAGGAAACCGCCCCGGGGATTCATGTGCATGCGTTCACACCGCTGGAAGTGACGCACGGCGCAGCAACCTTGGGCGTGACGATCGAGGCGTTTCTGCGCGAGCTGATGGCGGCGGGGCTCAACAGCCTGCCGGGCACCGCGGCGGAGATCCTCGACGACGAAGTGAGACAGCGCATCTGCCCCGACAAGGTGACGACGCGGGAATGGCTCGCAGTGATGGAAACGGCGCACGGGCTCGGCCTGCGCTCGACCGCCACCATCATGTTCGGTCATGTCGATCAACCGCGCCACTGGGCGCGGCACCTGCTGCGTATCCGGGATCTGCAGCAGCGCACCGGCGGCTTCACCGAGTTCATACCGCTGCCGTTCGTGCACATGGCGGCGCCGATGTACCTCAAGGGTCTGGCGCGCAAGGGGCCGACGTTTCGCGAAGCGGTGCTGATGCACGCGGTGTCCCGCCTCGCGCTGCATCCACTGGTGACTCACATCCAGGTATCGTGGGTGAAGATGGGCGTGACGGGTGCGTCCGCGTGTCTTGACGCCGGCGCCGACGATCTGGGCGGCACCCTGATGAACGAAAGCATCTCGCGGGCGGCGGGCACACAGCACGGCCAGGAATTTGCGCCCGATCAGATGGACGATCTCATCCGTTCGCTGGGCCGGGAGCCGGAGCAGCGCACCACGCTTTATGGCGCTCCGCCGCAGGAGCGCGTCGCAAGATCGTATTGCGCCGCGCCGCTGGTGGATATTGCGAGCTGCCGTAAGCCGCACGCCGCCGTAACGCTCGCGGGTAACGGAGGCGCATCAACTCCCTCCCCCGCTTGGGCGGGGGAGGGTTCGGGTGGGGGAAATGAATGAACGTACGATCATCGCTGTGCTCGGCGGCACCGGCAGCGAAGGCAGCGGACTCGCGTTCCGCTGGGCACGGAGCGGGCACGATGTCATCATCGGCTCACGTTCGGCTGGGCGGGCAGCGAAGACAGCGGAGGAACTCAACCGGCTGCTTGGCGGGGGGGAGCGCGTTCGCGGAACGTCCAACCGCGAGGCAGCCCATGCCGGGCGCGTCGTCGTGCTGGCAGTGCCGTACGCCGCGCAGCTTGCCACCGCCCTGGAAGTGCAGGACTGCCTCGCCGGAAAAATCCTCATCGACGTCACGGTGCCGCTGGTGCCACCCAGGATCGATCGCGTGCAGTTACCAGGCGGGGAGTCGGCCGCTGCGGTATTGCAACGGCGGCTCGGCGGCAGCGTGAAGGTGGTTTCGGCGTTTCAGAATGTATCGGCGATCCACCTCAAGGACGCGAACCACGCGATCGACTGCGACGTGCTGGTCTGTGGCGACGACGCGCCGGCGCGTGAGGTCGTGATCGGGCTTGCGCGCGATGCCGGACTGCGTGGGTGGCACGCGGGCGCACTCGCGAACTCGGTGGCGGCGGAAGCGCTCACCTCGGTGCTGATCGCGCTCAACAAGCGCTACAAGGTGCCGGCGTCGGGAATCCGGATAACGGGGATCCCGATGAGGGATGAGGGATGGGGGCGGAAGGAACGATGAATGATGAATGATGAATGATGGTTCCAACCGCCATGCGGAAGCTGACGCTGATTGCGCTCCCTGGAATTCCCGAGGTCGAGCCGGGAGCGGCGCTTGCAGGATTGTTACTTGCGGCGGTCGATCGCGCCGGGAAGGCGCTGGAGCCCGGAGACGTGCTGGTCGTTGCGCAGAAGGTCGTGTCCAAGGCGGAAGGGCGCATGGTCCGCCTCGGCGAGGTGACGCCTTCGCGCAGGGCGCAGGAACTGGCGCAGATCGCCGAGAAGGATCCGCGGCTGGTCGAACTGATCCTGCGCGAGTCGCGCGCGGTGCTGCGGGTGAAGCCCGGAGTCATTATCGTCGAACATTGGCTGGGCTTCGTCATGGCGAGCGCCGGCATCGATCAATCCAATGTTGCCGCGCCAGGGGAAGAAGCCGCACTGCTGCTGCCAAAGGATCCCGATGCGTCGGCGCGCCGGATACGCGACGACGTGTGCAAGGCGTGCGGCGCGGAGGCGGGCGTCGTGATCAACGACAGCTTCGGGCGCGCCTGGCGTAACGGCGTCACCGGTGTGGCGATCGGCGTAGCAGGCATCCCGGCGCTCGTCGATCTGCGCGGCACCGGGGATCGGGGCGGGCGGGCATTGCGCGCGACCCAGGTGGCTGCCGCCGACGAACTGGCGGCTGCCGCCTCGCTCATCATGGGGCAGGCGGACGAAGGACTTCCCGCCGTTCTGGCGCGCGGTTTTCCCTATCCGTTGCGCGACGGTGCGGCACTGGAACTGGTGCGCCCGCGCGCAGAGGATCTGTTCCGGTGATCGTCGCGCTTGCTGGTGGGGTCGGCGGTGCGCGCCTTGCAGTTGGGCTCGCGGCGGCGCTGCCGCCGCGGCAACTTGCCATCGTCGTCAACACCGGCGACGATTTCCAGCACCTTGGATTCACCATCTGCCCCGACCTCGACACGGTGATGTATACGCTCGCCGGCGTCAACGATCGGATTGCCGGGTGGGGCCGCGCCGACGAGAGCTGGAATTTCATCGACACGCTGCGCGAACTGGGCGGCGAGATCTGGTTCAGGCTGGGCGACCGCGATCTCGCGGTGCACGTTTTGCGTACGCTCGCGTTGCGCGACCGCGTTCCGCTGTCGGAAGTGACCCGCAGGCTGGCATTGCGCCTCGGCGTCCGGCACGCGATCCTTCCCATGAGCGAAACACCCGTGCGCACGCGGGTGCGAACCGACCGCGGTGAGTTGTCGTTCCAGGATTATTTCGTGCGGTTGAGGTGCAGGCCGCGGGTGCGCGGGTTTCGCTTTGTCGGCAGCCGCAACGCAACACCACCCGCTCCACTGCGAAACGTGCTGCGCGGCGAAGCCGTAAGTGCGGTCGTCCTATGTCCGTCCAACCCCTACCTCAGCATCGCGCCGATACTCGCCGTGCCGGAGATCGGGGCTTGGATCAGGCGGCGCGGTTTTCCGGTGGTCGCGGTCTCGCCTATCGTGGGGGGCGCTGCGGTCAAGGGACCGGCTGCGAAGCTGATGCGCGAACTCGGCGAGCAGCCGAGCGCGCTGGGCGTGGTGCGGCATTACGGAAATCTGGTCGATGGCTGGGTGATCGACCGCTGCGATGCGAAGCTCAAGCCTGAGATCGAGCGCGAGGGCAAACGCGTGCTGGTTACGGATACCCTCATGACCAGTCGCAGCAAGAGCGTGCGGCTCGCCGAGGCTGCTCTCGCCCACGCCCGGATGCTCGCGGCGTCGCGAGGATAGGCGGTGGCCCGGTTCGACCTTGCAACGCTCCGGACGATCGTGCCGGTGCGCGGCCTTGCCACCGGCAAGTCGCGGCTCGCGCCGGTGCTGGATGCGGCGGAGCGGGCGGCGCTGAATCGCGAACTTCTGATGCGTACGTTGGCGGTTGTTGGCGACTGGTGCGGCGCACCGCAGCGTTGCATCGTCGTCAGTCCGTGCGCGCGCGCGCTGGCCCTTGCCCGCGCAGCCGGCGCCACCACTGTGCGCGAGGGCGCACGCGCGGTTGGCCTGAATCGGGCAGTGAGACTGGGGGTCGCGCGGGCTGCGGCGCAAGGCGCGACGCATGTCCTGATCCTGCCGGGCGATCTGCCGCGCGTGAGCACGGACGCGTTGAGTGCATTGGCGAACGCTGCGGCACGCGAGAGGCATGTCGTGCTGGCGCCAGACAAGTCCGGTACGGGAACCAACGCCTTGTTGATCGGCGTTGACACGGGCTTCGCGTTTGAATTTGGCGCAGCGAGTTTCGCCGCGCATCAGGCCGCGGCGCAACGTGCGGGTCTCACCCTGTCGGTCGTGCGGCGCGCCGATCTGGAATATGATCTCGATACACCGGAGGATCTCGCCATCTGCGCCGGCACGGCCAACATCGCGATACTCAAACCGGGCGAAGCGCGTTAACATGCACGCCGGGACGCAACCCATCGAGGAGGAATGATGATCAAGAAGACCTGTGGCAGGCTGCGGGGACGAACGCTCGCGGCGTTGACGCTGGCGGTGATGGCGACGGCTGCGGCGCATGGCCAGCAGGCCTATCCCAGCAAGCCGATCAGGATGATCGCGCCGTCGTCCGCCGGCGGGCCGGTCGATCTCATATCGCGCGTGATCGCGCAGGGGCTGGGCGAGGCGCTGGGCCAGCAGGTGGTGGTCGAGAACCGCGTCGGCGCCGCCGGGCTGATCGGCACCGAGCTGGTGTCAAAGGCGCCGCCGGACGGGTACACGATTTTGCTGGGATTCTCCGGCCCGCTCGCGATCGTCCCCAATCTCGTTGCCGCCACGCCGTACGACCCGCTGAAGGACCTCGTACCGGTGTCGGAAGTCGCCGCCGCGGCCTACGTGCTGCTGGTGCATCCCAGCGTGCCGGCGAAATCGGTGAAGGAATTGATGGCGCTCGCCAAAGCGCAGCCCGGCAAGATGAACTTTGGCTCGGGTGGCAACGGCACCGGCATTCACATGGCGAGCGAACTCCTGCAGCAGATCGCCGGCGTCAAGATCGTTCACGTCCCGTACAAGGGTGCGGCGCCGGCGATGACGGGGTTGATGGCCGGCGAGGTGGACATGATGTTCAACGCCCTGCCGCCGACCATGCCCTACCTCAAATCGAACCGGCTGCGGCCGCTCGCCACCGGCGGCGCCAAGCGCGCGCCGTTGGTTCCGTATCTGCCCACGCTGCGGGAAAGCGGTTACGACTTCGAGATGTCGGGATGGTATGGAGTGCTCGCGCCGCGCGGGACGCCGCCGGCGATCGTCACGCGGCTTAACAGCGAGTTGATCCGCGCGCTGGGCACGGCGGAGACGAAAGAGCGCCTCACACGGCTGGCGGTAGACGGAGTCGGATCGACGCCGGATGCGTTCGGCCAGCACATGCGCGCGGAACTCGCGCGCTGGGCAAAGGTCATCGCGGCAGCGGGGCTCAAGTAGGAAGGAATTAGCCGAGGTTCGCCCCGACTAATTCCTTATGGAGAACCGACTGGGGATATGGATTAAGTCTGAATCAAGTCACTCACTCCGACGCACTATATGAGATCCGAGCAAGTCGTATTCATATTTCGGTGCTGCTTCCCGCGGCAATTTCTCGTATGCGGTCCTCTTTAAGGAATTTTCCAGACCATGGGCTGGAAAATTCCTAGCGGAGATTCCGCCGGAAGAAATCGACGGTGAGGGCGAGGGCACGATCGGCATCGGCCTTGCGATAGGGCTTGCCGCCGTAGCGCGCGAAGGCGTGATCGGCGTCGGGATACTGGTGGATGGTGACGAGCGGGTTGGGGGAAAGCCGGCGTTCGATGAGATCGTTCACCTCCGCCTGCACCCAGCGATCCTTCATCGCCATGTGCAGCACGAACGGGCGGTGGAGATTCGGCGCCTCGCGGATATGGTGCTCGATGTAGGTGCCGTAGTACGCGACCGCGCAGTCGATATCGGTGCGGCAGCACATGAGGTAGCAGAGCTTGCCGCCCAGGCAGTAGCCCACCGCGCCCACCTTGCCGTTGCAATCGGCTGACTGCTGAAGGTAAGCCGAGACATCCTCCATGTCGCGCACACCCAGGTCGTAGTCGAAGTCGTAGTAGAGGTCGAAGGCCTTCTTCACGTTCTCCGGGTTGCTGTCGTAGAGCTCGACCCCGGGCTCCTGCCGCCAGAAAAGATCCGGAACGAGGCACAGGAAGCCCGCCTCCGCGAACTCATGCGCGTGCCGGCGCATGGTGTCGTTTACTCCCCAGATCTCCATGATGGCGATCACCGCGCCGGCGGGCGCGCGGTCGGGAATCGCGAGATAGGCGCCCAATTCGCCATCGCGCAGCGGCACGCGGATATTCCGCGTTTTCATTGGAGCTTAAGCAGCCGCGCGGCGTTGTCCCAGAGGATCTGCTGCTTCTGCGCGGCGGTGAGCGACTTGACGCCCTGCACGAACCTGACCGGCTCCTCGTAGGCGATGTCGAAGCAGTAATCGCTGCCCGCCATGATGCGGTCCGCGCCGACGAGCTTCACGAGGTCCTCCAGTTGTTCCTCGCTGTAGGTGATGGTGTCGTAGGTAAAGCGCTTCAGGTACGTGCTCGGCGGCCGGGCGATGGTCTTGCACTCCGGCCGGATCTCGAATCCGCGGTCCAGCCGTCCGCGCAGGATCGGAAGCGCGCCGCCGGCGTGCGGCAGGCTCACTTCGAGCGTCGGAAAGGTGTCGAGCACGCCGCCGAAGATCAGGTGCGAGGCGGCGATCGCGGTGTCGAAGGGATTGCCGCAGGTGTTGATGAGGTAGAACTGCTTCAGCCGCTCGTTGTTGACCATCATCGGGTGCAGGAAGATCGGCAGCCCGAGGTCGGCGATGCGCTCGTAGACCGGGAAGAAACTGCGGTCCGAGAGTTCGCGGTCGCGCACCGCGGTCGCCATGTAGATGCCGCGGATGCCGGGGAGCTTCGCCGCGCGTTCCAGTTCCTCGAGCGCGAGCCGCGGGCTCTGGAACGGCAGGCAGGCGAAGCCGATGAAGCGCTCGGGGTGCGCGCGATGGGCGGCGCTTATCGCATCGTTGAAAGCGACGCAAAGTTGCACGGACAGATCGTCGTCCGCCCAGTACACCATCGGCTGGGTGAGGGAGAGCGCGTGCATCCGCACGCCCTGCCGGTCCATGACCGCAAGGCGCTCCTTGAAATCGATGAAAGGCGTGGTGATCGGCCCGGTGCGCAGGGCGAGCCCCACCTGGATGAAGCGCGCGCCGGACGGATCGGCGATGACGCTCGCACCGCAGCGCTTGCCGTGATCGGCGATCAGTTTGAGGTACGACTCCGGAAAAAAATGCGCGTGCGTGTCGATGGTGTTCGCTGGGGCCACGGCTTGACGTCCTCCTCTTGACTACAGTGACTTATGACCGGTGACTGGGGATTGGTGGTTCGGTATTTCGTAGGGTGGGCATTGCCCACCGTTGGTTTTGCGGTGCGCGATGCGCACCCTACGCCTGAATCCTGAATCCTCAATCCTGAATCCTCAATCCTGAATCATCCCCATGATGTGTTTCCACTCAGCCGGCTCGACCGGCGTGATCGAGAGCCGGTTGCCGCGCTGCAGGACGCGCATCTTCGCGAGTGCCTTGTGGCGGCGCAGCTCGTCGAGCGTCACCAGCCGCGTCTTCGCCATGAAGCGCACGTCCACGTTGACCCAGCGCGGGTTGTCGCGCGCGGACGCGGAATCGTAGTACTTGCTCTTGCGATCGAACTGCGTGACATCCGGGTGCGCGGGCGCGGCGACCTCGACGATGCCGACGATGCCGGGCTCGTCGCAACTCGAGTGGTAGAAAAACGCGCGGTCACCCACGCGCATGTCGTCGCGCATGAAATTACGCGCCTGATAGTTGCGCACGCCGTACCAGGGCGCCGTCTTGTCCCGGGCAAGGTCGTCGATGCTGTAGTCCGAAGGCTCGGACTTCATCAACCAGTAGCGCATTCCGCCCTGATTCGTGACTGGCAAAAAAAATGCGGCGCGTGCCGCATTTTGAGTCGAGACCCCCGCCTGTGCCGTCAGGCCTGCGTCTTGAACCAAAGGTTCAAGGTGGTCACCTTCCGAGCCCTTCAGGCGCTTCCATGTCGGACGCGCACACCGGTGCTGCTTGAGTCGGCGACCAGATCAGCTATATTGGTTCAAAGAGTATAAGACCTTAACGCGCACCGCAGGGGAAACCTAGAACAGTTCGTTCTGCTCGGACAGCGCCCGCTCAAGAACTGTTTCCATGGAGGCCATTCTACGCTTTATCTCCGCGATGTCAAAAGCGCCGCCGACCTTGGTGGTGAGAAACTCGTGGGCGATGTTGAGGGCGGCCATGATGGCGATGCGCTCGTGCCCGATCACCTTGCCGTTGTCGCGCACCTCCTGCATTTTCCGGTCGAGATAATCGACGGCCTTCAGCAGGCCTTCCTGCTCGTCGGGCGCGCACGCGACGCGGTACTGCCGTCCCATGATGGTGATCTGCAGGCCTTTGGGATCGGCGCTCATGCGTCGTCTTCAGGAATCTGGTTGAGAAGATTCTCCAGGCGGCTCGTGGCGCCGCTGATTTTCTCCTCCAGCAGCCGGTTCTCGTTGAGCGCCGTGGCGAGCTGTTGCCGCAGCTGGTGGTTATCGTGGCGCAAGCGCTGGCACAACTCGATAAACTGCGCGACCTTCTGCTCGAGCGATTTGAGTTCCGCGTCCACGCCGACACTATAGAGGGAAAAATTCCGCTCAGTCAACTGTTAACGGGCGCTATTGAATGTGATTTGCCACGAGCGGCGCAAACCCTGTTGCGCGAGCGTCACGCGCCGCAGGCGGCGACACGGTCATGGTTGGCGGCCGGCGGCTCGCCGGGCGCTAACAGCTTGAAGACCCGGCAGAAAGCCGCTCGCAGCGCATCGTGGGTGAGCGCCGGAGCGCCAGTCGCGGCACGATGTTGCCTCACCCGCAGATAACGTTGTCATCATCTGCGGCCTGCATGTAAAATTCCAACGGTCGTCGCGTCTGCCGCCCGCCGGCTGCGGATGCGCGCCACCGCGCTTGAGGTGCCTGCGCGTTTCCAACGCGCAGGTTGAACGGGAAACAGGTGCGAAAGGCAGGATTGAGGAATCAGGATTCAGGATTGAGAGGACAGGCCGCGATTGCGCATAACGCGCCCGTGCCGGTTCCTCGATCCTCAGTCCTCGATCCTCAGTCCTGTGTTTCAACTCCTGTGCTGCCCCCGCAACGGTAAGCGAGCGGTCTCACCGGCCGTCGAGGCGCCAGCAAGCCACTGGGCACATGTGTCCGGGAAGGCGGCGCCGCCATATCGCAAGCCCGTATACCGGCCCGAGCGCACCGTCGGAGATGCCGCGGGGAAGCGGCAGGACCGGTGCCCAGTGCGCCGCCTCGCCCCCTCTCGCTGCACCTCCTCGTTCCGTTGATCTGACGGCACGCGGCGGGCGTGCCAGGCGAGGTCTTTATGCGTGCGTTGTGCAACACCGTGCTCCTCCTGGGTGCAGCGGGGATGGTTCATGCTGCCGAGCGTCCGGTACTCATGGCCGAGGAAGTCGTGGTCACGGCCACCCGTTTCAGCGACCGTTATGTCGATACGCCCGTCAACATGACGGTGATCAGCGCCGAAGACATCCGGCAGAGCAGCGCCAAGACCGTGGCCGACATCCTGGCCGAGCAGGCGGGCATCGCCATCCACGATTTCTTCGGCAACAACGCCGCCGCGACCACGATTGATCTGCGTGGTTTCGGCATCACGGGCGGGCAGAATACGTTGATCCTGCTCGATGGCCGCCGCGTCACCGACATCGATCTCTCGGGGGTGCAATGGTCGGCGGTGCCGCTCAACGCCGTCGAGCGCATCGAGATCGTGCGCGGGGGCGGCGCAGTGCTCTATGGAGATGGCGCCACGGCCGGCGTCATCAACATCATCACCCGCTCACCGGCGAAAGTCGGCAACGGCGTCACCGTCCAGGGCCGGCTCGGATCCTATGCCACCCGCGAGGCGCAGGCCACCGCCAACTACTTCGGGGAGCGCGCGGGATTCAACGTGAGCGCGAACAACTATGAGTCCGACGGCTACCGGGCAAACAATCGCAATCGCCAGACCAACGCCCAGGCGGATCTGCGCTGGCTTGGCGAGCGCACCGATCTCACGCTGAAGATAGGCGCCGATAACCAGGGCATCCGGTTGCCCGGCGCGCGCACCGTGCAGCCCTCGGCAGGTATCGACCAGCTTGCAACCGATCGCCGCGGCACCGGCACGCCGCTGGATTACGCGACCCGTGCGGGCAATCGCGCGACGCTCGACTGGCGGCGCGACGCGCAGTGGGGCGAGGTCCACGTCGGGGCCGGCTGGCGCAGCAAGACGCAGACCTCGTACTTCGACTTCGGCGGTTTTCCCGACTATCGGGAGGTGGATCTCGACGTATGGTCGCTTACGCCGCGCATGCGGATCGCGCACCGCGCGTTCGGCGGCGAGAGCACGCTGGTCGCGGGGTTTGACTGGTACCGCTGGGATTACGGGCTGCGCCGCTCCAACTCGCCGTCCAACATCGGGCGACCCGTCAATGCCGTCGACGCGTCGCAGGAGAATGCAGCCGTCTACGTGCATAACACGACCCGGGTGAGCCGCGCGCTGACGCTCAACGCGGGGCTGCGCGCCGAACGTCTGCGGATCGACGCGACCGATCGCTTTGACCCGACGGCGCCCGGCGGCGCGTTCGGATCAGGCGCACTCGCGGCGGGCCAGAGGGAGTCGGAGCGCGCCTATGAACTGGGCGCGCGTTACCAGTTCCTGCCTGAACTTGCGCTCATCGCCAAGGCCGGGCGCAGCTTCAGGTTTGCGAACGTCGACGAGGTTTATGAGACCTCGCCTGCGTTCGCCAACCAGTTCCAGTTCCTGCGGCCGCAGACGGCGCGTTCCAGCGAGCTCGGCATCGAGCAGCGCGCCGGCGCGACCTGGCTGCGCGCGGCGCTGTTCGAAATCGACATCCGCGACGAGATTCACCTCGACGCCTTCACCACCGGCATCGGCAACACCAATTTGCCCCGCTCGCGCCGCCGTGGCCTCGAACTGGAGGGCACCTGGTCGCCGTTGCCGGCGCTCACCCTGCGCGGTGCCTACACGTACGTCGATGCGCGCTTTCGGGAGGGGGTACTGCCCGGCGGCTTCTTCACGCAGACCAATGTCGTGATCGCGGGGAAAACGGTGCCGCTCGTGCCCCGGCACAAGCTCAATCTCGCCGCCTCATGGGCGGTCGCTGCCGGCACGCGCCTGAATGCGGCTCTCGCTTACGTCGGCGAGCAATTCATGGACAATGACGAGGGCAACACGTTGGGCGTGAAGATTCCGGCCTATACGGTGCTCGACTTGAAGCTCATCCATGGGCGCGGCCCGTGGCGTCTCGCGGCGGCGGTCAACAATGCCACCAACGAGCGCTACCACAACTATGCAGTGCGCAGCCAGTTCGTGCCCGACCGCTACAACGCCTACCCCCTGCCGGAACGCAACTTCACGCTGACACTGGAGTACGCGCTGCGCTGAGGAATCTCTGCGCCCGTGGCGCAGAGATTCCTTGAGAAATTCAGGAATCCATCATCAACCGCCAAACACAGGCGCGAGGTTCAGCGTCGGGCGGTGGCTGTGGCTCTTGGGGCGTCCGGATGAGCATTGGTTATCGTGACCGGGTCACAAGACGTTTGAGGACCCCGCTCCTGAGAGGTGTCGCGCGGCTATTCTCCGATTTCCTCCTTTATGCAAAACCGCGGCCACTGGCCGCGGTTTTGCATGTTTGCTATTGTTCGCATCGATCATGAGTGCCGGCCTTTATCTGCGCCTGCTGCGCTTCGTCGCGCCGTACCGCGGCGTGTTTGCCCTGGCGCTCGCCGG
>MEQT01000222.1:27239-27942 GCA_001770325.1 Betaproteobacteria bacterium RIFCSPLOWO2_02_64_14
TCTTTGACAAGGCATGACACCCAGGTCGCGGCAGACGCGCGTGAAACGGGTTGCCGGCTGATGCTGAAATCCATTCTGTTTTCGCTATGGGGCAGGCGGCGCAGTCCGGACGCTGGCGACATCGACGCGGCGATTGCATGCTTTCGTGCCGCACGTTTGGACGACGCGAGCGAGATCGCGCAGCGGATCCTGCGGGTGAATCCCGACGACGCCAAGGCGTGGAACCTGCTTGGAGGGATTGCGATCGAGCGCGGTGACGAACGCGCAGCCATCTCGTACTTTGAGGATGCAGCGGCGCTCGCGCCCGGCGATGCTGGGATCGTCACCAACCTCGCGGAAAGCAAGCGGCGCGCTGGAGATCTTGATCGCGCGGAGGTGTTGTCCCGTTCGGCGCTGAATATCGACCCCAACTGTATCGCGGCGACGCACACGCTCACCCTCGTTCTGACCGCCCAGGGGCGCGGTACAGAAGCGTTTGGGTACTGTCAAAGGCTGGTGTCGCTCGACCCGGATTTTGCTTCAGGCTGGGCTGCGTACCTGTTTCTGCTGCAGTTGACCGAATTGCTGGATCCGGCGCAAATCGCGTCCGAGCACCGTCGCCTCGCCCAGCGCATTGCGGTGCCCGAGCGCTGGCGACGGGCGCGGCACATTAATCTTCCAGACCCGGAGCGCCGGCTCCGCGTCGGCTACGTCTCCGCTGATT
>MEQT01000223.1 GCA_001770325.1 Betaproteobacteria bacterium RIFCSPLOWO2_02_64_14
GACGGCACGCAAGGCAGCTCAGCGCCTATGGCCAGATCATAGAAACCCGCCTGGGCATCACCGCGCCCGGCGCGCATGCGATCCGCCATTTCATAGGCCAGAAATACCGCATGCGAACGCACCGAAGAGGTCTGATTGGACTTCATCGCGTTCAGCTGCATGGCCGCCATGCCCAGCACGCCCGTGGAAAACAACAGCACCGAGACCAGCACCTCGATCATGGTAAAGCCCGCCTGCCGCGTCGATGACAATGGGGTCGAGTTCATTTCCGTTACCCACCCGTTCGCGTCAATTGCATCCATCGCCGGGGTCCTGGTTGGTATCCACCTTGACATTGGGGCGCCCGGAGAGATCGAGCCGGACGCAGCGCGCGGTGATCGCGTTGTTCCCTGACACACTGGCAACGAACGGCGCGACCGTCGCCCTCAGTCTGCCGTCACCCCGGTAGCTCACGTTGCCCCCGGTGCCGGACACCGCGACATCCGGCAGCGCGTCCTGGCTCTTGAGTATGTCGTCCGGGATGCCGTCACCGTTTGTATCTAGAACTTCCGGGATGCCGTCACCGTTTGCGTCCAGAAAGACGATCCAGCCGCGCGCCCAGCCGGTGGAGCCCTCGCAGCCGGTCCCGGCTGCGTTCTTGGAGCAGACTCCGACGAACTGGTTGCGCTTGATCGCTTCGCTGCGCGCGAAGGCCAACGCGGCATAGACGTCGCCCACTGCGGTCTTGACGCGCTGGTCCCGCACGAGGTTGCCCAATGAAGGCGCAGCCAGACCGATGAGTATTACGAGTATCGCCACCGTGATCAGCAGTTCGATGATGGTGAAGCCACGCGCCCGGTATGACTGCAGCCCCGTGGGCGGGCGCCGGGCCGGATACATGGAGATGAGAAGTGTCATGGGCAGCCTCCGCTACTTCTTCCACTTGTCAGCCGGCGCCTTGGTGCCCAGGTTGTCGAGGGTCAGATCGCCGTCGCTCGCCTGCGGCCCGATTGCAGTGGCGGTGATGACGTAGGTCGTAGCGGTGGGGAAGGCCGCGTCGTTGGCCATGGAAAAGGTGTATCGCGTCCCGAGCTCCGCTGGCTCGGTCAGACCGAGTCCGGTGCTGGCGGTGATCGAGTCCGCATAGCTCCTTGCATCGAGCCGGAACTGCTCCTGACGGCTGGCGATCGACAGCATGAACTGCTGGGCGGCTGAGCGGTTCCCGCGGATGATGTATTCGCGGTATGAAGGGATGCCGACCGCCGCCAATATCGCGACGATTACGACGACGATCATCAACTCGAGCAACGTGAAGCCGGCCGCTCGCACGGGTGAACTCCACAACGCTTTGCTTGACGGGGTCATGCCCTGGTTCCTTTTTGACGGTGGAATGGTAGTGGGGGAACGTGTCAACAGGCAAAACCCGCCGATAAACGCGCCAAAAGCCGGAACGAGCGGCAGTCTTGCCGTGGAAAGCGTCTCCCACCATCTGAAATGCAATTTGATTCTAGCACCCGGCGACCAGCCCGAGCGCTTGCACGCAGCGCGTGCCGCACATCAGGTGGTGTGTTGTGCCACGCCCGCGCTAACCCATTGACTGAAGAGGAGTTAGACACAGTCCAACCGTTGCATTACACTTGCATCCCATGAACCGCATTCAGCACACCCGGGAGAGTTTGATTGCGATGTTGCGCCGCCACGACGTCAATCCGACGCACCAGCGCATCGAGATCGCCTATGCCCTGTTCGGGCACGGCGCCCATCTCTCGGCCGATCAGATCATGGCGCGGGTGAACGGCCGGCATTCGGAGACCTCGAAGGCGACCGTCTACAACACGCTCAACCTGTTCCTGGAAAAGCAGTTGATCCGCGAGGTCATCGTCGATCCGAACAAAGTGTTCTACGATCCGAACACCGAACCCCACTACCATCTGTACGACGCCGATACTGGAGAATTGACCGACATCGATGCCTCGGAGGTCACGATTTCAGGTCTGCCGCAACTGCCGGCCGGTGTGGTGACCGAGGGTGTCGACGTGATCGTGCGCGTGCGTTCGCGTCTGCGGTAACCCGCGGCAAGCGGACGTTGCCGCAGCGCGGGTGGTGTCCGTGCGGTGGTAAGATACGCGCCTGCAATCCCCACTGAAACCCGGATCCGCCGCTGTAGCTCAGCTGGTAGAGCAGGCGCTTCGTAAGCGTCAGGTCGTCCGTTCGAGTCGGACCAGCGGCACCACCAGCATCCAGGCGGGCGTGAGGCAAGTCACAGGACGCCCGACATGCCGCCGTCCAGATTGACGCTGCTGCCGGTGACATAACTTGCGGCATTCGAGACGAGAAAGGTGATGACGTTGGCGACTTCCGCAGCCTCACCCACCCGCCCCATCGGAATTTCTTCGGATACCTTGGCGTAATATTCGGCGGCGACGAGTTTTTCCCGGGCGATGCGGCGCTCGTGCTGACCGGACTTGATCTTGCCGATGCACACGGCGTTGACCAGAATGTTGTCGGCGGCATACTCCTTCGACAGGGCTTTGGTCAGCGCGAGTCCCGCGGCGCGCGAGACCGAGGTGGGTCCCGAGGCCGCACCCGGCTGCTTGCCCGCGACAGTCGAAATGTTGACGATACGGCCTCCGCCCTGCTGCTTCATGTAGGGCACGGCCAGGCGGCACGCGCGTATCGCTCCGAACAGCTTCAGTTCGATATCCTGCTGCCATTTGTCATCGGCAACACTCTCGAACGGCCCGCGGATCGAGGTGCCGGCATTGTTGACCAGGATGTCGATGCGGCCATAATGCGCGGCGACCGCCTTGATGAAGCGCTCCACGTCCGCGGCCTTGCCCATGTCGGCGGCATGGGTAAAGACGTCCCCCCCCTGATTGCGGATTTCGCCGGCTACTTTCTCCAGCGGCTCGGGCCGCCGGGCGCAAATGGCGACGCGCGCGCCTTCCAGCGCGAGGCGCGTCGCGGTCGCCTTGCCTATGCCGTCGCTCGCGCCGGTAACGACGGCGACTTTTCCTTTCAGTCCTAGATCCAAGATGTACTCCTTGCAGGAAACGAGGTGTCGGGCAATCGCTGCCGAGCGTGAACGCGGCGCGCCGTGAGGCGGGCATTGTAGCGCGGATTCCAGGCATTTCCCGTTACGAACGAAGGGCCTTTCCGCGTGACAGGCAGCCCTGTTACCGCCGACCCTTGGCCGTTCATAGGCTAGGTAGTCCTTCCACGCCGCCGTCGAGCGACATACAATGTCGGTGCGTGTCCACATGATGGCGTTGTCACAATCAGCAATTCGGAAGGGAACGGCGGTTTCATGAAAAAGGGGCGACAATGGATGCTGTCACGATAATGGGAATTGGAAAGGGGACACGCTCGCGCGCCGCTCGCTGCCTGCGGGCGCGAGGTTTTGGCGTTCTCGTCGTCACCCTCGCTGCCGCCATGCTGGGCGCGGCGTGGACGGGCGCGGCGCCAGCGCAGGATGCACCGGCGAACCCGCCCGCCGCGCGCGCTCAACAGGAGCGCAGTGTCGATTCGCTGTCGGTGGTCAAATTACGCAGCAAGTCGGTGGCGAACGCGCGCAGCGCGCGCACGCTCGGCAGCCAGCGGGAAGGCACCGGCGTCGTGATCGATGCCAGCGGCCTGGTGATGACGATCGGCTATCTCATCACCGAGGCCGAGACGGTTGAACTCTCGACGTCCGACGGCAAGGTATTTCCGGCGACGGTCGTGGGCTATGACAGCGTGACCGGGCTGGGGCTGGTCAAGGCGCTGACGCCGCTGCCGGTGAAGCCGGTGGAAATGGGGCAGTCCTCGGAGGCGGCCGAGCGCGATATGGTGCTGGTCGTCGGCTTCGACGGCGTGGCGCCGGCATATATTGTTTCCAAGCGGCCGTTCGTAGGTTACTGGGAATATCTGCTCGATGAGGCGATCTACACGGCGCCTGCCACGGTCAACTGGCAGGGCGCGGCGCTGCTCAACCGGGAAGGCCGGTTGCTCGGGATCGGATCGCTGGTGGTGGGGGACGCCATCGGCAGCCGCGGCCAGATTCCCGGGAACATGTTCGTTCCGATCGATGTGATCAAGCCTGTGCTCGGGGACTTTGTGGCGAACGGGCGCTCCACCACCAGACCGCGGCCGTGGATAGGGGTGAGTTCGCAGGAAGTGCAGGGCAATCTGATCGTGACCCGCGTCTCACCCGAAGGCCCGGCGGATGACGCCGGCCTGAAAGCGGGCGATATCATTGTGGGCATCGGCGGCCAGCCGATCAAAGGTCAGGCCGACTTCTACACCCGCTTGTGGAAGAGCGGCGAAGCGGGCATCGAGATCGCCATCGAGGTACTCAAGCGCAATCGCGTCGAAACCTACAAGGTCAAATCGATCGATCGCCACCGCTATTTCCGCAGCCGGCCCACGTTGTAGACGGCGTGAATCGTGACTCGTGATTGGTGGTCAGTCAACAGCAGGGCGGGCATTGCCCACCAGCATTCCATGCGCAGTGCGCACCCTTCGCCCATAAACAGTCGGTTCACGGCTCACGGTTCACGGATCACTTCTAGAAAGTGCCCATGCCGAAACAGCCGGTGGCGAGGTCCAGCTCCTCGACCAGTTTTTTCCCGACGAGGTTGCGCAGGGTTTCGGTCGTGCCGCCGCCCAGGCTGCCATAGCGCGTGCCGCGGAAGAAGCGCGAGACCGCAAATTCATCGGTGAAACCATAGCCGCCGTGCACCTGGATCGCTTCGGACGTCACGCGTATGCTCATCTCGTTGGTGTAGATCTTGGCCATCGCCGCGAGCGTCGGATCGGGAAACGGATCGCCGCTCACGGCCGCGCGGTAGAGCAGGCCGCGCGCCGCTTCGATCTCGATATACATGTCGGCAACCTTCCAGCGCATGCCCTGGAAGTCGCCGATTTTCTGGCCGAATGCGGAGCGCTCGCGCATGTAGCGCACGGCCTGTTCCAGCGCGCCTTCCGCGAGCCCGAGGCAGATGGCGGGATTGAGGCAGCGCTGCGTATTGAACGCGGAGAGCAGCCGCTTCATGCCGTTGTCGCGGATCACCAGGTTTTCCAGCGGCAGCTCCACCTCGTCGAAGATCACCTCTGACAGGTATTCGCCGCCCATGGTGTGAAAGCTCGCCTTGGCGGTGAGTCCCTTGATCCCTCCCGGCACCAGCACGCAGCCGATGCCGCGCGCGCCCGGCACGCCGTTCACGCGCGTAAACACCACGAACATCTCCGCGATGTCCGCGCGGCTGATGAGGGTCTTGACGCCTTTCAGCACCACGCG
>MEQT01000224.1:0-1076 GCA_001770325.1 Betaproteobacteria bacterium RIFCSPLOWO2_02_64_14
CCACGGCGGCGAGCGGGCCGATCGGCGGAATGTAGATCACATCGCCGGGCAGAAGCCGCGCGTCCTTCGTCTTGTCGCCCTTCTGGAGCAGATCGTAGAGGTCGAATTCCGTGATGACGCTCGCGCCGCGCTTTAACTGGATGCGGCGCATCGAGCCGGTCTCCGAGGGGCCACCCGAGGCGAAGAGCGCATTCACGAGCGTGCTGAGCGAACTCACGGTGTAGTTCCCCGGCCGGCGCGCCTGGCCGACGACGAAGACCTGGACCGAACGCAACTGGCCGAGCGTCACGTTCAATTCGAAGTTGCGGAAGACGCGGCCGATCGCGTTCTTGAGATAGCCTTCGAGTTCCTGGTAGCGGATGCCGCTCACGTTGATGTTGCCCACGCGCGGGATGTTGATGGCGCCGTTGCGGTCCACCACCGCGCGGTAGTCGATGTCGATCTGGCCCCAGGCGCGGATCAGCAGTTCGTCGCCCGGGCCGACGACGTAATCGGGCGTGACCGGCACGCGGTCCACGGGCGCGAAAGTCGAGGGCACGTCGGCGAAAAGGTCGTAGCCGAACATGGGGAGGTCGCGCCCGAGAGAGACCGCGACGAAGTCCTGGAACTTGTTGCGCTGCAGAGGGGGAGTGGCGCGCGGCGCCACGGGAACGGGAATGATCTGCGGCGTCTGCGGCGCCTGGGGTGCCTGTCGCAGGGTCGGGACGCCTGAGGGGACGTTGGTGATGATCGGCGCTACGCTGCCCGGCGGGCACAAGGCGCCCTGGCTCGGGTCGCATTGCACCGCCGTGCCCTGGGCGAGAATCATCGCGCCCCCGGCACCGCTCCGGCCGTAGTTCTGGGCTCCGGCGTGACCGGCCAAGGTCAGGAGTCCGGCAACGAGCAAGGATAGGAATCGTCCACGCATAGGCAGCACTTCTATGGATTCAGGAGACGGGGCGGAAAACCTGGTGCCTTGGAGCGACAGGATTTTAGCACCAAGGGAGGGAAATGCGTGAACCGTGAGCCGTGAGCCGGCAAGTGCAAGGGCGTGATCCGTGAACCGTGATCCGACAAAAGCGTGAGGCGTGATCCGT
>MEQT01000224.1:1101-2253 GCA_001770325.1 Betaproteobacteria bacterium RIFCSPLOWO2_02_64_14
GCGGGTGTTGGGGTTCGCGCCGCTCACCGCCAACCTACATGCGGCGTGACCGGTGAACGGTGACCAGTGACCGGTGACCGGTGAACGGTGACCAGTGACCGGTGACCGGTGAACGGTGAACGGTGAACGGTGACCAGTCAGAACGTTGGCGTTCGCAGTATCATATGGCTAAATGTCCGTCGAATACGTTCCGCTTGTCGTTCCGCCCGGCGCGCGCAGCGAACCTGCGTTGTGGTTCGCGTTTCAGCGCTCGCAGATGCTGGTATGCCGGGGAGAAAACGGGCCCATGGTGCCCTGCTGCCGCGATCTTGCGGATCACGGCTTGAATCCGCTGCGCACGCAATATCTCGGCACCTACGGCGGGCGCCACTGCTATACGGTGGAACTACATGAGACGGCGCCGGCGCCCGCGGGATGGGGACTGGTGGGGCTGCGCGACATGTTCGCGCAGGTCGAGGGCACGCTCGCGGCGCTCTCCGGCCGGGCGTTCCAGATCATCGACTGGGACCGCAATCATCAATATTGCAGCCGTTGCGGGACGCCGACCGTGCAGCGCGAGGGCGAACGCTCGCGGGTATGCCCGGGATGCGAGCGGGTCACCTACCCCCCCATCTCGCCGGCCGTCATGATCCTGGTGACGCGCGGCCGCGAAGTGCTGCTCGCGCGCAAGCCGAGCTTCCCGCCGGGCCGCTATTCCGCGCTCGCCGGTTTCGTGGAACCGGGCGAAATGCTGGAGGACACCGTGGCGCGCGAGACCCGGGAGGAGGTCGGGGTCGAAATCCGCAACATCCGCTATTTCGGCAGCCAGTCGTGGCCGTTTCCTCATTCGTTGATGGTCGCATTCACCGCGGAGCACGCGGGCCGCGAGATCACGCCCGACGGGGTGGAGATCGAGGAGGCGCGCTGGTTCGACGCCGCGGCGCTCCCGACGCTGCCGCCGTCGATCAGCATTTCGCGGCGGTTGATCGACACCATCACCCGGCGCCTCGCGGCGGGGGGATCGGTCGAAGGGCCGTGATTGTTGGGGTTCGCTTCGCTCACCGCCAACCTACGCACCGTGGATCATGAATCACAGGGTAGCCATCGCCCACCAGTTTCGTAGTTTCGTAGGTTGGGATAAGCGCAGCGCATCCCAACGATTAAAGTGTGTCC
>MEQT01000224.1:2271-5533 GCA_001770325.1 Betaproteobacteria bacterium RIFCSPLOWO2_02_64_14
TCGCTCACCGCCAACCTTCGCGCTCGGTAACTATGACCGGATGATGTCCATGAATTCTCTGCTCGAACTGAAGACGCTCGGCCAGCGCATCTGGCTGGATAATCTCTCGCGGACGCTGCTCGGGGAAGGCGCGCTGAAGCGGTTGATCGACGAGGATGGCCTGGCGGGCGTCACTTCCAATCCCACCATCTTCTACAAGGCGATCAGCGAGAGCCCGTACTACCGCGACGATCTTGTCCGTGTGCTGAACGACGGCGGCCTCACGCCCGAACAGCGCTACGAAGCACTGGCGATCCCCGACATCCAGGCCGCCTGCGACCTCCTGCGCCCGGTGTTCGAAGCGAGCCGGGGGGAGGACGGATACGTCAGCCTGGAAGTATCACCGGCGCTCGCGCACGACGCCCCGGGCACCGTGGCCGCGGCACGGCGGCTGCGCGCTGCGGTCAAGCGTGACAATCTCCTCATCAAGGTTCCCGCGACGCCCGCCGGCGTCACGGCGATCGCCGGCCTGATCGCTGAAGGTTGTTCGGTCAACGTGACGCTGATGTTCTCGCTCGAACACGTCGCGAGCGTGGCGGATGCCTACATCCGCGGACTTTCCGGCCTCGCGGCAAGCGGCGGTGACGTCGGACGGGTCAAGTCGGTGGCAAGCATTTTCCTGAGCCGGGTCGACACGCTGGTCGACAGGAAACTGGAGGCCGCGGGCGGCGAAGCGCTGGCACGCCGGGGCCGGTCGGGCGTTGCGCTCGCCAAGCTCGCCTACCAGGACTACCGGCGCATTTTCACGGGCGCGCGGTTCACCGAGCTTCGCGCGCGCGGCGCGCGGCCGCAATACCTGCTGTGGGCGAGCACCGGCGCCAAGAATCCGGCCTACAGCGACGTGCTTTATGTCGAGCCGCTGATCGGGCCGGAGACGATCAACACCCTGCCCGACGCGACACTCGCTGCGTTCCGCGACCATGGGCGCGCAGCGGCGACGCTCGAACACGGTATCGATGAAGCGCGCGGACAGTTCGAGTTTCTGCGCGGGACGGGCATCGACATGCGCCAGGTCGGCGAGGAACTGCAGGCGGAAGGCGTCAGGCTCTTCGCGCAATCGTTCGACCAACTGCTGGCGTTGATGGCGGCGGCGCGGAAGCAAACGGCGTGACTGTTGGGGTTCGCGTTGCTCACCACCAACCTACACGCTGCGTGATTCGTGGCTCGTGGATCGTGGTTCGTGGCTCGTGGCTCGTGGCTCGTGGTTCGTGGTTCGTGGTTCGTGATCCCACGAGTTCGTAGGTTGGGATAAACGCAGTGCATCCCAACGATCGTCGTGGCACGGCACGCGTTGGGGTTCGCGTCGCTCACCGCCAACCTACGTGCTCACCGGTCACGGGTCACCGGTCACGGGTCACGCATCGGGACGGGGCCACAGGCACGCGCCGTTGCTCGCCTTGTCGATGTCGGCGAGCACGCGCGCGTGCGCGGCGAGTTCCTCGTCGCTCGCGCACAGCACCGTGAGTTCGACCGCAACGCCCGCGCTGTCCACGATCGGGCCGGCGCCCACGGACTCGGTGGCGATCTCCATCGCGAGGCTCTCCTGGCCCCGCGTCATCGCGAGATAGACCTCCGCCAGGAGCTTTGCGTCGAGCAGCGCATCGTGCATGGTGCGCGCCGAGTTGTCGACCTGGTAGCGCTCGCACAATGCGTCGAGGCTGTTGCGCTTGCCGGGATACATGTCGCGGGCAAGGCGCAGCGTGTCCACGACGCTCGGGCAGTACTCGGAGATCGGCTTGCGATCCTGCAGCGCGAGTTCATGGTTGAGAAAACCGATGTCGAACGCCGCGTTGTGTATCACCAGCTCCGCCCCGCTCACGTAGTCCAGGAACTCGCCGACGACGTCGCTGAACTTCGGCTTGTCGCTCAGGAACTCGCTGGTGAGCCCGTGGATCTGCAGAGCGCCCTCCTCGCTGTCGCGCTCGGGATTGACGTAGCGATGGAAGTTGTTCCCGGTAAGCCGCCGGTTGACGAGTTCCACGCCGGCGATCTCCAGCACGCGGTGCCCGAGCGCCGGGTCGAGGCCGGTGGTTTCAGTGTCGAGGATGATTTGTCTCATTTGTGGAAATGCGTGATCCGTGAATCGTGATCCGTGAACCGACTCAAACCGTGAATCGTGATCCGTGAGCCACCTACGAAATCCGATTCTTCAGAGACCTGCGTAGTGCAACCAGGAGTTGCCCGACCCGGGAAGCCTGCTGAAACACGCCGGCATCGACTTCAACATAACCAAGCCGGCTTGCGATTTCAAGCTGGGTGTCGAGCTCGGCTAACGACCCGCTGGCAATCCCGAGAAACTGGACAAGCTCTTTGGACGAATTGCGCCCGGCGCCTTCAGCGATATTCGACGGGACCGACACCGCGCTTCGCCGGAGTTGAGCCGTCAAACCAAACAATTCGTCCTTCGGGAAACGGGCCGCAATCTGATACACCGATTCAACGAGATTCATCGCCTCCTGCCACGCGAGCAGTTTTCGATGGTTGTGCTGCGTGGCGCGTGATACACGTTCCATACCCGGCTCATTTCTTCGGATCACGGCTCACCACGATTTTGCCCTTGTCGGATCACGGCTCACGCCCTTGCACTCGTCGGCTCACGGATCACGGCTCACGCTTTTCCGGTCACCAGTCACTGGTCACCAGTCACGCCTTTGACTCCCAAGTTGGCCAGCGCGTCGGCGCGCTCGTTGCCGTCGTGCCCGGCGTGGCCCTTGACCCATATCCACTCCACGTCGTGCTGGCCGGCGAGTTCGTCCAGCCGCCGCCACAGATCCTCGTTCTTGACCGGTTTCCGGTCCGCGGTGCGCCAGCCGCGCTTTTTCCAGTCGTGTATCCAGGTGCTGATGCCCTGCTGCACGTACTTCGAATCGGTATGCACGCGCAGCCGGCTAGGCCGCTTCAGCGCTTCCAGCGCGCGGATCACGCCCATCAACTCCATGCGGTTGTTCGTGGTATGCGGCTCTCCGCCGTAGAGTTCGCGCGTCCTGCCGTCGTAGCGCAGCAATGCCCCCCACCCGCCGACCCCGGGATTGCCCTTGCAGGCGCCGTCGGTGTAGATGTCAACGGTCTTTGTCATAGCCTAAATGCGTGATCCGTGAATCGTGATCCGTGATCCGACAAGGTCGTTTTGGAAGTTGTCGATTCACGGCTCACGCCTTTGCCCTTGTCGGCTCACGGCTCACGGCTCACGCCTTTGCTCTTGTCCGCCCTCGTCGGCACTTGT
>MEQT01000225.1:0-4518 GCA_001770325.1 Betaproteobacteria bacterium RIFCSPLOWO2_02_64_14
CCGCAACCGAAGCACCTGCCGCGCGGACGGAAGCGCCGGTACCCGCGACCGAGGCACCGACACACAAGGCCACCGAGGCCACGCCCAAGACGGAAGCACCTGCCGCGCGGACGGATGCGCCGGCTCCCAAGATCGTCTCGCCGCCCGTCAAGACTGCGGCCAGAGCTCCCGCGGCTCCTCCACCTGCGGCGAAAGTCACAAGGATTGAAAGCGCTGCTCCCGCACCCGTGAAGCCGCCGGCGCTGGATCTGGCAGCGCTGGAGAAGCGGCTCAAGGAGACGAGCGCAATCGGCGTGTTCACCAAGCTCACGCTCAAGAACCAGGTCGATGATCTGCTTAACCGCTTCCGCGCGTACTACGGGGGGCGCGCCAAGACCACCCTGGCCGAACTGCGGCAACCATACGATCTGCTGATCCTCAAGGTGCTCGCGCTGCTGCAGGACGGCGACCCGTCGCTCGCCCGTGCCGTCGCGGATTCGCGCGAAGCGATGTGGGGAATTCTTGCGGATCCCGCGAAGTTCAAGGCTCTTTGAGGAGCAGGAGTGACACCATGAACCAACGAGTGAAGCGATGGGCCCCGATCGTTGCGCTGACGGCGTTCTTTGCCGGGACGTCGCCTGCCGCGGACACGCTTGCCAAGGATCTCACGTCGACGATCGCGCTTCTCGGCCTGCCGTGCGGACAGGTCGTCAGCGCAAAACGGCTGGGTGAGAACGACTACCTCGCAACGTGCAGCAACAAGATGCGCTACCGCGTATTTGTGAACGCCCAGGGACGCGTCGTCGCGCAGAGGCAGTAACGGCGGGAGCCGGCGCAGGAGGGCTCAGTCCCCGATTGCGCCGACTTTCGGTACTTGCCATTTCTCTACGGGAGGATGCCATTCGCGCTCGAGCGTTTCGGCAACGTGAAAGTGCTGGTGAGCGTCGCTCACCGCGCAGCCCAAGCGCGCGCACGTCGTCGCGAGCAAGACCGGAAAGGCACGCCGCAGGAAGTGGCGAACGCGGCGCTGTTCCTCGCCTCCGACGAGTCCTCATTCATCACGGGCGACCGCATGATCTGCGCGGGGGGCAGGTACATGTAGCGCCCAAGAGAATGCGTCGTCCCGCCTTTCGCCTTCATCCTTTGTAGACCACCGGCGCCAGCGTCTTCTGATCGATCAGGACGTCGATCACCGCCGGCTTGCCGCTAGCGAACGCGCGTTCGAGCGCGCCTCCGAGCTCGCCTGGTTTTCGCACCTGTTCGCCGTGCGCGCCGAACACGCGCGCGAGCGCGCCGAAGTCGGGGTTCTGGTAGTCCGTCGCGTAGATGCGCCCGCCGTAATGCTCCTGCTGAAACGCGCGCTCGTTGCCCAGCCCCTGGTCGTTGAACACGACGCACACCACCGGAATGTTCTCGCGCACGGCGGTCTCGAGCTCGCCGAAATTGCACATCACGCCCATGTCGCCCCCGGCGCACAGCACCGGCCGGCCGGGCCGGGCCAACTTCGCGCCGAGCGCGATCGGAAGCGCCCCGCCGACCGACGCCCAGTCGTCGATGCACATGAAGGTGCCCGGCTCGTAGCTCTTGAAATAGCTGCGCACGTGCTTGCCGCCGTTGCCCGCGTCCACGACCACGATCCCGTCGCGGGGCAGCACCTTGCGGATCATGTGGGCGACGAACTGCGACTGGATCGGCTCCGCGCCGGGACGCACGTCCGCCTGCAGTTCCACCTCCCAGTCGGCGCGCGCTTTCGCCACGTCGACCCAATTCCATCGTTGGCCGGCTCTCGCGGTGCGCTCGGCAAGCCCCGCGATGAAGCTCGCGGTCGAGCCCGTCACGCCGAGCGCCACCGGGAATACGATGCCGATCTGGCCCGGCGCCGCACTATGGTGAATGATCTTCGCCTGCTCGCTGAAGATCCCGTACTTGTACATGGTCGAGAACACGTCGAAATGCGCGCCGATGGCGACGATGACGTCGGCCTTGGGCACGGTGCGGTTCGCGCTGCCGAAGCCGTTGCGGCCCAGCGGCCCGAGGGCAAGCGCGTGGGTCGAAGGGAAGGCGTCGGGCGAGTACTGCAATGCCGCGACCGGGATGCCGGTGCGCTCGGCGAGCGCCGCCATCGCGCCGGTCGCCGCTTCGTTCAACACCCCTCGCCCCACGACGAAAACCGGGCGCTCGGCGCGTGTGAGCAGCGCGAACGCCTGATCGAGCTGCGCGCTGTCGCATGAGGGCGGCACCGTGTTCCGATAGGCAGCCGGCTCGATCGGCTCGACCGCGGTGTGCTCCAGCAGGATCTCGCTGGAGGCCTCGATGTGCGCCGGCCCCTGCGGTTCCGTGAGCGCCACGCGAAAGGCCTTGCGCACCGACTCCTGCACTTTCCGCACATTGGGAATGCTGTAGGCCCATTTGGTGATCGGGCGCATGAACGGCACCTGGTCCATGTCCTGGGTCGCATCGCGCTCGCGCATCGAGCTCTCCTGCACCCCGCACACACTGATCACCGGCACGAACCCGCGGTACGCGGCGGCAATCGCCGTGACGAGATTGGTGACTCCCGGTCCTTCCGTCGCCGTCACCACCGCCGGACGCTTCGACGCGCGCGCGAAGCCATACGCCATGAACGCGGCGCCCTGCTCGTGGCGCGTCAGGATGAAGCGGATCTGCGGCGTGTCGCGCAACGCGTCGATCACCGCGAGGTTCTGCGTGCCCGGGATGCCGAAGACGTGGTCCACGCCTTCCCGGAGCAAAGCGTCGATCAGCGCGCGCGCACCCGTTGTCGTCTTGACCTTCGTACGTTCGCTGGTGTCCATGGCAACGCGGCTCCTATGAAGAGTGGTGGCACTTCCGCTGATAGTAAAGGAAAATTCCGCGCTCATGGTGCGCGCGACGCACGGAAAAGTTACACTCTTCTCTTTTGCGTCCCGCCCGCAAGTCGAATGGCGGTAATGACAACGTGCGCCGGGTTATCATCCCGCTCTACCCAAAGGCGGCGCTGGCGGCGCTCAATGAGGAGCTCGCATGAAAACGAAGACCCAGTCCAAGTACAACTACGACCGCACCCTGTATGCGTCCGAGCGCAACGACATCGATCTCGCCATCGCCGGCGAGGCCTTGATCAGCCAGGGCCTCAAGATGCACACGGAGACGAATTTCCTGAGGCTGGTGGAGCTCATCCGCGGCGCGGACACCGCATACGTTCATGCCGAGATGCTGTTTCACAATTACGAGCATCCGCCCACCGACAAGCGCGTAGGCACGTACATGCGCTGCGACCCCAGGTACATCGAAGACCTGAAGTGGATGGGGTTCCGGATGATGTCCCAGGCGCACAACCATTCCATCGACTTCGGCGAGGGCGGCGTCCTCAAGAACATCGAGAACCTGAACCAGTACGGCGTGGTCCACGCCGGCACCGGCCGCAACCTCGCCGAGGCACGCGCGCCCGCTTACCTCGAGACGCCCAAGGGCCGCGTTGCGCTGCTCTCCGGGACGACGACCTTGTTTTCATGGGGTCGCGCCGGGGACCAGCGGCGGGACATGCAGGGGCGCCCGGGAGCCAATCTCCTGCGGCACTACACCGAGTACACGGTGGACCCGAAAACTTTCGCGTCCATCAAACAGCTCGGCGAGTCGCTGGGTTTGACGCAAGGCAGTCCAGCGTACAAGCCACACGGTTCGGCTCACATACCAGCGGACACGAAAACCGAGATCCATGTGAGCGGATTGACCGATGGTCTCCACCACTACACCAGGTTCAGGCTGGGCAAGAAGAACGAAAAACATTCCTATCCGCACCCGCCCGACCTGGAGGGCACGCTCGAGCGCATCCGCGACGCGCGGCGCATGGCGCAGTGGGTGATCGTCGCCATGCACAATCAGGACGTCCCGGGAGACGAGCCGCCCGAGCACGCCCGGATCATGTACCACGCCATGATCGACGCGGGCGCGGACGTGATCGCGGGCACCGGCCCGCACCAGGACCGCGGCATCGAGATTTACAAGGGCCGGCCCATCTTCTACGGCATCGGCGACTTCATCCTGCAAAACGATACCGTGCTGCTCGAGCCCCAGGATCAGTACGAAAACGCGGGCTTGAGCTGGGGCGCCACGCCGGCCGATTTCTACGACAAGCGTGCCGGCTATGAAGGTCCGGGCGTGGGCCGTCCCACCCGCGGACAGAGCGTGACGCCGCGCAACTGGCAGAGCGGGATGCACCGCGTGCGGTTCGAGGCGGGCAAGTTGAAGGAGATCCGGATATTTCCGGTGGACGCGGGCTACGGCAAGCCGCGCTGGCAGCAAGGCCGTCCGGTGCTCGCCGATGGGGACGTCGCGCGTGAAATCCTCGATCGTTATCAGCGCCTGTCGAAGCCGTTCGGCACCCGCGTGCAAATCACGGGCAACGTCGGCCTCATCCGCCTGTAACACGAGATGAACGTTTCTCCTGCCTGAGGAGTCACCATGTTTGCATATTCGAAACGGCGGATGGCTTCCGTCGCAGCACTGGCCCTGTTCGGCGCCTCGGCGGCGGCCCACGCC
>MEQT01000225.1:4562-6625 GCA_001770325.1 Betaproteobacteria bacterium RIFCSPLOWO2_02_64_14
CGACCAGGCCGATCCGCCTCATCGTTCCGTATCCGCCCGGCGGTTCCACGGATCCGACGGGGCGCGCGTTTGGGGCCTGGCTGTCCGACAAGTTCGGTGTGTCTGTAGTGATCGACAACCGGCCCGGTGCGGGCGCGACGATCGGGCACGCCCTCGGGGCCAGGGCAACGCCCGACGGCTACACGCTGCTGCTGGGCACTTCGGGGGGGCTCGTGACCGGCCCCGCTTTCGGCACCAAGATTCCGTACGACCCGGTCAAGGATTTCGCGCCGGTCGGGCTGGGCGTCTACGTGCCTTTCCTCATCGTGGTGCATCCGTCGGTGCCGGCGAAAAGCGTCAAGGAGTTGATCGCGCTCGCGAAGGCGCAGCCGGGCAAACTCAACTTCGGCTCCCCGGGCACCGGAACGCCCAACCACCTCGGCATGGAACTGCTCACCGCCATGACCGGCGCCAAGTTCACGCATGTGCCCTACAAGGGCGGCGGACCCGCGACGGTGGATCTCGTCGCCGGCCGCATCCAGGCGATCTTCGGCAGCATCCCCCAATGGCAGCCGCACCTCGCGACGGGCAGAGTCCGCGCCATCGGCATCGGGCACCCGACACGGGCGCGCTCGATGCCGGACGTGCCGGCGGTCGCCGAGACGCTGCCCGGCTTCAACAATACGTCCTGGTATGGTCTCCTCGGCCCGGCTGGCACTCCCGCAGCCATCGTCAACAAGGTCAACGCCGAGATGAAAAGGGCCATCGAGAATGCGGAATTCCGCAAGCACCTCGAAGCGATCGGCATGGAGCCCGCGAGCAGCACGCCGCAGGAGCTGGGCGACCTGATCCGCACCGAGCTCGCGCGCTGGACCAAGGTGATTCGCGACGCCGGCATCCAGGCAAACTGATCGGGGACACGAGCCGCTGGGCAATACGGCGGGGGTGACCGTTAACGGTAGAGCAGCACCCCCGCGCGCGCTTTGCGCCACGCTTTTTCCTCGGGTCGGGCGAGCGCATCGAGATCGGCCGGCGTGGCGGCGGAATCGTCCACCCACTCGCGCAGCAGCGGGCTGCCGTTGATGAGATCGATGGCAAGCCGATCGCGTTCGTACTCGTACGGGAAGTCGCGCCACAGCTCGTAATCCGGCTTGAGCTTCCGCAGCGCCTTTAACGCGAGTGCGACGAGCCGCCAGGGACGAAACGCGTCGTGGTCATATGCCGGATCGTCGACGTGAATCTGGACGCCCGCACAGAGCTTCCCGGCGTGCTTCTGGAACGTGGGCTCGAACGAGCATGCCCGCAGCCGGCAGCCGCGCATCCATTGCGGCGCGAGCGATGCCATCGCCGCGATGAGCGCGCGCGGATCGAGGTCCGGTGCACCGAATAGCTCGAGCGGCCGCGTCGTGCCCCGCCCTTCGGAGAGCGTCGTGCCCTCGAACATGACGGTCCCCGCATAGCAGCGCGCCATCGACGGACTGGCGGCGTTGGGGCTGGGATTCACCCACGAGCGCTCGCCGAGCGGCCACCCGTATCCGGGGGCACTCACCGGCTGCCAGCCCTCCATCGTCACCACTTCGCATTTCAGGTCGAGGCGAAGCGTGCGCACGAACCACCGCGCAAGCTCGCCCAGCGTAAGGCCGTGGCGCATCGGCAGCGCCCCCGCGCCGACGAAACTTTCCCAGCCGGCGCGCAGCTTCAGTCCCTCGATCGGGCGGCCCGCGGGATTGGGACGATCGAGTATCCAGACTTCCTTGCCGTGTTGTGCGGCCGCCTCGAGCACGTAGCGCAGCGTCGTGATGAAGGTATAGACGCGGCAGCCCACGTCCTGCAGATCGACGAGCAGAACATCGAAGCTCGCCATCATCGCGCTGGTGGGACGGCGCACTTCCCCATAGAGGCTGAAAACCGGGATGCCGTGCACCGGATCGGCGAAGTCCGGCGATTCGACCATGTTGTCCTGCTTGTCGCCACGCAGCCCATGCTGCGGACCGAAGGCCGCCGTCAGCTTGATGTCGCCGAGCGCCGCGAGCACGTCGAGCGAGTGCACGAGATCGCGGGTCACCGATGCCGGGTGCGCGAGC
>MEQT01000226.1:0-5250 GCA_001770325.1 Betaproteobacteria bacterium RIFCSPLOWO2_02_64_14
ACCGGATTGTGCCACGGCAGCACGATCACGGCCGTTCCGACCCGCAGCGTTCGAGTGTGCGCAGCGAGCCAGGTGAGCAGATGGAGCGTTGCGGAAACCTGCCCCCACCCCGTGAAGTGATGCTCGACGAGAAAACTGCTGTGATAGCCGAGGCTCTCGGCCTCGACGTTGAACTCGATGTAGTCACGGAACCCCTGTCCCTTGCCGCTACCCGAATCGCCGCCGGTAACCTGTGCTCCTCCGAAGAGCCCGAATCGCATCATGCGTCCCTGGTGGTTGCGAAATGTGCCGGAGCACCTGTCAATTGTCTCTCAATTGACGAAGGACCGGGTGAGTCCGTACGAGCGGGAGATCGGAAAGTCGGGAGGTCGGGAAATCGGAAACTCAACAATCACCCCCTCTTCCGCTCTCACGCCCTCCCGCTCTCACCGGTATTTTCCGCGCGCCGGTAATCGGCTACGATGCGGGACAGATCGCGGCGCTGCGGAACGCAGACGCCATAAGATGAAGGATGAAGGTGGAAGGAGGCAAACGATGAGCATTACCATTTGTCCATTCAATCCGGACTTCGTGGCCGAGATTGGCGATGTCGACCTGTCCCGGCCCGCGGACTCCAGTCTCGCGGCGATCAAGGCGGCGTTCTGGAAATACGCAGTGCTGATCTTCCCCGACCAGCATCTCACGCCGCAGCAGCACCTCGACTTCGCGGCGGCGTTCGGGCCGATCGAGGCCGAGCGCGTACTGGACCATGAGCGCACCGCGCCGCGGCTCGACCACTCGTTCGCTGATATCTCAAATCTCGATGCGACGGGACGGATCTGGGCCGAAGACAGCAGGCAACGCATGTACAAGGCGGGCAACAGGCTCTGGCACACCGACAGTTCCTTCAGGTACCGCCCGGGGCTGTGCTCGCTGCTCTACGCGACCATCATCGCGCCGGTCGGGGGCCATACCGAATTCGCCGACCAGCGCGCGGCCTACGACGCCCTGCCGCCGGAGATGAAGCAGAAACTCGAAGGGCTCGTCGCCGAGCACTGCATCGCCACCTCCCGCAAGCGCAGCGGTTTCACCGAATTCAGTGCGGACGAAGCCATACGGCTGCCACCCGTGCCGCAGGCCGTCGTGCGCACCATCCCGCAGAACGGCCGCAGGTCGCTCTACCTCGCCTCCCATGCCGGGCGCATCCTCGGCATGCCGGAGGCGGAAGGCCGCGCGCTCATCGACAGGCTGATCGCACACGTCACGCAGCGCCAGTTCGTCTACACCCACCGCTGGCGCACGCACGACCTCGTGATGTGGGACAACCGCTGCACCATGCACCGCGGCGCAGACTACGACGACCTGCGCTGGGTGCGCGACATGCGGCGCGCCACCGTGAGCGACGTCGCCAATACCTGCGAGCAGGAAGGCATCGCGGTGCCGGCGTAGATGCCGCCCGCAGATAAACTTCCGGAACATGATTGCCCGGCATCGCGAGCGCATTACTATCGTTTCACCGTGGCCCTTGCTTTTTTGGCGCTGCCCGCTAGGATTACGACCATAATATGAACTAAAAATAGTCGCTTCCATCAAAGTTCGATAGCCAGATCGCCGCTGACCCGCGGCAACAACGAGGAGGAGCTCAGCATGAAATTGCATCATTGGTCGTTCGTCGCCGCACTCAGCCTGTTCGCTGGTTCATTCCCCCTGGAGGACTCGTCCGGGCAGGCACAGGCCGCCGCCTTTCCGGACAGGCCGATCCGCCTGATCGTTCCGTTCCCGCCGGGAGGCAGCAATGACGTGCTGGGGCGCTACATCGGGATCAAACTCACGGACCGGCTCGGCCAGCAGATGGTGATCGACAATCGTGGGGGCGCAAGCGGAATCATCGGTGCGGACCTTGCCGCACAAGCGACCCCGGATGGCCATACGCTGCTCATGGTATCGACCTCATGGGTGATGAACGCCGCGGTCCGGCAGCTGCCTTACAATGTGGAAAAATCATTCGATCCGGTCGCGACCGTCGCCTTGGCGCCGAACTCGATCGTGGTCTACCCGGGGTGGGGCGTGAACTCGGTCAAGGAACTCGTCGCCCGCGCGCGGGCCAAGCCGGGGTCGGTCTTCTACGCCTTACCGGGAGGCATTGCCACGTTCAACCATTTCGGCGGAGAACTGTTCAAGAAGGTCGCCAAAGTCGACCTGGTGATGGTTCCATACAAGGGCGGCGGACCCGCCATGACCGACGTGATGGCGGGGCAGATTCCGATGATGTTCAGTTCCCTCACGCAGGTGCTGCCGCACGTGCGCAGCGGGAGGCTCAAGGTGATCGCCGTCGGCGCTGCCAAGCGCAGCGCGGTGGTGCCGGATGTTCCGACTGTCATCGAGTCCGGTTTCCCCGGCTATGAGATGTACGTGTGGTGGGGAATCGTGGCCCCGCATGGCGTACCCGGGCCGGCGCTGAACAAGCTGCGCAACGAGATAAATCTCGTACTCCAGGATCCTGAAACGAAAAAACGGCTGCTCACCGACGCGGCCGAGCCGTTCTCCACGACGCCTGCCGAAATGCGCAAGTTGGTCCGCGAAGACTTGAAGAAATGGCGCGACGTGGCGGCGACCGCGGGCATCAAGGTGCAGTAATCGCAGCGGACAACCTCGCCGTCGAACGCTCGTCGACGCTGGGCATCGATCGGCGCGAGCTTCCTGCTCACCGCGCCGCCGCTTCGCATGCCCGGCGCTGCGGGCTCGCCGGTTACCCCGGCGGCGACTGTCTGACGGCGGCAAGCGCGCGCGTTCTCATGCGCGCGAGAAGGAAGCTCAGTGCCACCCCGAGCACGCACAGCGCGCTGATGCCGACGAATCCCCAGGTGAAGCTGCCCGCCTTGTCCTTCACGACTCCGAGCGTATAGGCGGTGAGCAGTCCACCCGTGTTGGCGAACAGGTTGCTGAAGCCGATCGCAATGCCCGCCGTGCGTTGGCCCAGCACCTCCACCGGAACGAAGAACAGCGGGCCAAAGTAGAGCTGAAGAAACACCGCGTTCACGGCGATGACCAGCAACAGCGCCGGGATGGAGTCCACTACCACCAGCAGCGTGGTGGTGCAGGCGAGAACCGCCAGCGACCCGCCGATCACCAGCGGCGGATTCCTCAGCCGGTCGGACACGTAGCCGCCTGCCGCGTTCGATGAAACCGTGAGTACCGCGCTCATCGCTGTCACGAGTCCCGCGGCCGGCAACGAGAATGCACGGTCCGCGACCAGCAGCGACGGCAGCCAGAAGTTGAAGGCGGTGACGACGCTGAAGCGCACGAATTGCAGGGCACTGCAGACCCAAAGAATGCGATGCCTGAAAAAGCGCAGGGTATCGCGCACGCCAGCCGCCGGGCTCGAGCCTCTCAGGGACTTCTCGTGGGCGAACGCGCGGTACACCAGTGCGCCGGCGATGCCGAGGATCGCGAATGCGATGAAGGTGGAGCGCCAGCCCATGGCCTGAGCGAGCAGCGGGCCGGCGAGAGACAGCACGACGGTGCCGGAGAAACCGCCCACCATGTAGAGACTGATCGCTGTCGCCCGCCGCTCCGATGGAAACCACGAAGTGAGCAGAGACAAGCCTGGCGCGAACATCAGCGCCCGGAATGCGCCGCCGATGAACTGGTTGAGGACGGCTGCCGGAAACGACTGGATCAGCCCCAGGCTCAGCGACATGGTGGACCAGCCCAGCAGCCCGATGAAGAACAGGCGTTTCGGTCCGAAGCGGTCGGATAGGAACCCCGACGGAATCTGCCCGAGGGCGTAGCTCAGCGTTGCGGCCGCGGAGAGCATCCCGCCCTGCGCGAAGCTCATCTGCAGGTCTTCGCGGATCAGCGGCAGGAACAGCGCGATGCCGCCGAACGTAAGGCCATGGAAAACCTGGCAGAGAACGACGAGCGTTACTGTCGTGACGCCGTGGTGCCGCGATGCGTATGTGAACGGCGTTGCAGCCGCATTTCCCGCGCCCATGGCAACGCACGGTAACACCCAGCCGCGCGCAGTAACTTGACATGAATCAAGCTGCCGCTCCCTGCCCCGGCCGTTGCTTGCGAGGAAAGGCTCAGTGCCGGCGCGGCTTACTCAAGGCCCGTCGCTGTTTCCTTCATCCTTCATCCTTCATCCTTGCCCGTCAGTCCCACGGCGGCGCGCGCCCTTTTGGATTGGCGATGCGGCCGTCGGGTCGCGCGAGCGCGTGGATGCGCCTCATCTCGTCGTCCGTCAGGGAAAAATTGAAAACATCCAGGCTTTCGGCCATATGCACGGGGTTGGAAGAGCGCGGGATGGGCGCGATGTTTCCCTGTTGCACCTGCCAGCGCAGCGCGACCTGCGCGATGGTCTTGCCCTTACTGAGCGCGATTTCGCTGATGACGGGGTCCTTGAAAAGCCGCCCGCGCCCCAGCGGACAGTAAGCGGTGAAAATCAGGCCGGCCTGGCGGCAGAATGCCAGGACTTTGGACTGATCGAGATACGGGTGATACTCGGCCTGCAGGGTAACCAGTGGTTCGGGACAAAGCCGCATCGCTTCCTTCACCAGCGCGATATTGAAGTTCGCCACGCCGACGTGGCGCGCGAGGCCGTCACGCTTGGCTTTCGCCAGCGCCCCCATCGTTTCTGCGAGAGGAATATCGTCTATGGTCGGCCAGTGCACGTGGAGCAGATCGACGTAATCGACCTGGAGATTTTTCAGGCTTTCATCCACGGAGCGCGCGAAGTCGGCGGCGCGAAGGTACTCGTGCGAAACCTTGGTGGCGAGAAAGATATCCTTGCGCGGCACGCCGGACGCGCGGATGCCTTCACCCACGCCCTTCTCCGAGCCGTATTTCCACGCGGTATCGATATGGCGGTAGCCAACTTTGAGTGCGTTCGCGACGATTTCGCCGCAGTTGCCGAGCTGCGAGGTGCCAAAACCGATCGTGGGGATCTCGGCGCCGCGAGCAGAAACGTAAGGAGCAGATAAATTTGACATCATGATCTTCCGCAAAACGCATCAGGCTTTTTCTCTGGCGGTATGATAACCGCCGGGGCTCTTCTTGCACGCATGATACCGGAGGCGGTATCCGCGCCGGTGACTTGTTGCTTGCGCGTCCATCTGCCATCTTAAAAAGTTCCTTGCTTTCGCACGCAAGACAGCCCGTCGCTTAATTATGCCTCCGGCGGCAACGGCAGCCAGCACCATCTTTCGACCGAGATGTTCAAGCAGCGCGCCGGCATCGACCGTGTGCACGTGCCCTACAAGAGTCGCTCGC
>MEQT01000226.1:5267-7913 GCA_001770325.1 Betaproteobacteria bacterium RIFCSPLOWO2_02_64_14
GCCCTACAAGAGTCGCTCGCCGGTAACGAGACCCTTCCCCTTCCAAAACTCGCCAGTCTGCTGTCTTTGGCGTAGGCGAGCATAATGGGTGCCTGACTCCGGAGAGGAAATGAACAAACGCCGCAAACTGGTTATTGTGCTTGGCGCGCTCTCGGCTGGGTTGGCACGTGCGCAGCCGGCAGAACGCGCCGGAAAAACTATGCGCGTGGGAATGCTCTCCCCGGCCAAACGCGCCGCCGCCGATGTGGGAAACAGCAAGAGATTCGCCGATGCCATGCGTGAATTGGGCTGGGTGGAGGGCCGCAATATCCTTTATGACCGCGTTTTTGCGGAAGGCGACGCGAAGCGTCTGCCGGCGCTCGCCGCCGAGCTGGTGAGCCGCTCCCCCGATCTCATTTGGGTGGTGCCGGGTGGTGTTGGGGCATTGCGGGCAGCGTTAGCCAGCACTCGCACGATCCCGATCATGTTTTCCTCCGAACCCAACGTGGTCGAGCGAGGACTGGTGAAAACCCTGGCGCGCCCCGGCGGCAATGTTACGGGAGTGCAGCACATCGGCCGGGAACTCGGCGGTAAGCGCCTGCAACTCCTCAAGCGGGCGTTGCCGAAGATCGCCCAGGTCGGCGTGCTGGTGCGTCCGAGTTCCGATCCGTCAAGGACAAGCCAGGAATTCGCAATGATCGAGAAAGCGGCAGCGACACTCGGCGTGATCGCAATTCCCGCGATGGCGAAAGAAGTCGGGGAATTCGACGCCGCGATCGCCTCGCTCGTCAAGAACCGGGTCGAAGCCCTGCTCGTCACTCACGACGGTCTTTTCTACATTGGGCGCAAGCGGATTCTTGAACTCGCGGCCAGCCAGCGGCTGCCGGTGGTCGGATTCCGCAGCGAACATGCTGATGACGGCGCACTCATGTCCTACAGCTCGCCTCTCAGCGACCAAGTCCGCCGCTCCGCACAGATGGCCGACAAGATATTGAAAGGCACGAAGCCTGCTGACATTCCAGTCGAGCTGCCTACCAAGTTCGAGCTGGTGGTCAACGCCAAGACCGCGAAGACGCTCGGCATCACGATTCCAGCGGAAATCCTGCTGCAGGCCGCTCGGGTGATCGAATAATCTTGCGGATCGGGATTGAAACCGCAGAAGGGAGGCTCGCCATGAGCGCATCCAAATTCGATTTCTCACTCAGTTTGTCCAAGGACGCCTGTTACGCGGACGGTCTGAGGCCGTTCCTGGAGTACCGCGATCTCGGCATCAAGAACGCCACCAGCGGGCGTTTTCGGGCGCACGTGTTGCGCGTCAAGAAAGGGGCGGACCACAGCACGCTGCACTCCACGGGGTTGCACCAGCACCGCCTTGATTTTCAGATGATCTACATTCTGAAGGGCTGGATCCGGTTTACCTATGAGGGCCACGGCGAGCATACCTTCGGGCCCGGGGACTGTTGCCTGCAGCCGCCGGGCATCGTTCACAACGAGTTGGCCTGTTCCGACGACCTTGAACTCCTGGAGATTACCTCGCCGGGTGAGTACGAGACCGTTGCCCTGCACAAGTAGGAACTCGTGCCTTCGTGGTCAAGACTTACGCCCGCTGGGCGGTCGGCAGCAGGCTCTCGGGCAATTTCCCGCTCAGGCGATCCAGCCTTAAAGGCACCGGCGTGCCGAGCCACAGTGCGAGCTTGCTATGGTCGTCGTAGTTGCTTTCGGTCAGCGGATGGACGAGAACGTTCAGGCCCTCGCGGTTCAGCATCAGCCAGGGCACGATGTTCTGGAACTCCGGGGTCTCGAAGATCACGTTGAACTGCGAGATGGGGTGCGGGCCGCGCGGCTCATCGCTGAAGGCGCCGGGCTCGACGGCGAACTTGGCGACGATCGTGTCACGCAGCCGCTCGGCGATCGGCCTTGTGGCGGCATCGTAATAGACGTGGGCGTGATAGCCTTTGACTTGGGTCATTGCGTGCTCTCCTGCTCGGGTCGCGCCAGTGCGGAGCCGGCGCGTGGGATTGATCGGCGTATTCGGGCTGTCGGCGCGACTCACGCTTCGAGCTGCGCCGCGATCTTCCGGCTGATCTCGGCGCGCCACTCCTCCATCGGCTTGAAGCCTGGCTTGGCACGGCAGATCGCTTCGGTCTCGCGGTAGAGTTCGTCCTCGGATTTGTCGAGGTCGATCGCGAAGCCGAGCGGTTGCGGCACATACCACGGCGTATCGCAGAACATCTCGATGCGGTTGCCTTCGGGATCGCTGAAATAGACCGACCAGGCATTGCCGTGACACCGCGGATCGATGACCTTGCAGCCGGCCTCGCGCACCTTGCGGAAGGCGCGCTGGACGTTGGCGAGGGTGCCGACGTTGAACGAGACCTGTTGCACCATCGGCACGGCGAGATCGGTAGTGCGGCCACGCACCAGCACGACCTGGTGGTGGTCGCTGGGGTTGCGGCTCAAAAACGTGACCCGGCCGTCCTCCGCCCTGTCGCTGACGACGAATCCGAGAACCTTGGTGTAGAAATCTGTCATCTTCGGCACGTCGGTGACATAGAGCCCGACATGGCTGAGGCGCGGCGCTTCTTCTTGCGACATGACTGGTTACTCCGTGACTGGCTAAGGCGCCCAGTATAGCGGCGCGCGAGGCCAGCCATCAAATACCCCGCG
>MEQT01000227.1 GCA_001770325.1 Betaproteobacteria bacterium RIFCSPLOWO2_02_64_14
CGTTCTTCCAGACCTGGGAGCTGTCGGGCCCGTACCCCGCGATTCTGGACGATGCCGTGGTGGGCGAGGCTGCGCGCAAAGTGCTAGCCGAGGGACGGTCAATGCTGAAAAAAATCATCGAGGGCCGCTGGCTTACGGCGAGCGGCGTGTTCGGGCTCTTTCCGGCGGCGAGCGTCGAGTCCGACGACATCGAGATCTATAGCGATGAAACGCGCGAGCGCGTGCTGATGACGTGGCACAACCTGCGCCAGCAGAACGTGAAACCGGCCGGGAATCCCAATCTGTGCCTGGCGGACTTCATCGCGCCCAAAGGGGCGGACGTCGCGGACTACATCGGGGCATTCGCGGTGACCGCCGGGATCGGGATCGAGAAAAAGCTTGCGGAGTTCGAACGGCAGCACGACGACTACTCCTCCATCATGCTGAAAGCGCTCGCAGACCGGCTGGCGGAAGCGTTTACCGAACTCCTGCACAAACGCGTGCGCCGCGAGTTCTGGGGCTATGCGCGCGAGGAGAACCTCGACAACGATGCGCTGATCGCGGAGAAGTACCGCGGCATACGACCCGCGCCAGGCTATCCGGCGTGTCCCGACCACACCGCGAAAGCGGGGCTATTTGACATGTTGGGCTGCGAGAAGGCCGGGATACGCCTCACCGAGAGCTACGCCATGGATCCCGCCTCGTCGGTGAGCGGCTTCTATTTCGCGCACCCGCGGTCGCGCTACTTCGCCGTCGGCAAGGTCGCCCGCGACCAGGTCGAGGACTACGTGCGGCGCACCGGCATGCCGCTCGCGGAAGCCGAACGCTGGCTCGCGCCGAACCTGGGCTACGACAGGTGAGTGCGCCCGTGACAAGCAGGGATGGAAAGCGTGATCTGTGATCCGTGATCCGACCAAGCCAGAAGAGCTTTACGGATCTTGTCCGATCACGGCTCACGGCTCACGGATCACCCACGCGGAACGCTACCTTGCCCTGGCGCACCTCGGCCGCAACGAGTGGTGGCGTTACGTGCTGGGCGTCATCGCGATCCTGTTTTCGTGGTTGATTCTTGGCTGGATGCCGTACGCGCTGGTCGTAATGGAAGGCGGCGACGGGCTGCTGATAAGGTTTATCGCCGTCAACTTCAGCATCATCATGATGCTCGGGGGTCTCACGGTGGCGGTGAAATTCATACACCGCCGTCCGCTGATGACTTTGGTCACGGGCGAGCGCGGCATCGACTGGGGACGCATCGCGCGCGCTGCGCTGGTGTGGGCGGTGATCGGGCTCGCCACCGTTCTCGCGGAGCACCTGCTTTACCCGGAACGCTACCTCCTGAGTTTCATGGCGGAGCGCTTCGTCCCGTTCGCGGCGGTCGCCCTGCTGCTCACTCCGCTGCAGACGGCAACCGAGGAGCTCGTGTTCCGCGGCTACGTGATGCAGGGCATGGCGCTCGTCGTGAAACGGCCCGCCGCGGTTGCGGTCGCGAGCGCGATCATCTTTACGCTTCCCCATCTCCTGAATCCCGAGGTGCAGCAGCACGGCGTGGTGCTCATGGGCGCGAGTTATTTCGTGATCGGCCTGCTGCTCGCCGCGGTCGTGCTGCGGGACGGGCGCCTCGAACTCGCGATCGGCCTGCACGCCGCGAACAACCTGCTGCTCGTGCTGGTCGCGAACTACGAAGGCTCGGTGCTCGCCAGCGAATCGATCTTCACGGCGCGCGAACTGGACCCCGCGTATGCGCTCGCCACGCTCTCGATCGGCGCGCTGCTGTTCTACGCCTGGTTTTTCTGCCGGGGCCGGAGCGTCGACGCGGCGGCGTAATCCGTCCATATCTACGCAGCGGAGTTTTTCGTATACAGTACGCGCTTCAGATTGAGTCATTCGGAGGCGCGATATGAGACGCTCGTATAGTGCGATAGGCGCGGTGGCGTTCGCATTTCTGTTGATTCTGCTGATTGCGCCGGCAAGCTTTGGGCAGAGCAGCGCGGGCGCGTCGATCCGCGTGGCGCTCAAGGGCCATGATCCGGTTGCTTACTTTACCGAGAAGCGCCCCGTCAGGGGAGCGCCGGATATCAGCTACGACTGGGATGGCGCCCGCTACCTGTTTTCGAGCACCAAGCATCGAAGTGCATTTGTCGCAGATCCGGACCGCTACGCACCGCGCTACGGTGGCTACTGCGCCGGTGGCATGTCCCTGGGAAGGAAAGCCGAGGCCGATCCCAAACTCTGGAAGGTGGTGGACGGCAAGTTGTACGTATTCGCTTCCACCCGGGCCAAGGAAACCCTCCAAAAGGATCCGGCGGGCACGATTGAGCGGGGAGGCAGGAACTGGAAGCAGTTGAAATGATCATGTCGGATGAGACCGCCGCGCGGCGCAACCTGTTCCGCTGTCACAAGCCGGCTTTGCGCAGGCCCGCCTGGATCTTAGTCCGGTGCGCGGGGTTGATGAAGCGCGAGCCGAACACCTCGACCTGAAAAAATGGACTGAGCGCGCGTACGCGTTCCGCTGCCCGCCGGGCATCCTCCATTTCCCCGAGTTGAGCGAGCGATGCCGCGCGCACGGCGTGGAGAAATACGTTTTCGGGCGCGCGCGCCAGGACCGCATCAGCAAGCGCGAGCGCTTCCCGGTGGCGCTCCGCGATGTAGTATGCAAGCGCGAAGCCCACTGCGGAACCGGGTTCCGGCCGCGGATTGAAGCGCAGGGCGGTTTCCTTCGCCGCAATGGCTTCCTCGATTTTCCCCAGCCAGAGCAGTACGGCGCCGCGGGTATCGTATGACAGGTAGTCGCTCGGGTTGAGTTCGAGCGCGCGATCGGCCGCTCTCAGAGCTTCGTCGAGTCTCTGGGAAAGAGCGTAGGTGGCGGCGAGAGACGCATACGCGCGGGCGTGGGCGCCAGGATCGTCGAGCGCGAGGGCGCGTTTGGCAAGAGACTCGCTGCGGCGCACGGCCTCCTCCATGTCCTCGACCCACCCAAAGGCCGCGCGATAATACTCGGCGGTTGACAGGACCACATAGGCCTCGGCATATTGCGGCGCGAGCTGGATCGCTTTTTCCAGCAACGCCCGCGCTTCGAGGTTAGCACTGCGCTCGACACGATTCAGGAGCGCCCGGGCACGCAACACCAAGTCGTACGCTTCAAGGCTGTCCGTCGGCTTCGCGATTGCGCGTTTCTGCTCGAGGCGGGTGAGCTTGACGGCCAGCGCACCGACGATATTGGTGACGATCCGGTCCTGAATTTCGAAAACCTTCCCGATGTCGTCCTCATAGCGATCGGACCACAGCAGCGTTCCCGTGCGGGCGTCGCTCAACTGGACCGACACGCGCAGCCTCGCCGCCAACAGACGCACGCTCCCCTGCACGATATAACGGACGCCAAGCTCGCGGACGATCTCCTCATTGGCGGGGTTGCGGTCCTTGTATGGCCGTACCGCGTTATAAGCCGTGACCTGGGTGCCGGAAAACCTCCCCAGGGCGTTGATGACGTCTTCCGTGATGCCGTCGCTGAAGTAGTCGCGCTGCGCGTCGCCGCTCTGATTTGAAAACGGCAGCACCGCGATGGTGGCCCGCGCCGACTTGCCGGTCTGTTGCCCGCCTACCCGTGACGCCAACCCCTGCAAACCGAGTTTTTGCGGCAGGTCTGTGACTATCGCCAATACTCCAGCAGCCAAGGTGCCGGCGATGATGACTGAAGCGAGGATGCGTTGGCGCCGCCGCCGTGCACGCACGGCCTCAGGCGGCATGCCTGCTTCGGGCGCGGGGCCGCCCCGTTCGCTCAGGTCGACGTCGTACACATGAATCGGTCGCGCGATGTTCTTGACCGCATGCTCGCCACGGTCGATAAAGCGCTGCCCGACTCTGTCGCGCACCTGCTCGTGGGCGCTGGCGGAGAGCGTGATGCCGCCGGGGCGACACAGGCCTTCAAGCCGTGCGGCGATATTGACGCCGTCCCCGAATACGTCATCCCCCTGACGGATGACATCGCCCAGATTGATGCCGATGCGGAAAAGGATGCGTTGCCCGGGAGATTCGCCGGCGTTGCGCGACGCCATTTCGACCTGAACCTCCGCGGCGCACCTCACGGCAGCGACCACGCTCGGAAATTCGGCGAGCAGGCCGTCGCCGGTGGTCTTGAAGACGCGCCCGCCGTGGGCTGCGATGGGAGGATTGACCACCTCGGTAAGCAGACGATTCAGCCGGGCGAGTGTGCCTTCTTCGTCAGCGCTCATGCTGCGGCTGAAACCAACCATGTCCGCGGCCAGAATGGCGGCGAGATGGCGCTCGAGATTGTCAGGCTGCATGGGCCGGGGGGTGACTGCTCTACGGTATGGAGGCGGGAACGGCCGTCCGGCGCATTGCAGCGTGCGACTCGCGACAGACGCCCTATTCTACTGCGGGCACGCGGTGCGGATTGACCATGGCGGCGCAGGCAAGCGCGCGCACAGCATCACCCGCCAATCGGGAATTCGGCGCACCACGACCGCGACAGGCTCGACCCCATCGGCCCTGCAAGGTTGTCGATCGACTACTTGACCTGGATCAGGCGATGGAGGTGCTTACCGAAGTCGGTATTGTCCTGGTAGCCGCGGAACAGTTCCGCCCCGGGACCGATGGCGCCGACGACGACGGGCTCCGGCGTATGGCCTGATGTGCCCCAGTAATAGCCGGTCTGGCGCGCGATCATTCTGCCCAGGACGTTCTGGGTGAGAGCGCCGAAGTTGCGGTCGAGCGGCCGCCTGCGCAGGATCAGCTCCCGCAGGTCGGGATCGAGCCTGAAGCCGGGGAGGTGTTTCGCCAGCAGCTCATCCAGCCTTTCCCCCGCGGCTTTCGCACCGAGCCTTTCACTGAAGGCACTGAGCGATATCGAGATGCGCCCGATCATGCGCAGGTGCTCGGCGGTCGGGCTGAAACGGTTCTCCCACGTGAGCTTGGTGAGATCCTTCAGGGCATCCGTGATGGAAAACCCCCCGGTCTCGTGGTCGCCGGTGACGATCACCAGGGTGTCCGGGTTGTGGCGCTGGAACTCGAGCGCGACTTTGACGGCATCGTCGAAGGCCCACAACGCGCGCATGAGCGATGCCGCATCGTTGTGATGGCCGGCGGTATCGACGTTCTCGTTTTCGACCAGGAGCACGAAACCGTGGGGGCCGTTCTGCGACAGCGCTTTGAGCGCGGCCGCCGCCATCTCGGCAGTCGTGGGCTCGACTTCCGGATTGCGATCGAGTTCGAACTGCATGTCTTCCGCGGCAAACAGGCCGAGGAGTTTCGATCGCGTCGCGGCTTTGAGCTCTGCTGTGTTTGACGCCAGCTCGTAGCCCTTCGCGCGGAACGCTGCGATCACGTCTTTCCCGTCCTTCCGCTTGCCTCCGCGGGCGCCCGCCGGAAGGAAATAATCAGCGCCGCCGCCGAGCAGGACGTCCGGTTCGAGTTGAAGATACTGATCGACAAGCGCCTCGGAATTCCAGCGCGATTTCGCATGCAGGCTGAATGCCGCGGGAGTGGCATCGTAGACTCTCGCCGTAGTCACCAGCCCGATGCGCTTGCCATTGGCCTTGGCGACTTCCATCAGCGTCGGGAGCGGCGTGCCGTTCGGTGTGACGGAGAGCGCGCCGTTCTCGACCTGAATTCCGGTGGACATCGCGGAAGCCGCCGCCGCCGAGTCAGTCACGATGGCGTTGGCCGAATGCGTTCTGAGAAGTCCGACGCTGCCCTTCCTGAACACGGTATCGGTCGACGCGAACGGCTGCTGACGCAGGATGAGGCTGGAATACCTGCCGAAGTCCCACTGGGTGGCCGCGGCGCCGTCGGCCAGCATGATGATGATGTTTCTCGGCTGCTGTGCCGCCAGCGCGCCCGTGATACCTGCAACCGCGTGCGCCGTGACGACAAGCACCGCGAGTGCGAGGTTGATGGCGGCCGACCGGGAAAGCGACGCGAACAAGCGCTTGTGCAGAGGTCGAATGGCCACGGGGCTCCTCGTTTCGGTGCGCCTATTGTAGCGGCCCCGCCGCACCGGAACGCTGGTGTCACGCGCGCGTCGTGGTTAAGGCGCTACAATCCCGACCCGCACAACGAAAACTCATCCTTCCTGACGGCACCCCCGGTCAAGTCCGGCGCTCGGCAGGCGGTGCGCTCTCATGCACATTCACATCCTCGGCATCTGCGGCACGTTCATGGGTGGCCTGGCGGTGCTCGCGCGCGCGGCCGGCCACCGCGTCACGGGCTGCGATGCCGGCGTCTATCCGCCGATGAGCGATCAACTCGCTGCCCTCGGCATCGAGTTGATTGACGGATGGAACCCCGATCAGATCGCGCTACAGCCCGATGTTTTCGTGGTTGGGAACGTCGTGACGCGAGGAAATCCGCTCATGGAGAAAATCCTCGATCGCGGATTTCCTTACGTTTCCGGTCCGCAGTGGTTGCGGGAAAATGTGCTCGCGGGAAAGTGGGTGCTCGCGGTCGCGGGTACCCATGGAAAGACCACCACCAGCGCGATGTTGGCGTGGATACTGGAGGAATCCGGGCTGGCGCCCGGATTCCTTATAGGGGGAATTCCGAGGAATTTCGGTATCTCGGCGCGCCTTGGCGGAGGGTGGGTTCGCGCTGATTCCGACACGGCAAGAACCCCGATACGTATCCCCGGTCTCGCGCAGCGAGACATTAAGGGCGAAACGCCTGGCGTTTCGCCCTTCGTCATCGAGGCCGACGAGTACGACACGGCGTTCTTCGACAAGCGCTCGAAGTTCGTCCACTACCAGCCGCGCACGGCAGTGCTCAACAATCTCGAATTCGATCACGCCGACATCTTTCCCGACCTCGCCGCGATCGAGACCCAGTTCCACCATTTCGTGCGCACCGTCCCCGGCAACGGGCTCATCGTCGCGAACGGCGCCGACGCGGCGCTGGAACGCGTGCTGGCGCGTGGCTGCTGGACGCCGGTCGAGCGGTTTCTGGCAGTTGACGGCTGGCAGGTGGGTGCGCAGGAAGCAAACGGATTTGAAGTGTTGCTGAAAGGCGTGCCGCAGGGCGCCGTGAAATGGAGTCTCACCGGCGCCCATAACCAGGCCAACGCGCTGGCGGCGATTGCAGCGGCGCGGCATTGTGGCGTGCCTGCGGCAGCGGCAATCGCAGCGCTCGGGCGGTTTGCAAACGTGAAGCGCCGCATGGAAGTGCGCGGCGTGGTGCGCGAGATCACGGTCTACGACGATTTTGCCCACCATCCGACAGCAATCGAAACCACGCTTGCCGGCCTGCGCGGGAAAGTCGGCAACCGGCGCATACTTGCGGTGCTCGAACCACGCTCCAATACGATGAAGCTCGGCGCGATGAAGGATAAGCTCGCCGCAAGCCTCGCCGCGGCCGACCTGGCGTTCTGCTACACGAACGGCCTCGCGTGGGACGCGGCCGCCGTGCTCGCGCCGCTCGGCCCCAGGGCGGTGACCTGTGGCGACATCGACCAGCTGGCGGCGCGGATCGCGGGCGCGGCGCGCCCAGGCGATCACGTGGTGATCATGAGCAACGGCGCCTTCGGTGGCATCCACGAAAAACTCCTGGCGAAGCTCGCCAGGAGTTTTTAACGGGAGACCACATAGGATTCAGGGTCTGCGGCGGTGGGCGGCAGAGCGCACCGTACCCGCGGTTTGAGCCGCTCACGGCGGCAAATTGGAAGCAACGAATGGCCAGCATACTCGAGCGCGATACATTGAATGCATTCTGCCGGCACACGCACGTCGCCGTGCGCGGCTCGGGGCGGGGTGCGCTTGCCGGTCTCACCTTCGGCGTGAAGGACATCTACGACATCGCCGGGCACAGGACCGGCTTCGGCAGTCCCGACTGGCTGCGCACGCATGAGGCTGCAGCGCGCACCGCGCCGGTGGTGCAACAACTCCTGGATGCCGGCGCGGACGTAGTCGGCAAGACGCAAACCGACGAACTCACCTACAGCTTGCAGGGCGAGAACGCGCATTACGGCACGCCGGTCAACGTCAATGCGCCAGGCCGGATTCCAGGGGGTTCCTCCAGCGGTTCGGCGGCAGCGGTCGCAGGAGGTTTATGCGATTTTGCATTGGGCAGCGACACCGGCGGGTCGGTGCGCGCGCCCGCGAGCTTCTGCGGCGTCTACGGCATCCGCCCGACGCATGGGCGAATTTCACTCGAAGGGGCGTGCGCGCTCGCGGCATCGTTCGACACCTGCGGCTGGTTCGCGCGCGATGCTGGGCTGCTGGAACGCGTCGGCCATGTTCTTTTCCGGGAAACAACGGCAGAGACGCCGCGGCGGTTGCTGTTCGCGCAGGATGCGTTCTCGTTGGCGGGAGAGGATGTCAGGCGCGCACTGGAGCCGGCCCTGACGCGGGTGCGCGCCGTCCTGGGCGAATCGCAGCCGGTGACGGTGGCCGCGGATGGTCTCGCACAATGGTTCCAGGTGTTCCGCGTGCTGCAGGGCGCCGAAGTCTGGGCGCAGCACGGTGCATGGGTGACGCGCGTGAAACCGCAGCTTGGCCCGGGGGTGCGGCAGCGCATCGAATGGACGGCGACGATCGATCCTGCCGAGATTCCACCCGCGAAAGCGAAGCGCGAGGAAATCACCCTGCGCATGGAGGGCATGCTCGCCGATGGCGCGGTCCTGATGTTGCCCACATTGCCGGGCATCGCGCCGCCGTGCAATTCCCCACCGGCCGCGACCGAGGACCTGCGCGCGCGCGCCATGAGCCTGCTGTGCATTGCCGGACTCGCGCGGCTGCCGCAGGTGACGCTGCCGCTCGCGACGCTGGACGGGTGTCCTCTCGGCCTCTCGCTGATCGCGCGGCGCGGGGCGGACACGATGCTGC
>MEQT01000228.1 GCA_001770325.1 Betaproteobacteria bacterium RIFCSPLOWO2_02_64_14
GGTGCGAACGCACCCAGCGCCGTCGTGAGGCTCTTCCGATCGCGCGCGGCGAGCGCTTGGAGCGGCGGACGCACCTCGCCGACGTTGCGGCCCATGGCACGCATGGCGCTCTTTACGGCGGCGGGGCCGCCCTTTTTCACCAACTGGCGCAGCGCCGCCACGTCTTCCTGTGCCTTGCGCGCCTCGAAGAGTTTGTCCTGGCGGCACTGGTCAAAGAGGTTGCGAACCAGTCTGGGCGCGATGCCTGCAAGCGGGGCGAACACGCCGGTGGCACCGATCGCGGCGGCCGAGACCACATATTCCACACCCGCCAGCAACTGGAAATCCGGCCGCACGTGGCGCGCGCGGTCCACGAGCTCGATCATGAACTGCCAGTCGAGGCTCAGGTCGACGATGCCCGCGAAGTTTTCGAGCCGCTCGATGAGCTTCAGCGCAAGGTCGGCGGTCATGCGGGTGCCCGCCATCTCTTCCGGCGAGTTATAGACATAGAACGGGATACGCACCGCGCCACCGATTGCCGCCAGGTGCTCGATCAACATGCCCGGCGGCGGCGTCCAGTAATAGGGCGTGGTGGCCACGATGGCCGCCGCTCCCGCCTGTTCGGCGTGCCGCGCCCGGTCGGCGGCGATGGCGGTGCCGCAATCACTCGCGTGCGCGATCACCGGCACGCGGCCCTTGACCTTCTTGATCGCGAATTCGAGGAGCTTCCGCTGCTCTTCGTCGCTGAGACTCACCGACTCGCCCGCGTGCATCGGCAGCGCCAGCGCGTCCGCGCCGTTGGCGAGGTGAAACTCGATCACCTTGCCGAACATCCTGTAGTTGATACCGTGATCGCGCGCGAACGGCGTGATCGGCGTGTGTACCAAACCCGCTTCAAATGTCGCCATATTTTCTAAGTTCCCTGAATTGCGTGATCCGTGAGCCGTGATCCGATGAATTTCCGGCCACCAGCGCTCATCACTCTGCATTCATCACTCATCACTGGCCCCTCACCAGCCGTGGTGTTCCGTCTGCATGATGCCCATCTCTTCGAGCTGGACGCGTATGTACTCCTGGCGCTCTCTCGAGGCCGTGGGCAGCGGCGGGCGCGTCGGTCCCACCGGACGGCCCATCAGCACCATGCCGCCCTTGAGAGACGAAGGATACTGGTCGCGGAACAGATGCCAGATCCGCGTCAGCTTGATCTGCAGCTCGCGCGCTTTCGGCCAGTTGCCCGCCATGCAGGTTTCGAACAGCTCGTTGCACAGGTTGGGGCAGATCGAACCGGCGGCCGAATACGATCCGACACCGCCCAGCGGCACCGAGGGCAGCAGGAATTCCACGCCCGTCAGCATGGAGAAATCCGGCCGCACCGAATGCGCGGCACGCGAGAGCTCGATGAATTTCTCGCTGTTGAAGCTCGCTTCCTTGACACCGACGAAGTTGGGCAGCCGCTCGATCAGCCGCTTCATGAGGTCGCCCGTGATTTCGACGCCGGCGAGGTAGCTCGGGGAGTTGTACGAGATGACCGGGATATCGATCGAGGTCGCGACGCGCACGAAATACTCGTAAATCGATTCGAGCGTCGGCGCCCAGAAGTAGGGCGTGATCGCGAGGATGCCGTCGGCGCCGATACTCTGCGCGTGGCGTGCGAGTTCCATCGTGTCCTCGACCGCGAGCGCGCTCGCGTGGATGGTGACCGGCACGCGGCCCGCCACCACTTTGACCGCGGCCTCCGCGAATTTCTTGCGCTCGGCGATCGTGAGATTGAGCGACTCGCCCTTGTGGTGTGGCCACGAAATCGCCGGCGACCCGGAGCGCACGTGAAAATCGAGCAGGCGCTCGAACGTTTCCAGATCCGGACTGAAGTCGTCCTTGAGCGGTGTGACCGGGCTTTGCATTACGCCCCTGAACTTGTTCGCCATGTTCCTCGTTCCGTTGGGATGAACTGCGGCATGCGTCCACTTGCCGGACGCAAAGCGGAAGAGCCATATGATAGGTGCGCCCGGCGTTTACGGCAACCCGATGCCTGGGCGCGGTGCCATGCAGCGCGTGTTACGGGACTGCGAGCTCGATGAGGAACGGTCCGCGCTTCGCGCATGCCGCGCGGAACAGATCGGCGAAGGCGTCGAGCGAATCGGCGCGCGCGCCTTCGACGCCCATGCCGCGTGCGAGTGAAATCCAGTCTAGATCTGGCCGCCCGATATCGAACAGCTCGGTCGAGGCGCGCCCGGGTGTGGCGCCGACGGCAGTGAGTTCCCCGCGCAGGATCGCGTAGGCGCGGTTGGCGAAGATAATGTTGATGACATCCAACCGCTCGCGCGCCTGCGTCCACAGCGATTGCAGCGTGTACATGCCACCGCCGTCCGCCTGGAGGCAGATGACTTTGCGGTCCTGACATGCCACGGCGGCACCCGTTGCGAGCGGAAACGCACAGCCGATGGCGCCGCCGGTGATCTGCAGCCAGTCATTCGGCGGTGCGGCGAAGGTGAGCGGAAATAACTGGCGGCCGGAGGTCACGGCGTCTTCCGCGACGATCGCGTTCTCGGGCATCAAGGCGGCGAGCGTCGTGCCGAAACCTTCCGGCGTAAATCGTCCCGTTACCGGGCTGGGGGCCGGCAGGTCGCGTATCACGGGTTCCCGCGGCGCGCCGAGTTCGTCGGCGAGCGCTTCGAGCGCCGCGACGAGATCCTGCTCGGGACGCGCCAGGACGTGCAGCGTCGCCTCCTTGGGCCACAACGTGCTCGGCTTGCCGGGATAGGCGAAGAATCCGACCGGAGGCTTCGTCCCGCACAGCACCAGGTGTTCGACTCCCTTTAGAACTTCCAGCGCGCGATCGACGGGGTACGGCAGGCGGTCGACGGCGGGGCGGCCGCGGCCGCGCGCCATGCGCGAGATCTGCACCGGCGTGAGGAGCCGCGCGCCGGTGGCATCGGCGATGCGCTGCGCCGCGCGCAGTCCGGGTTCCGAGAGCGCGGCGCCCGCGAGCATGATGAGCGCGCGCGGACGCTTGCGCAGCGTCGCGGCGATCGATCGCACGAGGTCGGGCGCGACCGGTGAAGGCGTGGCCGGTTTCAACGGCGGGGCTGGCACCGCGCCGTCGTTCCACGCCGTGTCCGCAGGAAGGATCAGCGTCGCGATGCAGCCGGGCGGCGTGCGCGCCGCCTGCACCGCCATCGCGGCGTCCCCTGCAACGTCGCGCGCCGTCATGCTGGTGCGCACCCAATGCGATACCGCGCGCGCGAGACCTTCGGTGTCGGCGGTGAGCGGCGCGTCCCACGGCCGGTGATAGGTGGCCTGGTCGCCGACGATGTTGACGATCTGCGCGTTCGCCCGCCGCGCGTTGTGCAGGCTCGTGACGCCGTTGGCGAGGCCGGGCCCGCAATGGAGGAGGGTGACCGCGGGTTTGCCCGCCATGCGCGCATAGCCGTCGGCGCTGCCGGTGACGACGGTCTCAGCGAGGCCGAGCACGCAGCGCAGTCCCTCCACGCGATCGAGCGCCGCGACAAAGTGCATCTCGGAGGTGCCGGGGTTGGCGAAACAGGTCTCGATGCCGGCATCGATCAACGTCCTGACCAGGCTTTCAGCGCCGTTCATGTCACTCCCACTTTCCCGAAAACTATTTCTCGATCGGCAGGCGCACCGTCTGCCGCGTATAGGCGGAGCGGTCGATCGCGAGCGAGATCTCGAGATTGTTGCGCGCATCCTGCGGCGTCGCCAGCGCGCACGGGCGTCCCGTCGAAAGAAAATCGAGCCAGGCGCGCGTCTCGTCGGCAAGCGGTCCCCAGAAATCGCCCACCGCCCAGGCGCCGGGCGTCGAGCTGCCGAGAAACACGAGCTTCGCGTCCTGGTTCGGCAGGTGGACGTGGGGCACGCCCTTCTCGCTGTACATCACCTGGTCGGTATTGTCGCCGTCGATCACGATGACGCCGTCGGTGCCGACCAGTTCGAGCCGCGAACTCAGGCCGCGCGAAGGGTACTTCTCCGGCAGCGCGTAATAGATGCCGACGTCCATCACCGCGCCGTCGGCGAGAGTCAACAAGGCCCACGTGAGATCATGTGGCACGTTGCCGCCTGCACCGGGTTTGCCCAGGCCGTGCCCGCGCGCGACGACCTCGACCACGGGATTGTTCTCCGTGAACCAGCACATGAGGTCGATGTAGTAGGTCAGGGAATAGACCACCGGACTGAGGCCCGCGCTGCGTTCCTGGGCCTTCGCGGCCTGCGACCGCAGGTTGTAGGCGCGGGCGTGACCGCCGGTGATCTGACCGAGCTTGCCCTGCGCGACCTGCTCCTTCACCGTGAGATAGCGGTGCTTGAAGCGCCGGCTGTAGCCGTAGCGCACGTTGCCGTTGTACTTGGCGATGGCGTCGAGCACCGTATCCGCGTCGGCGAGGTTCAGGCCGATCGGTTTCTCGCACAGCACCGGCTTGCCGAGCCGCAGCGCCTCCAGCACCGGCTCGATATGCGCGTGCTCGGACGACGAGACGATCACGGCATCGACGTCCGGGTGCGCGATGACATCGAGGTTGTTGGCCGAATGAAACTGGGCATCGGTCTTGTCCGCAACCGCTTTGGCGCGGCCGGGGTCGGCATCGGCGCAGGCGATGAAGTTCACCGCGGGATGGTTCGCGGCCATCTGCGCACGGAGTTCCCCGATCTTGCCCGAGCCGACGATCGCAATCCCCAAGTCGTGGCGCTTGTTCGTGTTCATACGTGTGCCTGACTTAATTCTGGAACCGCCGATGAACGCAGATGAACGCAGATAAGATCCAGGTCAAACGCATCAACGCGGTCCTTTCATACTATTTCCTTCTGCCTTTATCCTTCGTTCTTATCGGCGTTTATCGGCGTGCATCGGCGGCAAATTGCTTTTCTTGATTCATTGGACAGGCGGAGGGTCGATTTTGACCGTGCGCCGCTCGCGTGCCGCCTGCTCGATGGCGAGCGTGACCGCGAGGTTGGAGTATGCCTGCGCGGGCGTCGTCAGCGCGCACGGCTGGCCGGTGGCGATGTGGTCGAGCCAGGCGCGGGTCTCGCTCGCGAGCGGACCCCAGAAATCGCCCAGCGCCCAGTCCCCTGGCGTCGAACTGCCGAGGAACAGCATGTTGACTTCGCTATCCGGCAGATAGACGTGCGGAAACCCGCTCTCGGTGTACATGATCTGATCGGTATGCTCGTCGTCGATCAGGATCACGCCCTCAGCGCCCAGCAGCTCGACGCGCGCGCTGTGCCCCACTGACGGATACTCGGCCGGCAGCGCGTAACTCACGCCGATGTTGACCACGGCGCCGTCCTCGTGCGTGAGGATCGCCCACACGATGTCGTCGGCGTCGTAACCTGCCGCGCGCAACGCGCCGCGCTGTCCCCGCGCCTCGACTTCAACGACGCGGTTGCCGTCGAGGAACCAGCCCATGAGATCGACGTAATAGGTGAGCGCGTCCACCACCGGGGTTGCGTGGCGGTCGCGGTCCATGATGGCGTAGGCCTGGGTGCGCAGGTTGAAGAGCCGCGCGAGCCCGCCGACGATGGTGCCGATGCGGTTCTGCGCGAGTTGCTCCTTGACGCGCAGGTAGCGGTGCTTGTAGCGGCGGCTGTAGCCGATGCGCACATCTGCGCCGTTCCGGCTGACCCGCTTCAGGATCCGCGCGGCATCCTCGACGCGCACCGCCAGCGGCTTTTCCACCAGCACCGCGCAGCCCCGGTCGAGTGCCTGCAGCACCGGCTCGGTGTGCTGGTCCTCACTGGTGGAGACGATCACCGCGTTCACTTCGGGGCGCGAGATCGCCGCCAGGTTGTCGCCGGTGTGAAAATCCGCGCCGACTTTCCCGGCGAGCTTGCGCGCGTTCTCGGAGGACTTATCCGCCACGGCGAGAAAACGCACCGCCGGGTGCTTCGACGCGAGCCGCGCGCGCAACGTTCCGATGCGGCCCGAGCCGATGACGGCGAGCCCGATATCGCGGGACTGTGGCATGCTGTCGATGCGTTTCCAGCGCGGCTGAAAGTGACGGAGCTTATCACACCGGGTTCGCGCGCCCGGCGGTCAGCGTCACGGTTCTGCGAGACCAGGCGCGGCGGGGCCCGCGCCGGACTTGTTGATCACGCTGATGGTGAGTCTTACTGAGTGGTTTTCGCCACGTCCAGGGACAGCTTGCTCGTCACCTGCGCACCGCTCACGGCTTCCGGCGCCTTCTGCCCCACACGCGCGGCGCCGATGCCGGCGGCGCCGGCCACCTGTTTTGTGATCACCGCGCCGCGCGCGAGCGCGAGCTCTTCCAGTGCTTTCGGCGGCAGCGGCTGCAACTCCGCGACGCGGCGGAAGATGGCCTCGTAGAGTTCGCGGTCCTGACTGCCCCGTCCCACCAGCGCCAATGCCAGATTGACGCGCCGTGCTTCGCGACCCTTCTGCTTCTCGAACCCGGCGACGAATTGCGGCACCGCGTCCGTTCCGCCACGCTCCGCGAGCATGGCCTCGAGCGCACGCTGCGTGCGCGCATTGTCGTACGCCACGGGCCCCGGATCCTCTCCCGGCGCGACCTTGCTCCCGAGGCGTTCGGCCAGCGCGCGGCGCGCCGCGACATCACGCAACGTGGCGCCGTCGCGGTCGGTGTGATAGCGGCCCTGCACCAATAGTCGAAGTTGCGGGCGTTTCTTCAGCGTCTCGACGAGGCGCACGAGCTTTTCCCGCTCCGGCGGCAGGAGCCGCGCGCTCCCGGCATCGAAAGCGATATCGTCGAGTTTCTCGCCGCTGCCGCCGAACAGCGACGCGAGCGCGCGGAACGGCGCGGTCACGATGCGCGTGAGAAGGTTGCGTATCGCCTGCCAGACCAGGTGGTTGTAGCTGAACTCGGGGTGATCGACATTGCCGCGCACGGGCACCGCAACATCGATCTTGCCGTCGCTGTCGGTGAGCAGTGCGATCGCGAGATCGAGCGGAAGATCCATCGCGCTCGGGCTCTCGACCCGCTCGCCGAGCGTGAACTGCTCGAGCACCACCTTGTTCTCGCCCTGCAGCTCGCTGTTGGTGAGCTTGTACTGCAGGTCGAGCGTGAGCCGCCCCGATGCGATGCGCCGACCCGCGAACGTCGCGCTGTAGGCACTTAGCGGCGTCATCATTACGTTGCGGAAGGCGACGGTGAGATTGGTGTGCGCCTTCGGCTCGAACGGATTGATCGTGCCGTCGATGCGGGCGAGACCGTGGTCGTCGACCCGCCCGTCGAGCTTGACACTGGCGCGCGAGCCTGGCTCGGATGCGAGCCCGGTGATCGTGCCGTTCAGTTCCTGGATGCGGGTTGAAAACGGCAGCACCAGGCTCAGGTCGGCGAAATCCAGTTCGCCTTTTTCGAGGCGAACGCGATCCACCGTGACGGCGAACTTCTGCTCTGGCGCCGCCGCGG
>MEQT01000229.1 GCA_001770325.1 Betaproteobacteria bacterium RIFCSPLOWO2_02_64_14
CGAGCGCTCCGATCCAGACCATCTCGAACTTCCCGGCCTCGATTGCGATGCGGCAGGTTTCGCGCAGGAGCGCTTCCCGGTCCCGGATGCGCACAATCGCCGTGTTGATCTCGCTGGACACCGCGCGAATCCGGGACAATTTTTCCAGCTTCTGCTGCCTGGCGATCGTTTCGACCGCGAACGAAATGTCCCCTGCCAGCTCCTCCAGCAACTTGAGTTCTTGCTGATCGAAGAAGTTCACCTCCCTTGCGTACAGCGTGAGGGTTCCCCAGACGATCCCTTCCACATGCAGGGGCAATGCGACCAGAGAACGATAGCCCCGACGTATGGCTTCTTTTCGCTTGGAACTTCCAACATCGGGTTCGGCTGCGATGTCGTTGCAGACCGCAAGTTTTTTCTCCCTTATGGCGCGCCCGACGACGCCCTGGCCCCGCGGCACGTCCGCACGGGCGGTAGATTTCGAGCTGGCAATCTGTTCACTCGCATCGATCCCTGCCCAGGCAATTGGCGTAACATCCAGCGTCACGGGATCGAACTCACTGATCCACGCCAATCCGAAATGGCCGTGCTCGACTGCGATACGGCACGCTTCGTTCATCAATTCCTGCCGATCGTGAACGCGCACGATCAGGGTGTTGATCCCGCTCAGCACGGCGTAAACACGGTTGAGCCGGCTGATTCTCAGCTCCTTGTCCTTGAGCTCGCTGATGTCGCGTGCGATGGTGGACAGGAATTCCAGCCGTCCGTCCGGCCCCTTGTGCGCAAGGATCACCTGGGTTACCGGGAATTCCCGCCCGCTGGGGGTGATGAACGCTGTCTCGCCGCGCCAGACGCCGTCGCGGATGGCGGCCGGAATTCCGCTCTTGAGAACGAGTTCCGCGGCCCACGGCGGATGCGTCTCGCCGATCTTGATCTGTGACGGATCGAAATCATCGGGCAATTCGAGCAGGCGCCGGGCCGCGCTGTTGTAGTACAGGACTTTCCCGTCCGGATCGGCGGTGGCGACGAAGTCCGGGCTGGCTTCCAGAATCGCTGACAGCCGCGCGCGATGCCTCTCCGCCTCCTTGCGGGCGCTCACGTCCTGCTTGATGGCGATGAAATCCGTGATTTTCCCGCCCCCGCCGCGCACCGGCGTGATGGTCATTTCCTCCGTCGCGAGGCGCCCATCCTTGTAGCGGTTGACGATCTCGCCCTGCCACACCGCTCCGCCGAGAATGGTGTCGTACATCCGGCGGTAAAACTCGGCGCCATGGCGTCCCGACTTGAGCATGCGCGGGTTCTGGCCGATCGCCTCTTCGGCCGAATATCCGGTGAGCATGCTGAAGGCCTGGTTCACCCAGCGGATCGTGCCGTCGAGGCGGGTAATAACGATGGTGTTCGCGGCCGCGTCGAGCGCCGCGCCCTGGAGACGCAGCCATGCTTCGGCGCGCTTGCGCTCGGCGACGTTGAGCGCGTCGCGCAGCGCCCGCTCGACCGCTGCCGGAAGACGGACGAGGTTGTTCTTGAGCACGTAGTCGGCCGCGCCGGCTTTGAGGCACTCCACCGCTTCCTCCTCGCCCAGCGTGCCGGAGATGACGATCACCGGCAGATATGGTTGCTTCTCGCGGACCCGACTCAATGCCGATATCCCGTCGTAGTCCGGCAGGCTGTAATCGGCCAAGACCAGGTCGAATGCCCCCCGCTCCAGCGCCGACTCAAAAGTTTCCTTTCGGTCCACCCGGACGATCTCGAAGGACAACCCTTCCACCTTCAATTTCCGCTGAATCAGCTCCGCATCGTGCGGATCGTCCTCCAGATGCAGCACTCGTATCGAGCGGTTCATCCCGGGCCTCTGCGCCAGTGCTCTCACGCCCCTATGTCCCAGGCCGGTCGTCCCTCGATACGGTACCTGGCGGCGCCTCGTTCAGGATCGCCCAGAAGGCGCCGACCTGCTTCACCGCGTCGATGAAATCCTTGAACTTCATCGGCTTTACGACGTAGGCGTTCACGCCCAGCCGGTAGGCGGCCTGCAAATCGCGATCCTCGCGCGAGGACGTCATGACCACCACCGGGATCGTGCTGAGAGTGGGCTCGCTCTTGATCTGGCGCAGCACCTCTAGTCCGTCCACCTTCGGCATCTTCAGGTCCAGCAGCACGACCGCCGGATTGCCGTTGACCCGGCCGGAGAACTCGCCCCGCCGATACAGGTAGTCCAGCGCTTCGGCGCCGTCGTGCAGGTGTAGAACCTCATTGGCGAGGTTGTGGGCCGCCAGTGCGTGGAGCGCTAATTCCGCATCTCTGGGGTTGTCTTCGACCAGCAGGATGCGTTTGAGGGAAAGCATAGGAGTTAAGAGTTGAGAGTTAAGAGTTGAGAGTTGAGAGTTGAGAATTAAGAGTTAAGCATTAGGGGAAAACATATCGGGATTGGCCATCGTGCGGGTGATGACCGCAGCCCTCGAGCCCGTTCGCAATTCAGCCTGCCTATTCATTTGTTTCACTCTTAATCGTACTGTGTCACGAACAACTCCTTCCCCCTTGACGGGGGAAGGTTGGGATGGGGGTGAGAACATTGCGCTTGCTGCACGCTCCACCCCCACCCTAACCCTCCCCCGTCGAGGGGGAGGGAACCGCTATTTCTTGACACAGTAAGATTAACTCTTAACTCTTCATTCTTCACTCTTAATTGTCTTTTCCCGTATTTGGAACTGAGAAGAATGGACGAAAGAATCTTGGTGAGCTGTTCGGTTTCGTCCACCAATTCTTTCAGGGCGATGGGAGCGACCAGTTCGGCTTCGCCGATCAGCCGGAGCCAGTAAGCGGACTCGCGCGCTTCTTTGTAGGCGATGGACACTTTAGCGATGAAATCAGGCCGGCTCTGCCCGCCCTGGGCTTCGTGAACATTCGCGCCGATGGACGTTCCCGATCGCAACAATTGCCGGCCCAAAATTTGCCCGACGCTGTCACCCGCCAAGGTGCGATAAAGCCGGATAATGCGCAGCGAATAGGCCACCGTGCGCTCGGTGATGACCGAAGCCCTCGAGCTCGTTCGCAATTCAGACTGCTTGTTCATGTTTTTCACTCTTCACTCTTAATTCTTCACTCTTAACTCTTTTTAGAGTGAAATAAAACGCGGCGCCTTGATCCGGCACAGCCTTGGCCCACACCCGGCCGCCGTGGCGGGCGATGATGCGCCGGACGTTGGCCAGTCCGATGCCCGTGCCCTCGAATTGGTCCGCCCGGTGCAGCCGCTGGAACACCCCGAACAGCTTGTCCGCATACTTCATGTCGAACCCCACCCCGTTATCGCGCACGAACAGGACGAGCCGCCCGTCTTCCTCGCCGGCGCAGCCGATCTCGATCGCCGCTGGATCTTTGGGGCGCGTGTACTTCATCGCATTGCCCAGCAGATTTGCGAACACCTGTTTGAGCATCGCGCGATCTCCGGTTACCGAGGGTAGTGGTGCGATCGTCCATCCGATGTTGCGCCCCCGGGTGGACGTTTCCAGGTCGCGGATGCTGTTCTGCACCAGAGCGCCCAGATCGACCTGGGTTTCGTGCATCTCGGCGCGACTCATGCGCAGGAATGACAGCAGATCGTCGATGAGTTCACCCATCTCCCGCCCCGCGCCGGCAATAACCTCCAGATAGCGCCTGGATTCGGGCGAAAGCGTGCTTTCGGCGTCCTCGCCCAGCATCTCGGCGTATCCCTGGACGTGCCGCAGCGGCGCGCGCAGGTCGTGCGACACCGAGTAGGAGAGCGACTCCAGCTCTTCGTTCGCGGCTTCGAGCTGCGCGGTGCGCTCGGCCACCCTGCGCTCCAGGTCTGCATTGAGCCCCTGAATCACGTCCCGCTGCGCCTGCATCAACTCGAAGGCGTGGTCCAGCGCCGCCATCAGATCCCCGATTTCCCCGCGCGGATAGGGATTGCCGATGCGCGCGCCGAAATCCCCCCCGCTGAACCGCGCGACGGCCGCGATGATGCGCGCTGCCTGGCGGCGAATGCCCAACTCCACCAGCGCCCACGCGCCGGCGAATACCAGCAGCGAGACAATGGCGAGAATCGAGAGCGCCTGGCCCAGATTTCGATTCGCTGCCGCGAGCAAATCCTTCTTCGACACCCCGACCAGGACGTGCAGCCCCGCTTCGGGGAACTCGGGTAATGCGCTGGCCGCCCAAATTCGGAATTGTCCGCCGAGCTCAATATCTTCCCGCACCTCTTCGCCGTGCGGCTCCCGGGCAAAGCGAAACAGCGGTGAATCCGCGATCGACGTGCCGCGCAGTTTCTCTCCATCGGGATGCCAAGTGAGTAGCGTTCCCTTGCCGTCCATGAGGGCGATCACCGCAGTTTTCCGCGGCAGGGACGTCGCACGGAGCTGCATGTACTTCTCCAGGTTCAGCGATGCGAGCAGCACGAATCTCGGTTCACCCGTTTCGCCCCGCGCGGCGTAGGCGATCTGCAAGACCGCAATTCCGGTCAGGCGGCCGAACGCCGGCTCGATGGCGAGCGGGTTTTCCGAGGTGAGCGCCTGCTGGAAATAACGGCGGTCGGTGAGGTGCAACGCCCTGCCGGTGCGCAGGGAATCGCAAAACAGGTCGCCCTTCGGCGTTATCGTGAGTATCCCGGTGTACTGCGGATGCTCTTTCAGCACATCGGCAAGGAAGGCGGAGCAGGCGGCCTTGTCCTGCGTATCGAGATCCCGCGCTCGCGACAAGCCGTAATGAAGTTGCGCCGTCGCCCGGACCGTATCTCGCAGGACTCGCGCAACGCGTTGAGCCGTGGCAGCCAGATCGCGCTGCGCGGCGGCGATCTCGGCGTCGCGACGTTCGAGAAACTGCATCCCGCCCACCAACGCAGGGATGAGCGTGGCGAACAGAATCAGGAGCAGCAGCCGGGCACGGATGCTCAAAGGGCAACCTCCCGAAGAGAGTGCGGGGACGCCCTGTTCATTCTGGTTGCTCCGCCGCTAACGGCTTCAGCGTGAAATAGAACGCGGCGCCTTCGCCCGTCTTGCCTTCGGCCCACACCCGGCCGCCGTGGCGGGTGATGATGCGCCGGACGTTGGCGAGGCCGATGCCCGTGCCCTCGAACTCATCTGCCCGGTGCAGCCGCTGAAACACGCCGAACAGCTTGTCCACATACTGCATGTCGAACCCCACGCCGTTATCGCGCACGAACAGGACGAGCTGTCCATCCTCTTCCCCGGCACAGCCCATCTCGATCTGCGCCGGATCGCGCGGACGCGTGTACTTGACCGCATTGCCCAGCAGGTTGGCGAGCGCCTGTTTGAGCATTGCGCGATCGCCGGTCGCCGTGGGCAGTGACGGGATCGTCCATACGATGTTGCGGCCACGCGTAGCCATTTCCAGGTCGTGGATCGCCTCCCGCACCAGCGCATTCAGTTCAACGCGGGTTTCGCGCATCTCGACCCGCCCCATGCGCGAAAACGCCAGCAAATCGTCGATGAGCTCGCCCATGTGCCGGCTCGCCTCGACGATCACTTTCAGATAGCGCTGCGCTTCCGCAGAAAGCCTGCCTTCGGCGTCCTCGACCAGCATCGCAACGTAACCTTCGATGTGCCGCAGCGGCGCGCGCAGGTCGTGCGACACCGAGTAGGAGAACGACTCCAGCTCGCTGTTGATCGATTGCAACTCGGCGGTGCGTCCGGCTAGGCGTTCATTCAGTCGCGCCCGCGCCAGCGCGATGCCCAGTTGGTTCCCGACAGCACAAAGATTCCCGGCATCCTCCTCGCTGAACAGGCCGCGCTCGCTCCCGACTAGATTCATGACGCCCAGTGCCTGTTCGCCGATCCAGATCGGCACGCTGGCATGAAACCGCAAACCCTGCGTGTCGCCTTGCGCCTGCTGCAACCGCTCGCATTCAAGAATGTTCGTCATCGAATCAAGTTCCCCCGCAAGCAGTTTGCGACGGCACAGGCACGGCCCTTCCAACGCCCCGGGTTGCATGAGCGCCGGCGGCACATTACGCGACGCGAGCATCGCAAAATTGCCGCTCTCCTCCAGGATGGAGATCCATCCGGCGCGCACCCCGGGAAGATCCAGCGCCCGCTCTAACGCGTTCTCGCATACCGTGCGTTGCGTCGTCGCTTTGTTGAGCCCTTCCGCGATGCGGAACATCGCGGCCAGCGACGTGTTGGAATGGGTCAGCTCCTGTTCCCGCAGCTTGAGTTCCGTGTTGATGTGGACGGCCTGCTCATAGGTCGAAATCAACAGGTCCAGGATCTGCTGCCGTTCGGCGGTGATGAAGTGCTTGCGCCCCCCCAGTTCGATCTCCACCCCCATCTGCATCTTCTGGTTCTTGCGCAGCTCGAGGTTCATCAGCAACTGCTCGATGCGCGCCAGCAGGTAGCGCCCCTCGTACGGTTTGCGGATGAAATTGTCCGCGCCGCACTCCAGGCCCCGGATCACGTCCTGCGACTCCGAGAGCGAGGTCACCAGCATGACCGGGATGTCCTTCAACCGCTCGTCGGACTTGATCGCCTTGCACAGACCGTAGCCGTCGAGCTCCGGCATCATGACGTCGCTGATGACCAGCGTCGGCTTGCGCCGCCGCGCCGCCGCGAGCGCCTGCTTGCCGTCGGGCGCGGTCACCACCGTGCAGCCATGCTCCTCGAGCAGGTAGCGCAGCTTTTCCGCCTGGGTCGGGCTGTCCTCGGCGATGAGCACTTCGACGCCGTTGCGCCGTTTCTTACCGGATTTCATGGATGATGCTCCTTCCCGCCCCGATTGTTGGCCAGGTTCGTCAGCAGCAGGGCGATTTTCTCCGGTGGGAGAATGAGCATCGCCGCATCGAGCCTGATCGCTTCGCCCGGCATGCCGTGGACGACCGAGCTTTCCTTGTCCTGCGCGATCGTGATGGCGCCTTTGTCCTTCATTAGCTTCAGTTCTACTGCGCCGTCCTTGCCCATGCCGCTGAGCAACACGCCCAGCGCATTCGGGCCGCAGACTTCGGCCAGCGAGCGAAACAAAAACGACACGGCAGGCCTCAGGCCGTCCTCCGGCTCCTCTTTGGTCAGGAGAATGCGGCCACTGGCGCCGATGCCCATGTGGAAGTCGTCGGGCGCCAGATACACGTGGCCGGGCAGCAGCAATGCCCCGTAAGAAGCGATCTGAATCTTGAACCCGGTGGTCTGGTTCAGCCATTCGGCGAGGCCGGGCAGAAAACCGTGCGCGATGTGCTGCACGATGAGGATCGGTACCGAAAAATCCTTCGGCAGACCCGCCAGGATGGTCTGCAGGAGCGGCGGGCCGCCGGTGGACGCGCCGATGCCGATGAATTTGACCTCCGCACGGGCGTCTTGCAATTCCACAGGCCGTGCCACGGGCCCGGGCGGAGGCGTCGAGCGCATTCGAGGCCACCGGCGCACAACCTTGACCTCGGACATCAATTTCACTGTTTGCAGGAGGTTCGTGACCATCGCTTCAAAATCGGCATGGTCGCGACCGACCGGTTTCTCGATGCAGGCAACCGCCCCGGCCTCCATTAAACGGAACGTGGTGGCGACCTCCCTGGGGTTCGCGGTCGCGCTGCAAATGATGATCGGCACCGGTTGCGTCTCCATGATTCGGCGCGTCGCTTCGAAGCCGTCCATGCGCGGCATGTGAATGTCCATGAGCACCACGTCGGGCTTGTTCTCCGTGACGAAATCGAGCGCAGCCCGGCCGTCGGCTACGGCGCCGATGACGCGGATTTGCGGATCCGACTCGAGCAGGTGGACGAGGAGCATGCGCGCCACCTGCGAGTCATCCACCACCAGCACGTTGATTTCGCGTTCCATGCTAAATCAGCCGGCGGACGGCCTCGATCAGGTTGCTCTGATCGAAGCTGCTCTTGACGAGATAGGCATTGGCGCCGGCGTCGATGCCGCGCTCGCGATCCTCCCGCGCTTCCAGTGCGGTCACCAGCACCACCGGCAATTCCGCCAGTTTCTTATCGGCACGAATCTTCGCCGTCAGATCAAACCCGTTCATGCGCGGCATTTGCACGTCGGAGACGACTACATCGAAGTGTTCCGAGCGCAGCATCGTGAACGCCTCGGCCCCGTCCACCGCGGTTTTCACTTGGTAGCCGGCCGACTCCAGGATGCCTTTCAACAGCATGCGGGACGTGATCGAGTCTTCCACGACGAGGATAGCCTTGGCCTCGGTCTCCTCCAGCTTCGTCCCGGCAGTCACGCCCGTTACCGCGCCGCCGGCCTTCCGGGCGGACTTCAGCAGGTCGGGCACGTTGAGTATGGGCGCCACGAGGCCGGAGCCGAGCACGGTGGCGCCGGTAACGTTCCGTACGCGCGCGAGCGGCTTGCGCAGCGGCTTGACCAGCACCTCCTGTTCGTCCAGCACGGCGTCCACTGCAAAGGCGACGCGTTGCTCGCCCGTGCCGAGGATGATGACCGGAGCGGCTGCGGACGGTTCGCCGTTTCGCTGCGGACGCGGCAGTT
>MEQT01000230.1 GCA_001770325.1 Betaproteobacteria bacterium RIFCSPLOWO2_02_64_14
TCACGGTCTATTCGCTTTCGCCGCGGCTGCAGAACGCGGTGTCGCTGCGCGGCTTCGTCGCCCAGCCCGGGCGCTTCCCGTGGCGCGAGGGCATGCGCGTGCGCGACGTCATCCCCACCCGTGACGCACTGATCTCGCCCGACTACTGGATCCGGCGCAACGCGCTGGTGAGCTCGGAGGACTGGATGCGGCGCTCGCAGTCGGCCACGCGGCCGCCCGAGATCGCGCAACTCGCCCAGCCGCGCGACCGGGTCGTTGCCGCGCGCTTGAGCAGCGAGGTGAGGCGCGCCGCTGAAATCAACTGGGACTACGCGGTCGTCGAACGCGTCAAGGCCGACGATCTCGCCACGCAGCTCCTGCCGTTCAACCTCGGCCGGGCGATTCTCCAGGGTGACCCTACGCACAACCTGATTCTCACGCCGGGCGACGTCATCACGATCTTCTCCAAGGAAGACATCCGGGTGCCGGTTGTCCGGCAGACCCAGTACGTCGTGCTCGAGGGCGAGCTCGCCAGTCCGGGTGTGTACCAGGTGTTGCCCGGAGAGACACTGCGCCAGCTCGTCGCGCGGGTCGGGGGCCTCAGTCCCAACGCCTATCTCTACGGGGCGGAGTTCACCCGCGAATCGGTGCGCGAACAGCAGCAGCGGCGCCTCGACGAAGCGCTGGACCGCCTGTCGCAGGAAGTCGAGCGCACCGGGGCCGGCGCCGCGCAGGCCGCGCTGACTTCGGAGGATGTTCAAACGGCCAAGATTGCCGTGGAGAGCCAACGCAGGCTGCTCGATCGCCTGCGCGAAGTGAAAGCGACCGGCCGCGTCGTGCTCGACGTCGATCCCAACGGACAGATGCGAAACCTGCCCGACCTGGCGCTGGAAGACGGAGACCGGTTCGTGGTGCCACCCCGGCCTTCCGTCGTCGGCGTGATCGGCGCCGTTTACAACCAGAACACCTTCATCCACCAGCCCAACAAGCGCGTCTCGGAATATCTCGAGCAGGCCGGCGGCCCGACGCGCAATGCGGACGATGCCCGGATCTACGTGGTGCGCGCCGATGGCTCGGTCACGGGCAGCTCGCGGAACATCTTCTTTTCCAGTGCGGGCAGCCAGCAGTTGATGCCGGGCGACACTGTCGTCGTGCCCGAAGACCTCGACCGCTACCGCTTCAGCAAGATGCTCAAGGACTGGTCGCAGATCTTCTACCAGTTCGCCCTCGGCGTCGCGGGCCTCAAGGTCCTCAGGGACCTGTAATCGACATCATTCCCCCTCGACGGGGCCGACATTCGTCCCTTCCCCTCGATGGGGGAGTCAATACAATTCCCTTCCCCTTGATCGGGGAGTCAATACAATTCCCTCCCCCTTGATCGGGGAGTCAGTACAATTCCCTCCCCCTCGATGGGGGAGGGCGAGGGTGGGGGTGAGTAAATCATGGGTGGGCACCGACCACTACTTATACCGCGCCCGCGCGGAGATCGCCGCGTCGGCCCGCCTCCTCGCGATGACAGTACTGTAGGTTGGGCTGAGGCGCTCGCGCCGATGCCCAACACCACCTCATAGTCACTGCGCCCGGACGTGGCGAATCATGGCGTCGACCGCCGGATTCGTGTTCTCGGTGATGATCTTGATGGCCGGATAACGGTGAGCAAATACGCGGAATACCTCGTCGGCGAAACCCTGTCCCACCGATTTGACGTCCCGGAAATCGACTACGATCTCGCTGAATTTTTCCAGATTGGCGGTGAGCCGCTTCGCCTCCGAGCGGGAGACGAAGTCGCGCCTCAGGAGCTTCACGAGCACTTTCGTCTTCTGGAACTGGAAGTCGTACTCCTCAGGCGCGAACTCTCCGAAGACTTCGTCCAGGCGCCGCCGGCTGTTGCGCTGGATGGCAAACGAGACCGCGGTGCCGGCCAGAAAGCGCGGACTGGACACGAATACATCATCCTTCACGCGGCTCCATTCGATCTCGATGCGGTGGGACCGGAGGACGAATCGGTCTGCCGCGCGCGAAGTGAAGAAGATGCCTTCGCCGGTGTGGGCTTCGCGCATCGTGGTCGTGCGGCCCTTGAGCAGTTCCACGAGCGCGACGTGCTCGCTTTCCAGGTGGAGCTTCGAGGAGATGGAGTGAAATACCCCGATGCCGGGGTCGCGCACCTCGAATGAGACCGTCCCCGGCCCGAGCCGGAAGCGCACCGAGCAACGACTCGCAGCGGAGTGCTCGATCGCGTTGTTCAGCATTTCGGTAAAGGCGTAATGAGCGATTGCCTCGACGTTGGGCCTGAGCGCGCGGGACAGGTTGAGACCCGCGGCCAACTCCTCCCACACCCGTGATTCGTCGAGACCCCGAATTCGCAGCACGCGTGAGATTACGGCGGGCGGAGGCGCGCGCCCCGGCAGCATGTAGCGGGCGCCGCGGGCCGCGCCGGACCGGACCACTTTGCCGGCCTCGATGAGGTTCCGGATATGAACGCTGAGGGCCTGCCGGCTCACCCCGAGACGGGTTCGCAACTCGCCGCCGGTCACAGTTCGCCGCCGGGCCAGATAGGCGAGGATCGTGCGCTTGGCATCCACGCCTGCAACCCTGTCAGAATGTCAACTGTTTGTCAATTATTCCAGATTATCAACGTCAACCGGATCGCAGGGTGGGCATCGCCCGCCAGGATCGGTGCGCAATGGGGAGAAGGTTGGGGTGAGGGATAACGATGCGGGCAGCCGTGGCTTTCCTTGCAGGGCGGTGGCATGCCCGGGCGGGCTGCGCTGAAAATGTTTGCTTGGTGGGGCACGGAAGTGGAATGCGTTGCCGCCTTGGCGCGGCTTGAGCGGCAGGGTGCGATACCGCCGGTTTCCCTCACAGAGGCGCAGCCGGTCGAGGCAAGCAAGGAAACGGCAACGCGCCTGTTACGGGTGCATGATCTTCGCGCTGCCGATTCGCTTCATTTGGCTGCGGCGATCGTTGCGAGCGAACACCAGCCTTCCTCACTCGATTTTGTGAGTCTCAACGAGCGGCTTACGGCTGCGGCTCGGCACGCCTCATTCAGCAGCTTGATTTTTGCACGTTGGTCATGTAGGATGACCATATACATTTGGTGGTGGTCTCATGTCCAAATTCAATATCGCTGAAGCCAAGGCGCATTTCTCGGAGCTGGTGCAAAAAGCCATGCTGGGGGAAGAGGTCATCATTGCCAAGGACAATAAAGCTGTCGTCAAGCTCGTCGCGTTGACCCCGCCCCAACGATCGCGCAAGCCGGGTTCGGCGAAAGGCCGGATCTGGATGGCGCCTGATTTCGACGCCACGCCCGAAGATTTCAAGGAATACATGTAGTGCGTCTTTTGCTCGACACCCATGTTTTTCTATGGTGGGTCGAGGATGCGCCGGCGTTGTCGCGCAAGGCACGGGCAGGGATTGCCGATCCGGAAAACGAGTGCTTGCTCAGTCTCGTCAGTTCCTGGGAGATGGCCATCAAACTCAGCCTGGGAAAACTTAAACTCCCCGACGCTATCGAGCGCTTTATTCCGGAACAGCTCGCGGCCAATGGATTCAGCCAACTGCAAATCGATTTTCGCCATGTGGCGCGGGTCGCCGCTTTGGCTTTTCACCATCGCGACCCTTTTGACCGGTTGCTTATTGCCCAGGCGATAGAGGAGAAATTGCCCGTCATTACTTCAGACCCAGTGTTCACGAAATACGGCGTGAAGCGCATCTGGTAAGGCAAAAGCCAACTAACCACGAACCACGAACCACGATCTTTTTCCCGCGCCCGCCGCGAGATCGCGTCGTCAGCGCCGCTTCCTCGCGATGACGGAAACGGTGTCATTGCGCTGAGCCAAAGCTGCGAGCGCAGCGTGGCGGGAAGCGCGGCAATCGCGTGGCGAGCCACGTGACGACAGCAAGCGCCAACGAGTTCGGGCTGCCAACTGCCTTCTGACCGCACTGACGAACGCAGGGGTGACGGTCGAGGTGGCTCGTTCTTCAGGTCGACACATCGTTGCGTGAGTGATACTTTTATATCGCCTGGTCGTTCCCGGAGGTGCCTCGTGACCATAGCCGATGCCACGCGCACCAGCCCGGGGCGACGTTTATCACGTCGACCTGGAGCCCACCAAGGGTAAGGTACAGCGCGGCAAACGCTTTGTTTTTTGTGTTGTCACCCGCCGAACACAACGGGAAGGGGCTGGTGATCGTTCTCCCGATAAGCCAGGGTCACACATTGGCTCGAAGCGCCGGCTACGCGTCCACTCTGATGGGCGCAGGGCTGAACACGCAAGGCGTCGTCATCTGCGACCAGCCGCGTACCATTGACTTCGCCGTTCGTGGCGCCCGGTACGTGGAATCTGTTCCTGCCCATGTCGTGGACGACGTCATGAGCAGAATCGCCCCGCTGGTGAGGATGATGTCCAACCCGCCCCTGAGCGCATACGTCGGCTTGAAAACCTTCCCCCTCTGTGGCATCATCCGTTCACCAGATGAACGGATGACGGCGTGCCCCTTACTCTCTCCGACGAATCGCGCTACCGCATCCTGCGCCTGATCGAGCGCAAGCCCGCGATCAGCCAGCGCGAAATCGCGCGCGAACTCGGCATCAGCCTCGGCAAAGCTAACTTCTGCCTGCAGGCGCTGATCGAGAAAGGCACTATCAAAGCCAACACCTTCCTCAACAGCCGCAACAAGCGCGCCTACATCTACGTGCTGACGCCCCGCGGCATCGAGGAACGGGCGCGGATCACCGTGCGCTTCCTGAAGCGGAAGATGACTGAATACGAGGCGATCCGCGAAGAGATCGCCGAACTCACCGAGCACGCCCGGCAACTGGGCGTCGACAATCCACGAGCCGAACCTCGGACCAAGGCATGACACAGGCGCAGATCAACACTCCTTCCCCCCTTGAAAGGAAAGCTCCAAGCCACACGCTTTCCCCTCTTGCTGGGGAAGCTCCAATCCACACTCCTTCCCCCCTTGCGGGGGACGTCCCAATCCACACTCCTTCCCCCCTTGCTGGGGAAGTCCCAATCCACACTCCTTCCCCCCTTGCGGGGGAAGGTCGGGATGGGGGGTCGCCCACCCAATGCTGGGATGGGGGGGTACACAAGCAACGCTGGCACGTCATCCGCAGCAAGCCGCGAGCCGAATCCACCGCCCGCGCGCAACTCGAGCGCCAGGGCTTCCGGGTCTACTTCCCGCAACTCGTGAAGCCCGCGCGTGTGCGGGGCCGGTGGCTCGATCGCATCGAACCGCTCTTTCCCCGCTACCTGTTTCTTGCGCTCGACGCGCATACACAATCACTGGCGCCGGCGCGCTCCACGCTGGGCGTGAGCAATATCGTGCGTTTCGGCAATGAATACGCGACTGTCACGCACGAGGTGATCGAAGGCTTGATGCGCAGGGCTGACCCGCAGACGGGGTTACATCACCTCGAGCAGCCCGTTTTCAGGTGCGGAGGAAAAGTGCGGATTCTGGAAGGCCCCTTCGAGCGTCTCGAAGGCGTATTCGAACGCTACGAAGGCGAAGAACGCGCGCTGATCCTGCTCGACGTGCTGGGCGGCGCGAACCGGGTGCGCGTGCCGCTCGACCAGTTGCTTCCCGTGCCCGCCAACTGAGGAACCTCTGGTTAACCTGACATTGTCATTGCGAGGAACGCCGTGACGAAGCAATCCCGTGGCACACGAGATCGCCACGTCGCCTTCGGCTCCT
>MEQT01000231.1:0-1435 GCA_001770325.1 Betaproteobacteria bacterium RIFCSPLOWO2_02_64_14
GGCAGCTCCCGCCAGCTTGCGCCACCGTCATCGGTGCTGAAGGTCTGACCCTGACGGGCGACGCAATGGATGCGGGAGGGATAGTCAGGATTGGGGGCAACGCCCATCATCGTGCTTTTCACGCCCACGCCGCGGTCGATCTGCGTCCACGTCGCGCCGGTATCCTCGCTCCTGTAGAGGCGTCCCGCCTGGCCGCGGGAGGAATCGGCGACACAGGCGAACAGCGTGTGCGGATCCCAGGGCGCGACGACGATGTCGCGACCATAGCGCAGGTGCGCTGCATGCCGACCGATATTCAGGTCGGTCCAGTGCATGCCGCGATCCTCGCCGCGAAACAGGCCCATGCGCAGAGCGAGGAACGGCGTCTCGGGCGCCGCCGGGGAGACGCATATCGCATGCACGTCCAGCATGCCCTCGGCCTTGTCCTTGGTCAGAAGGGCGCTTTCCAGGTGCGGCTGACGGGACAGGGCGACGAGGTTGTCGTTGAGATCGGTCCAGCTTTCCCCTCCATCGTCGCTGCGCATCGCGCCGTTCACTTCCATACCCGCCCAGATGACCTCGGGGTGTTGCGGCGCGATGCCCATCCGCATGATCCGCGACGGAAAGGCGCCGACCATGCGTTCGGCGATCCTGGGGCGCGGCATGCGCTTCCAGGTTCGGCCGCCATCGTCGCTGCGGTGCAGGCCCAAGGGCGCGCCGCCGGTAAGGATGGTACGCGGATCATTCGGGTGGAACAGCACGGACCACATTTGCTCACGGCCTTCGGACTCCACAACACAGGTCCAGGCGGTGCCGCGATCCTCACTGCGCAGCAGGCCCCTGCTGGTGGCGGCATAGAGGACCGCCGGATTCTCGGGATACACCGCGATCGCATGCACATGCGTGTCCTTGATCGCATCGCAGAATTCCCACGTATCTCGGTCTTCGGGGCGGCGATACAGGCCGCTGACCGATCCGCCCGTCCGGTTGGTGACGCCGACATAGATTGTGTTGGTCATCGCAGGATCTCCCCATTCACGCCGCCTGCTCGAGGGTCGAGCCGGTATGATCGTGAAACAGCGGCACCACGTAGTAGTCGATGGCATCCCAGATCGTACGCACACTGCCGGCATCCATCGGCTGGCTGAGATCGATCCCGTCGATCTCGGCGGCGAACGATGGACGTAACGCTCTCAACTCGACTGCCATGGTGATCACCTCCCTGGCTCAGATCATTCCCACATGCGGCATTTATAGCGCCCATGATCCACCAGGGATGGTGGGCTTGCAACCTTGGAAACTAAGGGGCTAAGCTCCAAGGCTACACTGTGACGATTCAGATCCGTTAGAGAGATCACCCGCCATGAAAGTCGCTCTGGTCGGTATCACGGGCGTCCCGCTCGGGAAGCACAAGGTCAGGGATCCGCGGCTGGATCAGGCCGACAAGCTCGTCAAG
>MEQT01000231.1:1444-7945 GCA_001770325.1 Betaproteobacteria bacterium RIFCSPLOWO2_02_64_14
GGATCCGCGGCTGGATCAGGCCGACAAGCTCGTCAAGGCGGACACCAAGACCTACGCGCTGGTCGATGTCGTCGGCGAAGCGGAGGCTTCGACCGCGGATGTGCTGGTGGTCTCGCCGGAGGGCCGGTTCGACCTGGTGGTGAAAGATCTGGAACTTGCGGAAACGCGGCTCGAGCGCAATCCGCCCGCGGCAGAAAAGGCGGTGCTCGAGAGGATCAAGGCGCATCTGGAAGGCGAAGGGCTCGTCGCCGAAGCCGGATTGACGCAGGAAGAATTGCACCTCGTCGAGTCACACGCGTTCGTAACGGCAAAACCGATAGTGGTGGCCGAGGCGGCGGACGCGGAGGCGTTCGATAGTTTTCTGGTCAGCGTGGTGAACGCGAGCGGCTACATCAGTTTTCTCACGGTCGGGGGCACGGAGAACCGCGCCTGGTTGATCCGCAAGGGCGCCACCGCCCAGGAAGCGGGTGGCGCGATTCACACCGACATCCAGAAGGGATTCATCCGGGCAGAGATCATTGCCTGGGACGACCTGGTCGCCGCCGGCGGTGAAACAGGCGCAAAGCATGCGAACAAGATGCGCGTCGAGACCAAGAGCTATGTGATGCAGGATTACGACGTCGCGAATTTCCGCTTCAGGAAGTAGCCCCCGGCAGCGGGGTGCTACCTGCACTGTGTCACAAACAACTCCTTCCCCCTTGACGGGGGAAGGATGGGATGGGGGTGAGAACATCGTGTTTGCTGCACCGTCCACCCCCACCCTAACCCTCCCCCATCGAGGGGGAGGGAATCGTTATTTTGTGACACAGTGCAACTACTCGTCCTGCGCGTAAAGCGTCCGCCTCATTGGGATGTTGATCACCGCTTTCGAGATACGCGCGTCGATGATCATCGGGCCGGGCTTCGCCACCCACTCCTGCACGCCTTTTCGCACTTCCTCGATGGTGCGGGCGAGCGTGCCGCGGGCGCCGTAGGCGCGCGCGATGGCGCCGAGATCCGGCGAAGGAATCGCCGAGGTCTCGGGGTCCATGTCGTGCGCCCGCAGCTTCTGGTACTCCGAGCCGAGCGCCTCGTCGTTGTGCACGACGATCAGGAGCGGCATCTTGCAGCGGACGACGGTGTCGAAGTCCGAAAGATGCATCATCGTGCTCGCGTCGCCGTCGACGAGCACGGCGGGCTTGTTGCCGTTCGCGATCGTCGCCCCCATGGCGGTGGGCAGCATCTGGCCGATGCACCCGAAGAAGCCGGACGCATGCACGTAGGGCCGCGCTTTCCAGCTGTTCATCGTCGTGATGGACGAGCTCGCGCCGTTGCCTATGAAAAGCCCGACGTCGCCGGGTACGAGCTCGTCCACTGCACGGGCGACCAGGCGCGGGTCGATGGTGCCGGGCTCTATCTCGAACTGGGTGCGGTCCTCGTACATGTTGGAGAGGCGCTCGAGCGACTCTCCCGTGCGGAACCCGGTCTGTTTGAAGCTGCGCTTCTCGAGCAGCGCATCGAGCAATTCGAGGCCCTCCTTCGCGTCGCTCTGCACGTAGACGTCCGCGCCGCGGCCGTTGCCGAGCACGATGTGGGGCTTCGGATCGAACTGGATGTACTTCGCCTCGGGAAAGATATAGCCGTGCTCGGTCGTATGGCGGTTCAGGCTCGCGCCCACGCCGATCACCACGTCGGCCTCGTGAAAGAGCTGCATCGTTGCGCGCGTCGCATAGAGGCCCGACACGCCGGCGTGATATTCGGTCTTGTCCGCGAGCCAGGTCTTCGCCCGCAGGCTGGTGCCGATCAGGGCGCCGATGCGCTCGCCAAGCTTGAGCACCGCGTCCCCGGCGCCCGACCAGATTGCGCCACGGCCGACGATGATGACGGGCTTCTTCGACTTCGCGATGAGAGCGGCAGCCTGTTCCACCGCTGCCGCGTCCAGCGCGCCGGCGCGATGGGGCTTGAGCGTGGCGGACGGATGATACGGCTCGTCGTCGTCCCACTTCTCCTGCTGCACGTCCATCGGACAGCTCAACATGATCGGACGCCGCTCGAGCTTTGCCTTGTAGAAGGCGCGGCGCACCGCTTCGTCGGCGAACTCGCCCGTATCGAGACGGATGAACCCGGTCTCGACGCCGTCCGCGAAGCGTGACTGATTGAGACTCTGATGATAGTCCGGGTCCTTGACAGGCCGCTCCCCGACGAAGGCGACGACCGGCGATTCCGCGCGCGCGGCGACGACGCAGGCAGTGGCGAGCTGGGTCACGCCCGGACCACATGTGGCAGTCGCGACGCCGGGCGTCTGCCGGTGGCGCGCCCAGCCGTCGGCCATGCCCATGCCCACGCCTTCGTGGCGCACTTCGATGCACTCCACACCGCGCTTGATGAGCGCATTCATCCAGTACATGTTGCCGTCGCCCATCATCCCGAAGACATGCGTGGTGCCTTCGGCCATGAAAGCGTCGGCAAGGCGTTCGTAGACTTTCATCGGAGTCCCTTTCCAGGAAGCGTATGCGATTCCATGTTCACATCACAGTTCGTCGTAGCAACCATGCGTGGTGGCTGTGCGTCCGCCGTCCACCACGATGTTTGCGCCACTTACGTATGACGCCGCATCCGACGCCAGGAACAGCACGACCGGAGCCACATCCTGCGGCGTGCCCTGGCGCCCCAGAGGGGTGACGGCCACTCTGGATTTGTCTGCCGGCGTCACGGCGACAGTGCCTTTGCGCGGGCCGCTGGACGAGATGCAATTGACGCGAATATTGTATTTACCAAGGTCGTGCGCCATCACGTGCGTGAGCGGCAGCAAGCCGCCCTTGCCGGCGGAATAGGCTGCGATGGACGGATTGCCCAGAACACCGTCGATCGATCCGTGATTGATGATGGAGCCGGAACCGGCCTTCTTCATCAGCGGCAAGAATGCCTGCGCGCACAGAAAGGCCGAGGACAGGTTGCGGCTGATCATGGTTGTCCAGGTCTCGTACGTCGTCTTCTCGAAAGTCTGCCGGATCGGATCACGCCCCGCCACGTTGAACAGGATGTCTATTTTGGCGAGTGTCTTTTCCAGGGTGTTCGCAACGGCCTGCACCTGAGCCGCATCAGTTACATCGGCATGAAAATACGGCAGCTCAAACTCATCCATGCGCAGAAGGCGCGCATCTTTCGTTTCTGCGTTGTCGTCGATGCAAATCACTGCGGCGCCTTCACGCGCGAACATCAGCGCCGTGGCGTGACCAAGACCCCAGGCGTCGCCTGCAATCACGGCTGTCTTGCCTTTGAAATTCATCGCGATTCACCTCTATCTCGACGCGCGGCGCGCCGCGCGCGCCCGCGCCGCCTCGCCGAAGGCGGTGTACAGCGCGCCCGACAGCATATGTTCCTCGGGTTGCCATTCGGCGTGCCACTGCACGCCGACGATGAACTGCGTCTCGTCGTCGTAGCGCAATCCTTCAATCACGCCGTCCGGGGAGATCGCCTCCACGACCAGGCCTTCGCCCAGGCGATCCACGCCCTGGCCATGCAACGAGTTGACCATCATCTCGTCCCGACCAGCCAGCGACTGGAACATTCCGCCCGGCGTCAGTCTGACCATATGTTTCAGCCGGTAGACCTCTTCCTGCGTGACGTCGTCGCCCTGCGGCCTGCGATGGTCGTTCTTTCCAGCCAGGTGATGGATGCGGTAATGCAGCGAGCCGCCCAGCGCCACGTTGATCTCCTGGATGCCGCGGCAGATGCCGAACACCGGCACGCGCTCGGCGAGGCAGGCCTGCACCAGCGGCAGGACGAGCGCGTCGCGGCCCGGATCGATGGGCTCGTCGGGCGGAAACGCCGGCCCCTCGTAGTGATGCGGCTCGACATTCGCCAGACCGCCGGTCAACAGGAAGCCATCCATGCGGGACACGAGCTCGGCCGCGTCCACCGCCCCGCCCACGGGCGGCATCAGCACGGGGATGCAATCCACCATCTTCAGGAGGGACTGGACGTAGCGCTCGGCGGTGGCGTACATCGGGAGCCGCCGCCGGTCGTCCGGCTGCCGGGAGTTGGCGGACACGCAAATCAGGGGGCGCGGTGCAGTCGTCATCATCGTACAGGTATCCCGATTGTACTGCGGTATAGTGGGCTCCCCGGAGTCCGTGAAGAAATGGGTGCTCGGCTTATGATACGAATTCAAAGGAGGAAGCCATGACAAAAGCAACGATCGTCGCAGCACTGCTCGCCGGCGCAGGCATCGTGGCACAGCATGCCCACGCGCAGGGCGGCCCCGTAGCCAATTACCCCGAACGCCCCATCCGGCTCATCGTCGGATTTCCGCCGGGCGGCGCGACCGATATCATGGCGCGCATCCTGGCGCAGTACATGCCCGATGCGATCGGCCAGCCGGTGGTGGTCGACAATCGCGGCGGCGCGACCGGGACAGTCGCGGCGGCGATCGCCGCCAAGTCGCCGCCGGACGGCTACACGATCATGATGGTGCCGAGCGGGCCATACACGATCAGCGCCAGCACGTACTCGAAGCTTCCCTACGATGCGGTGCGGGACTTCACGGGCGTTTCGCTGCTCGCGTGGGTGACCAATGTCATCGTCGTGCCACAGAATTCGCCGGCAAAGACGTTGCTGGATATCGTGCGTATGGCCAAGGACAAGCCCGGGCAGGTCACTTTTTCGTCGGCTGGCCCGGGTTCGCTGCATCACCTCTCCGCCGAAGTCATGAAGCGCCTCACTGGCACGGACATGATCCACGTCCCGTTCAAGGGCGCGGGTCCCGCCATGGCGGCGATGGCGGGCAGCGAAGTCAACTTCGGCTTCACTTCCATGCCCTCGGCGATGCCCCTCATTCACGGGAAAAGAATCAGGCCGCTTGCCGTGACCAGCGCAAAGCGCATGCCGGCGCTGCCCGATACACCTACCATGATCGAAGCCGGCGTGCCGCCACCCCCCGGGCTCGACATCAGGGAATGGTACGGCGTGATCGTGCCTGCCGCGACCCCGGCGCGGATCGTCAACAAGCTCAACGTCGAGATGGTCAAGGTGTTCAAGCGCCCGGATGTGCGGAAGCGGCTCACCGAAATGGGCGCGGAGTTCGTGGGCAGCTCTCCGCAGGAGCTGAGCAAGCAGCTCGCGAAAGACGTAAGGATATGGGCGAAGTGGGTGAAGGACGTGGGCGTGCGCGTGGACTGACGGCGCTCGCGGCAGACACCCGGCATGAAACTTCTTTGTATTATTCCTGCGTGTGCACTGGCAGCACTCGCCACGGCCGCCTTTTCCCAGGACGCCTCCAAGTATCCCGCCCGGCCGATCCGCATGATCGTGCCGTTTGCGCCGGGTGGCGGACTCGACATCAGCACGCGGCTGATCGGGCAGAAGCTGACCGAGAATTGGGGCCAGAACATCGTGGTCGATTCGCGCCCCGGCGCGGCGACCATCGTCGGGACGGAAATCGCGTCGAAGGCCGCGCCGGACGGCTACACGGTGCTGATGATCACGACGACGTTCGCGATCAATCCCGGCCTCTATTCCAAGCTGCCGTACGATCCAGGCAAGGACTTCACGCCCGTCACGCAGTTGAACTCGCAGCCTAACGTGGTCGTCGTCACGCCTTCCTTTGCGGGCAAGTCCGTCAAGGACCTGATAGCGCTGGCGAAGGCGAAACCGGGCGAGCTTACGTTCGCGACCCCCGGCGCCGGCTCTGCGCCCCATCTCTCGGCCGAAATGTTCCAGCGCGCGGCGGGCATCAAGATGATCCACGTGCCCTACAAAGGCATCCCCCCCGCCGTGACCGACGTCATAGGGGGGCGCGTCACCATGCTGTTCACGACGACGATCTCTGCCGCGCCGCACATCAAGGCCGGCAGGCTGCGCGCCGTCGCGATCACCAGCGCCAAGCGTCAGCCGAGCATGCCCGACGTACCGACCGTCGGCGAGACTCTGCCCGGCTACCGAGCCGAGGCCTTCCAGGGAATGGTCGTTCCCGCAGGCGTCCCGCGGACGATCGTCGACAAGCTGTCGGCGGAAGTTGCGCGCATCGTGCGGTTGCCGGACGTGACCCAACGCTTCCAGCTCGACGGCGCGGAAGCGGTGGGGAGCACGCCGAAGGAATTCACGGCGTTCCTGAAAGCCGAAATGCAGAAGTGGGGCAAAGTCATCAGGGACGCGGGCATCAAGCCGGAGCAGTAGCGCGCCGAGGGGCGGAGCAGGGGCCCGCTTGCGGGATGCGACCCCCGGTGGCGCGCCAGCGGCCGACGCGATGGATTCCAGTATTCTTGATGTCGTATCAGAGGCCGCGCGCCGAAAGGTGGAAAAGGGGCCTCCTTTGATGGGGAGATATTTATGAACCGAGCACTAGCATTCATGGTATTGGCGTTCACTGCGGCGCACGCATTCGCTGCTGAATATCCGACCAAACCGGTCCGCATCATCTCGCCTTTTCCGCCGGGCGGCAGCGTCGATCTCGTCGCGCGCCTGGTGGGCGCGGATTTGAGCAAGCCGCTCGGCCAGCAGGTCGTCATCGACAATCGCGGC
>MEQT01000231.1:7953-13046 GCA_001770325.1 Betaproteobacteria bacterium RIFCSPLOWO2_02_64_14
CAATCGCGGCGGCGCCTCAGGCATGATCGGCACCGAGCTCGCGAAGAACGCGGCGCCCGACGGCTATACGCTGCTCGTCAACACTTTACCCTTCGTGACGAACCAGTTCGCGTACCGCAAGGTGCCGTACGACCCGGTCAGGGACTTCGCGCCCGTCTCACTTCTCGCGTCGGTGGCGTCCGTTCTGGTGGCGCATCCCTCACTACCGGTGAATTCGATGAAGGATCTGATCGCGCTCGCTCGATCGAAACCGAACGCGATCACGTATGGCACGGCGGGCGCGGGCACGAATCCGCACATCGCGGGCGAGCTGCTCAATAATCTGGCGAAGATCAAGCTCCTCCCCGTGCACTACAAAGGCGGCGGGCCGGCGACGATCGCGACCTTGAGCGGCGAGACGCAGTTGTACTTCGTCAACGCGATCCCGGAAGCGCTCCCGCACATCCAGGCGAAGAAGCTGAAGGCGCTCGGCATCACCGCCACCAAACGCAACCCTGGCGCACCGCAGATCCCGACGATGGCGGAAGCCGGCCTGCCCGGCTACGAATTCACCACCTGGCAGATCCTCGCAGCGCCAAGGGCGACACCAGCGCCGATCATTCGGACGCTCAATGAAAAGGTGCGAGCGGCGCTGAAGACGCCTGATGCAGCGAAGCGCTGGCAGGATCGCGGTCTGGACGTGATTGCGAGCACGCCCGAGGAGATGACCGCTCACTTGAACAGCGAAATCAGGAAGTGGCGCGCCGTGTTCAAGGAACAGGGGATCAAGGCAGAGTAAGGACCGGCATAAGCCCAGGAGGAGCCATGACCACGCTCAAGACCCGACTCACCGTTAAGCGCCTGCATCCGCTCTTCGTCGCCGAGGTGACCGGCATCGATCTGACGGTGCCCGTACCGCGCGAAGACCTGCGCACGATCTGGGACGCGTTCAACGAGCACCAGATCCTCGTCTTCCGCGACCAGGCTTTCGACGACGATTCGCAGATCGCGTTCAGCCGTAACTTCGGTGAGCTCGAGATGATGGTGGCGCACCCCGGCAACGACTGGAACCCGGGGCATATCTCGATCATGACCAACCTCGGCAAGGACGGCAACATGCTGCCCCTCGACCACCCGGCGATGGAGCACCGCCTGCGCAACGAGGCCTGGCACAGCGACAGCTCGTTCAAGCCGGTCGCAGCACTCGCGTCGCTGCTCGCGGCGCGCATCGTGCCGCCGGTCGGCGGCAATACCGAGTTCGCCAGCGCGCGCGCGGCTTACGCGGACTTGCCCGCAGAGCGCAAGGCAGAGCTCGAGCGGCTGACCGCCGTCCATCGCATCACGCACCCGGACATGGACGAGGACAAGGGCTATGACGATGAAGCCAAGAAGCGCCACACCGTGACGCACCCGCTGACCCGGGTGAATCCGGTCAACGGCCGCAAGGCGCTCTATGTCGGCGCGCACGCTCAGGAGATCGTCGAAATGCCACCGAAGGAAGGGCGCAGGATGCTCGACGAGCTGACGGCGTTCTGCACGCAGCCGCAGTACGTTTACAGCCATCACTGGCGTGACGGCGACGCGGTGATGTGGGACAACCGCTGCACGCTCCACCGGGCGACGCCGTTCGACAAGACCAGGTACAAGCGCAAGCTGCACCGCACGACCATCGCGGGAAAGGCGCCGGATAGCGCTTTTGCGAGCATGCCGGAACCAAGAATGGCGTCAGTGTAAGTCTTGCACCATCTACGATGCCCACAGCCGTGGAAATACTACACTGACCCTACTTGCCCGCTTCTCGGCCCGGTTCGGCGCCGCCGCCAGGCTGTCACTGGCTGTGATAGATGCCGGCCTGCTTCACCACCTTCTCCCACTTGTCGTACTCGGCTTTGACGAAGCTCGCGAACTGCGGGACCGTGCTTCCGACCGGCTCCGCGCCGGCCGCCGACAGTTTCTTGCGGATGTCGGGCTTGAGCAGAAACTGGGCTGAATCGCGCTGGAATCTTTCGATGATGTCCGGTGGCGTTCCGGCGGGCGCGAGCAGCGCGCTCCAGCCGGTGACCTGCACGTTCGGATAGCCGAGCTCGACCATCGTCGGCGTGTCGGGCCACGCCGTTGCACGGCGCGCGCCGCCCGTGGCGAGCAGGCGCAGGCGGCCGGAGTGTATGTGCGGCCCCGCGCCGGCCGATGTGGCCCACGAGAACATCACCTGGCCGGCAATGGTATCGGTCACCGACGGGGTTTCGCCCTTGTAAGGCACGTGCGTCAATTTGACGCCCGTCTCTCCGGCTAGCAGCACGTTCGCGAGGTGCGTGAGGTTGCCGATGCCGAACGAGCCGTACACGACCTCCCCCGGACGCGACCGGGCGAGCGCGATCAGCTCCTTCACGCTGCGCACCGGCAGGTGCGGATTCATCACAAAAACGAGCGTGTTCGTCACGAGCTGCGTGATCGGCGCGAAATCGCGGAAGGTGTCGTACGGCAGCGCCTTGTAGACGTGCGGATTGACTGTGAGCGGGGAGGTGAATCCGCCGAGTATCGTGTAGCCGTCCGGTTTGGATTTGGCCACGGCCTCCAGCCCGATGATGCCGTTTGCGCCCGGACGATTGTCGACCACAACTTGCTGGCCCCACTTCTGCGACAGGTCCTGTCCCACGAGCCGCACGACCACGTCCAGTCCTCCGCCGGCGGCCTGCGGCACCACGACACGTATCGGCCTGCTCGGGTATTTCTGTGCGTGCGCCGGCAGGCACGACGCAACGACGGCTACGGTTGCTGCAACCCATGACAATGAGCGGATCATCGGTTCCTCCCTTTTATCTGATGGTTGGTCGAACGTTAGACTAGATAAAGGGGGTCGGAGTAACATTTTCCGCGCGCGACGACAATGGAAGTCCCTTGAAAATGTTACTCCGACCCCCTTTATCCTACGGTTTTTCTCACGCAGGGTCCCAGGCCGGGCCGTGCTTCGGGTTGACGATACGCGTTCCGCGGGCCAGCGCCGAAATGGCGGTCATTTCGTCGTTCGTGAGCGTGAAGTCGAGCACCTTCAGGTTTTCGCGCAACTGTTCGACGTTCTGTGCGCCGGGGATGGCGACGACCCGTTCCTGCTGTACGATCCATCGCAGCGCGACCTGCGCCACGCTCAACTGCCGCCGCTTCGCGATCTCCTGCAGCACCGGGTCGTCCAGCACCTTCCCGCGGGCGAGCGGCGAATGGGCGATCAGCACGAGATCCCGCTCGCGCATCAGGTAGAGGAGCGGGCGCTGGTTCAGGTAGGGGTGGTACTCGATCTGGTTCGCTGCAAGATCGCCGACGATCCCCAGAGCCTGCCGCAACAGGGCCGTCGGGAAGTTGGACACACCGATCGTGCGCGCCTTGCCTTGCGCGCGCAGCGCCGCGAACTCGCCCAGCGCCCACTCCAGCGACACATCCGGGCGCGGCCAGTGGATCAGCAGGAGGTCGACATAGTCCGTCTGCAGGAGACGCAGGCTCTTGTCCAGCTCGAAACGGAGGTCCGGCTGCGGCGGCGTCCGGGGATGCAGGAGCTTGGTCGTCACCCAGACGTCACCGCGCGGGACCGAAGAACGCGCCAATGCTCTCCCGACCGCCTCCTCGTTGCCGTAGTACCTGGATGTGTCGATGTAGCGGTAGCCCTCGGCCAGCGCCGCTTCGACGAGGGCGCAGCCGGCATCACCGGTGTTGCCCAGCGTCCCGAAGCCGATGCCGGGCATCGTGTACTTCCCCAGAAGTTCCTTTTCCATGCGAAGGTATCCGTAAAGGGTTTTGAACTGCGGTTTTTCGCGTACCCGCATTTTATGCCCGATGGGCGGGCTCGTGTCTGGCTAGATGTGGCGGGGCGTAATGTCTGCTCGCACACTCGCCATTGACACTCCCATTATGCTGCCTATACTTGCACGCTCCCTTCTCCGATGCTCGCGCGGAATCGCACGCGCCCTCGGTGCGAGGGAAATGGATTCCAACATGCGGAGTTACAACGGTGACGAACGAAGCCAAACCACGTGTCTACGATGTTCTTGCGAAGGCCTTCATCCAGGAGGGCGTGAGCACCTGCTTTACGCTGATGGGCGATGCGAACATGAACTGGGCGGCGCGGCTGCGCCAGCAGGGGTGCCGCATGATCTTTGTCAGGCACGAGCATTGCGCCGTCGCGGCCGCGATGGCCTACGCGCGCAAGACCTCGGAGGTGGGCGTGGCAACGGTCACCTGCGGGCCCGGCGTCACGCAACTGATCACGGCGCTGCCGGCAGCCGTGCGCGCCCATCTGCCGCTGGTGGTGTTTGGCGGAGAGGCGCCGTTGAGGAGCAGTTGGTACAACCAGGGAATCGATCAGGCGCCGATCATCAAGGCGACGGGCGCCGACTATCATCCCCTGCACCTGCCCGAGCGTATGCCGATCGGGATTCGCGACGCGTTCCTGCAAGCCCGCCGCGAGCGGCGCCCGGTGGTGCTCGGCATCCCGTTCGATCTGCAGGACCGGCTGTGGGACGGGCCGGAGAAGCTTCCCACGTCCTCACGGGAATTGCTGCCGCGCTCGTCGCCGATTCCACCGCATCCGGATGACGTCGCGAAGGCCGCAAAACTGGTTGCGGAGGCCGAACGCGTGGTCGTGTTCGCCGGACTGGGCGCGGTCGCAGCCAAGGCAGGGCCCGCGTGCCGGGCACTGGCTGCCAAGACCGGTGGTCTGCTGACCACGACACTGCCGGCAAGAGGACTGTTCCACGACGACCTCTACTGCATCGGCATCACGGGCAGCTTCTCGACCGAGGTCGGGCTCGAGTACCTGGCGCAGGCCGACCTGGTCATCGCGGTTGGCCACTCCCTCTCCTACTTTGCCGGCGGTGGTGGTCAGCTCTTTCGGAAGGCGAAGATGCTGCATATCGACATCGATCCGCGGGCGATCCGTCAGGGCCAGGAAGTGGCGCGCCACCACCTGCGCGCCGACGCACGGCTGGGCGTGGAAGCACTGACGGCGGCATTGCCCGCGCGCTCGACGATATGGCGCACCGAGGCGATGGCCGCGCGCATCCGCGATTCGAAACCCGACAGCCACGTGTTCGAGATCGAGCCCGGGCTGCTCGATCCGCGCGATG
>MEQT01000232.1:0-13115 GCA_001770325.1 Betaproteobacteria bacterium RIFCSPLOWO2_02_64_14
CAGTCGATGACCAACACCGACACCGCGGATCTCGCCGCGACGGTCGAACAGGCGGCGCAGCTTGCGCGCGCGGGTTCGGAGATCGTGCGCGTGACGGTCAACAACGCGGAAGCGGCGGCGCAGGTGCCGCACCTTCGCGAGCGGCTGGACCGGATGGGCGTCAATGTGCCGCTGGTAGGGGATTTTCACTTCAACGGCCACCGGCTGCTCACCCAGCACCCGGCGTGCGCGCAGGCGCTGGCGAAGCTGCGCATCAATCCGGGCAACGTCGGTCGCGGCGCGAAGCGCGAGGACCAGTTTGCGACGATGATCGAGTTCGCGTGCCGCTACGGGAAGCCGGTGCGTATCGGCGTCAACTGGGGCAGCCTCGATCCGGAGCTGCTGGCGCGCATGATGGATGAGAATGCGCGGCTCGCGGAACCGGCCGCGGCAGCGGTGGTCACGCGCAAAGCGCTGGTCGCCTCGGCACTCGACAGCGCGCGCCAGGCTGAAGGCTTGGGACTCGCGCGCGAGCGGATCGTGTTGTCGTGCAAGGTGAGCGGGGTGCAGGATCTGATCGCGGTCTACCGTGAACTTGCGTCGTGCTGCGATTACGCCCTGCATCTGGGTCTCACCGAGGCCGGCATGGGATCCAAGGGCATCGTCGCTTCGACGGCCGCGATGGCGGTGCTGCTGCAGGAAGGCATCGGCGACACCATACGGGTTTCGCTGACGCCGGAGCCGGGCGGCGACCGTAGCCGCGAGGTCATCGTGGCGCAGGAGATGCTGCAGACGATGGGCCTGCGCGCGTTCGCGCCGCTGGTGATCGCGTGCCCCGGCTGCGGGCGCACGACGAGCACCTTCTTTCAGGAACTCGCCGATCGCATCCAGGGCTATCTCAGGGCGCAGATGCCGGTGTGGCGCGAGCGCTACCGCGGCGTCGAAACTATGCACGTGGCAGTGATGGGATGCGTCGTGAATGGGCCGGGCGAGAGCAAGCACGCGAACATCGGGATCAGCCTGCCCGGATCGGGGGAGACGCCCGTCGCGCCGGTGTACGTGGATGGCGTCAAGACCGTGACCCTGAAGGGCAATGACATCGCCGGTGAATTCCAGAGGATCGTCGAGCAGTACGTAATCGAGCACTATTCCGAAGCGGCGCGGACGCCGGGCGAACCGCGGGCGAAGGACGCCGCGCACGCCTGAGATTTCGGTGATCCGTGACTAATCGATAAAGCGTGACTGATAAGGTGTGACTGATGATGCGTGACGGGTAGAGCGTGGCAGCGCGTAGGTTGGGCTGAGGCACTTGTGCCGATGCCCAACGGCCGTCGTGTTGGGGTTCGCGCTGCTCACCCCAACCTACGTTCTGAGTCATTCACGCCGTACCGGTCACGATCCACCAGTCACACAGGATCCGCCAGTCACACAGTACCAGTCACGATCCACCATGTCTTCCAGGCAAATACAGGCAGTGCGCGGGATGAACGATGTCCTGCCGGACGAAGTGCACCGGTGGGAGTGCTTCGAGGACACGGTGCGCGCGTGGCTGCACGGTTACGGCTATCGCGGCATCCGCATGCCGATACTGGAACGCACCGAGCTCTTCGTTCGTTCCATCGGCGAGGTGACGGATATCGTCGAGAAGGAGATGTACACCTTCGTCGACCAGTTGAACCAGGAAAGCCTGGCGCTGCGTCCGGAGGGAACCGCCTCGTGCGTACGGGCGGTGATCGAGCACAATCTGCTCTACGGCGGCGCGCAGCGCCTGTGGTACTGGGGACCCATGTTCCGGCACGAGCGGCCGCAGAAAGGGCGCTATCGCCAGTTTTACCAGGTCGGGGTGGAAGCGCTGGGTTTCGCCGGGCCGGACATCGACGCCGAGCAGGTCGTGATGTGCGCGCGGCTGTGGCGCGAACTCGGGCTCGACGGCATCCGGCTCGAATTGAACAGTCTTGGCAGCAGCGATGCGCGGGCGCGTTATCGGGCCCGGCTGGTGAAGTTTCTCGAGCAGCACCACAGCGCGCTCGATGAGGATTCGAAGCGGCGCCTGCACGCCAACCCGCTGCGCGTGCTCGACAGCAAGCTTCCGCAGATGCAGGAGTTGATCCGCGAGGCGCCGCGGATGAGCGACGACCTGGATGAGGCATCGCTGCGGCATTTCGAGGCGCTGCAGGCAAGCCTGCACGCGGCCGGCGTCACACACGAGATCAACCCGCGGCTCGTGCGCGGGCTCGACTACTACAACGGCACCGTGTTCGAGTGGGTGACGGATCGTCTCGGCGCGCAGGGCACGGTGTGCGCGGGCGGGCGCTACGACGGACTCGTGGAGCAGATCGGTGGCAAGCCGACGCCGGCGTGCGGATTCGCGATGGGCGTGGAGCGGCTGCTTGCGCTCATGCAGCACGGCGGCGGCCTGCCGGCGCCGCGGGCGCCGGACGTCTATCTCGTGCACCAGGGCGAACTCGCGGACCGGTTCGCCGAGCGGGTTGCCGAGAACCTGCGCGATGCGCGCGTCGCGGTGCTGTTGAACTGTGGAGGCGGCAGTTTCAAGTCGCAGATGAAGAAGGCGGATGCGAGCGGCGCCCGGTTCGCGATCATCGTCGGCGACGACGAAGCGGCGGCGGGCGACGTGAGCCTCAAGCCGCTGCGCGAACTCGCGGAGCAGATGCGGGTCTCGGTCGCGGAAGCCACGGACCTGATAAAGGAAGGCGTGAGCCGTGATCCGTGAATCGACAAGGACGATCTTGCCCTCGTCGGATCACGAGTCACGGATCACGCACCTGTGATTCCACCCTTGTCGGCTCACGGATCACGGTTCACTGGTCACGAATTTGAGGAATTGAGATGGCGTACGACCTGCAGGAACAGGAAGAGATAGCAAAGCTCAAGGCGTGGTGGACCGAGTACGGCACGATGGTGATCATCGTGGTGATTGCATGTCTCGTCACGGTGCTGGGGTTTCTGGGTTGGTCTTACTACCAACAGCAGCAAGCGCTTTCCGCGTCCACGCTGTTCCAGCAGATGGAGGAGGCGGCATTCGCCAAGGATCATAAGCGGGTACGCGACATCGCCACGCAGATCGAAAGCGGGTATCGGAGCACGGCGTATGCGTCGCTCGCCGCCTTCAGCGCGGCGCTCGCGGGCGTGGAAACGGGCGACCTGGCGGGCGCCAAGACTCATTTGAAGTGGGTGATCGACAACACCCGCGAGGAGGAGTTTGTCCATCTGGCGCGTCTGCGGCTTGCGACGGTGCTGCTCGACGAGAAGAACCATGCGGAGGCGCTGGCGCTGCTGGAGGGCAAACCGGCAGAAGCTTTCGCGGGACTGTATGCAGACCTCAAAGGCGACATCCTGGTGGCGCAGGGGAAACCCGCGGAAGCGCGCGCCGTCTATCAGCTTGCATTTGACAGGAGCGACGCACAGAGCCCGTACCGCGCGCTGCTGCAGGCGAAACTCGACGCCCTGGGGGACGCGAAGTGAGGCGAAGACTGGCTGGGCTTCTCGCTCCGGCGCTGCTTACAGCATTCCTGTCGGGCTGCCAGACGGTAGGGAATACCTACGACCGTTTTTTTGGCCCGCAACCGAAACAGAAGCCCGCGGAACTGCCGGCGCTGCGGCCGTCGATTACGCCGAAGGTGCTGTGGCAGGGCAATGTCGGCAGCGCTGACCGGAACGTGTTTTCGCCGGGCGCTGCCGGCAGCGTCGTCTACGCGCTCGGCGCCGGCGGGCAACTCACGGGTTTTGATGCCACCACCGGACGGGACGTCATGCGCCTCGATATCGGACAGCGCGTCTCCGGCGGGGTGGGAGCGGGCGCGTCCATGGTGCTGGTCGGCACGGCCAAAGGGGAGGTGCTGGCATTCGACACGAGCGGGAAGTTACTGTGGAAGGTGCAACTTTCCGGCGAAGTTCTGGCGCCGCCGCGGGTCGCGGAGGGCGTGGTGGTGGCGCGCGCCGGCGACGGCCGGATTTACGGCCTCAATGCCGCTGACGGCAAGCGCAGATGGCTTTATCAACGAGCGACGCCGGCCTTGTCGGTGCGCAGTCACGCGGGTGTCACACTCCAGGGCGGCATGGTGTTCGCGGGATTTCCGGGCGGCCGCCTTGCTGCCATCGGGCTCGCCGGCGGCAACGTCGCCTGGGAGGCGACGGTCGCGCTGCCGCGCGGGACGACCGAGCTTGAACGCGTCTCGGATGTCGCCAGTCTGCCGCTGGTGGATGATCAGCGCGCATGCGCCGTTGCCTTCCAGGGACGCGTCGCCTGCTTCGATGCGAAAAACGGCAGCGGGATCTGGGCACGGGGGCTGTCCAGCCTGAAGGGCATGTCGACCGATGGACGCAACTTTTACGTGACGGACGACAACAATGCCATCGTGGCCCTGGACAAGACCAATGGCGCAAGCCTGTGGAAGCAGGACCGGCTTGCGGGGCGCAGCGTCAGCGGCTCGCTCGTGTTCGGGCGCTTCGTGGTGGTCGGGGATTTCGAGGGCTACGTGCACTTTCTGCAGCGCGACGACGGGTCGTTCGCCGGGCGCATCGCGACCGACGGCAGTCCCATCATGAGCGCACCGGTGGCACTGGACCTGTCCAGCTTCGCGGTGCAGACTCGCAACGGCGGGATCTTCGCGATCACCGTGCAGTGATCGCGAAGGGATGAGAGCGGAGGGCGGAGGGATGAGGAAGCGAGCTTCTCCGCAAACGACGCTTTGGGTCATCCTCATCCCTCATCCCTCATCCCTCATCCCTCGATGAAACCAACTATTGTGATCGTCGGGCGGCCGAACGTCGGCAAGTCCACGCTCTTCAACCGCCTGACGCGCAGCCGGGACGCCATCGTCGTGGACGTGCCCGGCAGCACCCGTGACCGCAACTATGGTGAAGGACGCGTCGGCGGGAAATCCTTCCTGGTCGTCGACACCGGAGGGTTTGAACCGGTGGCGCGGCAGGGCATAGTGGTCGAAATGGCCCGGCAGACGCGCGAGGCGATCGATGAAGCCGACGTGATCCTGTTCCTGGTCGATGCGCGCGGCGGATTGACGGTCCAGGATCGCGAAATCGCGCAGGAGCTGCGCGAGAGCGGGCGCACGGTGCTGCTGGTGGTCAACAAGGCCGAAGGTATGCAGCCGGCGGTGGCGGCGGCGGAATTCCACGCCTTGGGGGTGGGCGAACCCGTTGCAATCTCGGCGGCGCACGGCGAAGGCATCTCCGACCTCGTCGAACTGGCGCTGGCGCCGTTCCCGGAGGCGGACGAAACGCGCGCCGAGGCGGCCGATCACCCCATGATTGCGGTCGTCGGGCGTCCCAACGTCGGCAAGTCGACTCTGGTCAACGCGCTGCTTGGCGCGGAACGCGTGCTGGTGTTCGACGAGCCGGGAACCACCCGCGATGCGATCCATGTCGAGTTCGAGTGGGAGCAGAAACGCTATACGCTGATCGATACCGCGGGCCTGCGGCGGCGCGGCCGGGTCGCCGAAACGACCGAAAAGTTCTCGGTGATCAAGACCATGCAGGCTATCGCGGATGCCAACGTGGCGGTCCTGGTTCTCGACGCGCGACAGGAGATTTCGGAGCAGGATGCCCATGTGGCGAGCTTCATACTGGACGCGGGGCGGGCGCTGGTGGTCGCTGTCAACAAATGGGAAAGGCTGCCGGCAGCCGAGCGCGACGAGGTGAAGCGCCTGATTGCCCGCAAGCTCAATTTCCTGGACTTTGCGCGCATTCATTTTGTTTCAGCGCTTGAGGGCAGCGGACTTCGCGCGCTCATGAGGTCGGTCGATGCCGCGTACGGGTCGGCGATGGCGCGCCTGCCTACCCCGAAGTTGACGCGCGCGCTGCAGGCCGCGGTCGTGCGGCAGGCTCCGCCGCGCGCCGGCATGGTGCGACCCAAGCCGCGTTACGCGCACCAGGGGGGTGTCAACCCGCCGCGTATCGTGATCCACGGCAACGCCCTGGAACATCTGTCGGACGGCTACTGCCGGTATTTGGAACGATTTTTCCGGGACACTTTCAAATTGACGGGAACGCCGCTGCGGATCGAGTTGCGCAGCGGGCGCAACCCCTACGCCGGACACAAGCGCCGCAGGGCCCGCTAACCCTATGGCGCAGCGGCACAAAATCGAGTACAGTGGATTCCTTAATAACGACAACGTGAGGGTATCATGAGCACCAAAGGGCAGTTGCTACAAGACCCGTTCCTGAACACTTTGCGCAAGGAGCATATCCCGGTGTCGATCTACCTGGTGAACGGCATCAAGTTGCAGGGGCAGATCGACTCCTTCGACCAGTACGTGATCCTGCTCAAGAACACCGTAACGCAAATGGTCTACAAGCACGCCATTTCGACCGTGGTGCCGGCGCGGGCGGTCAATTTCCAGCTCGATCCGAGTGCCGTCTGATTGATCCAGTTGCGGTTCATGCTTGATGTTTGACCGTCCGGGCCGCGGCACCGACGCGGTGCTGGTCAGCCTCGACGCGGGCGGGGCCGACTACGCCGAGAATCTCGCGGAGATGCAGCAGCTTGCGGCGGGCGCCGGTGTCGCCGTTCGCGCCGTGATCAAGGGGCGGCGGTTGCGGCCCGAGCCCGCCACGTTCGCCGGCAGCGGCAAGGTCGGCGAAATCGCCGCGGCGGTGGCGGCGCATGGCGCGGCGGTCGCGATCTTCAACCACGAGCTCACCCCCGTCCAGGAGCGCAATCTCGAGCGGCATCTGAACTGCCGCGTGATCGGGCGCACCAGCTTGATTCTCGATATCTTCGCCCAGCGCGCGCGCAGCCACGAAGGCAAGCTGCAGGTGGAACTGGCGCAGCTCGAACATCTGTCGACGCGCCTGGTGCGCGGCTGGACCCATCTGGAGCGGCAAAAGGGCGGGATCGGGTTGCGGGGGCCGGGCGAAACCCAGCTCGAGACCGACCGCAGGCTGCTTGGGAAGCGCGTCAAGCTCTTGAAGGACAAGCTCGCCAAGGTGCGCAGCCAGCGCGAGGTCCAGCGCCGTGCGCGCGGGCGCGCCAGGCTGCTGTCGGTGAGCATCGTGGGCTATACCAACGCGGGGAAGTCGACGCTCTTCAACCGTTTGAGCCGCTCTGACGCTTACGCCGCCGACCAGCTGTTCGCGACGCTCGATACGACGACGCGACGCGTGCATGTCGCGGGCAACGGATCCGCGGTGGTGTCGGATACCGTCGGGTTCATCCGGCGGCTCCCGCACACGCTGATCGCTGCGTTCCGCGCAACCCTGGAAGAAACCGTGCATGCGGATCTGCTGCTGCACGTGGTCGACGCGAGCGCCGCCGACCGGGATGCCCAGATCGACGCCGTTAACGAAGTCCTCGCCGCAATCGGCGCGGCGGCGATTCCCCAGATTCTGGTGTACAACAAGATCGATCTGACACGACTTCCGCCGCGGGTGGCGCGGGACGAGTGTGGTAAAATTGCGAGCGTCTGGATCAGTGCGCAATCGGGGCAGGGACTCGATTTCGTGCGACTGGCGCTCGAAGAGTACGGGGCTGCTGCCGCGCACCGTACCGCGTTCCCTCATTCCGCCGCGGCGTAGAAACTGGTCATTCCATGATTGATGCTGTCCGGTCGATTCGCGACGCCGTCAGGGAGCGCGCCTTGCGCATGCTCGGAAGACTGATGTCGCTCAACGATCCGCAATGGGGTCGGCGCCCGGGGGGCAACCAGGGCCCGCCGGACCTCGACGAGTTGTGGCGTAACTTCAACAAGAAACTGGACGGACTCTTCGGCCGCCGCCGCGGTGACGGCGGGGACGGGGAGGGCGGGCCTCCGACCCCCGGTGCGCGGAATTTCGGCGGTGGCGCCGGCCTGCTGATCGGCCTGGTGTTCCTGGTGTGGCTGATGAGCGGCACCTATATCGTGAACGAGGGCCAGCGCGGCGTGGTGCTGCGTTTTGGAAAGTTCTCGGAAACCACCACCGCCGGATTGCGCTGGCATCTGCCGTACCCGATCGAGTCCCGCGAAATCGTCAATGTCGCCCAGGTGCGCACGGTGGAGGTCGGCTACCGCAACAACGTGAAGAGCAAGGTGCTCAAGGAATCGCTCATGCTCACCGACGATGAAAACATCGTCGATGTGCAGTTCGCCGTGCAGTACATCCTGAAGAGCCCCAATGATTACCTCTTCAACAGCCGCGCGCCGGACGATTCCGTGTTGCAGGCTGCCGAGACCTCGATCCGCGAGGTAGTGGGCAAGAGCAGCATGGATTTCGTGCTCTACGAGGGGCGCGCGGAAGTCGCGGCGCGCGCGCAGAAGGTGATGCAGGAGATCCTCGACCGCTACGGCACCGGCATCAACATCAGCAAGGTGACGATGCAGAACGCGCAGCCGCCGGAGCAGGTGCAGGCGGCGTTCGACGACGCGGTCAAGGCGAGCCAGGACCGCGAGCGGCAGAAGAACGAAGGCCAGGCCTACGCGAACGACGTGATACCGAAGGCGCGCGGGATGGCGGCGCGGCTCATGCAGGAGGCCGAGGGCTACCGGCAGCGCGTGATCGAGCAATCCGAGGGCGATGCGGCGCGCTTCCGCCAGGTCGTCGCCGAGTACAACAAGGCGCCGCAGGTCACGCGCGACCGGCTCTATTTGGACGCGATGCAGCAGATCATGAGCAACTCCAGCAAGGTGCTGATCGACCAGAAAGGCGGGAATAATCTGCTCTACCTCCCGCTCGACAAGCTCATGCAGATGACGGGAACGGGGGCGGACGTCACGGCCAAGCCCGTCGAGACGCCTCCCCCTGCGGAACCTTCCACCGCCCGGTCGCGCGAAGCCTTCCGCAGCCGCGAACGTGAGTCACGGCAATGAAGCAGACCATCGGCACCGTAGTGGTGGTCATCATCGCGGCACTGGTCGTGCTGTCGCTGTCGCTGTTTATCGTCGACCAGCGGCAGAACGCGATCGTGTTCCGCTTTGGAGAATTCGTCAGCATCAAGAAGGAGCCGGGGCTCTACTTCAAGGTGCCGCTCATCGACAACGTGCGCTATTTTGACGTGCGCATCCTTACAATCGACACCGCCGAGCCGGAGCGCTTCCTCACCTCGGAGAAGAAGAACGTGCTGGTGGATCTGTTCGTGAAGTGGCGCATCACCGATGTGCGCCAGTATTACGTGAGCGTGCAGGGCAACGAAGCACTGGCGCAGACGCGGCTCCTGCAGACCATCAACGACGGTTTGCGCGCGGAGTTCGGCAATCGCACCGTGCACGACGTGGTTTCCGGCGAGCGCGACAAGATCATGGAACTCATGCGCGCCCGCGCCAACGACGACGCCGGGAAAATCGGCGTCGAGGTGCTCGACGTGCGGCTCAAGCGCGTGGACCTGCCGCAGGAGGTGAGCGAGTCCGTTTACCGGCGCATGGACGCGGAACGCAAACGCGTGGCGAACGAGTTGAGGTCGACCGGCAGCGCGGAGTCCGAGAAGATACGCGCCGATGCCGACAAGCAGCGCGAAGTGATCCTGGCGGAGGCTTATCGTGACGCGCAGCGGGTCAAGGGTGAAGGCGACGCCAAGGCAACCGCCACTTACGCCCGCGCCTACGAGCAGAACGCCGAGTTTTACGCTTTCTATCGCAGCCTGGAGGCCTACAAGGCGAGCTTCAGGAACAGGAGCGATGTGCTGGTGCTCGATCCGAACTCCGAATTCTTCAAGTACTTCAAATCGGGCAGCAAGCCGGGCAAATGACGTGACGGCGGGCGCGGCGCAGGCGAGATGAGGCCAGGCTCGATGGACCGGCCTGGCCGCGCGAACCGAACTCATAAATCGAGCCTGACCCCCATTTCGAGATCATGGGCAAGACTCTGCTGACGGCGATCGCCCTGCTGCTCGTGATCGAAGGCATCCTGCCGTTCCTGGTGCCGGGACTGTGGCGGGAAACCTTCCGGCGCCTGATCGAGATGACCGACGGCCAGCTGCGCTTCATCGGGCTCACTGCGATGCTCGCCGGCCTGCTGCTCCTGTTCATCGTGCGACAGTGAAAGAGGCAGGATTGAGGAATCAGGATTGAGGGTTGAGGAGGGAACCTGCCGCGGTCCCCGCTGTCCGCGCCATTTTCTCTCCTCCCCGTTCTCGATCCTTGAACCTCGATCCTCGATCCTAAATGAGAACCTGGCTCCTGCCCGAGAACGTCGAGGACATTCTCCCGGACGAGGCGCGACGCATCGAACTCCTGCGGCGGCGGCTTCTCGACCTCTTTGCGGTCCACGGCTACGAACTCGTGATGCCGCCGTTGATCGAGTACGTGGAATCCCTCCTGACCGGCACCGGCCGCGATCTGGACCTGCAGACGTTCAAGCTGGTGGACCAGCTCTCAGGCCGCATGCTCGGCGTGCGCGCCGACATCACACCGCAGGTGGCGCGCATCGACGCGCATTTACTCAACCGCCGCGGGCTCGCGCGCCTGTGCTACGCGGGCAGCGTTCTGCGCGCGCGGCCGGATGGGGCGGGCGCAACGCGCGAGCCGTTGCAGATCGGCGCGGAACTCTACGGGCACGCCGGCGTCGAGAGCGACATCGAGATTCAGCGGCTGCTGATGAGGTCCCTCGATCTCGCCGGGATCGCGAGCGCGCACCTCGACATCGGCCACGTCGCGGTGTTTCGCACTCTCATGCGGCGCGGGAAGGTGCCGGCGGAGCTCGAGGCGGAGATGTTCCGCGCCGTGCAGGCGAAGGACGTGCCGACGCTGCGCGCGTTGTCGCGCCGGGTCGACAGGCGCATACGTGACGGAATTACGTTGTTGCCCGAACTCTATGGTGGCGCCGGGGTGCTGGGCGTCGCCGAGCGCCGCCTGCCGCCGTACCCGGAGTTGCGGTCCGCCCTGCGCACCTTGCGCGTGCTCTCGGTGCGGCTGAGGGATGTCGCCCGTATCCGCTGCTTCGATCTCGCAGAGTTGCGAGGGTACCGCTACCACAGCGGCGTGGTGTTCGCCGCCTACGCGGAAGGCCAGGCGAACGCCTTGGCGGTGGGCGGGCGCTACGACGAAGTCGGCAAGGCGTTCGGGCGCGCGCGGCCCGCGACCGGCTTCAGCATGGATTTGCGTGAGCTCGCCGCGGTGAGCCCCGGAGGCCCCGCCCGATCGGCGATCCGGGCTCCGTACCGCCCGCGCAGTGGTGCGCTGCAAAGGAGGATCGGCGTGCTCAGGGGCCGCGGGGAGGTTGTGATCGAGGAGCTGCCGGGACACGCCGGCGCGCGCGCCGAACCCGGCTGCGACCGGCGCCTCGTGCTGCGCGCCGGCAAGTGGGTCGTTGAAAGGCTGGATGCATGAACCGCCAAGGCGCCATGAGCGCCAAGAAAACGCGAATCAAGGGCAGAAACAAATGGCGTGGTTAGACAATCATCAACGACCTTGACCGGACCTTTATGGCCACCTGGTCTTGACTGGAATTTTAATGAACCTTCCTTGGCGCTCTTGGCGGCCTTGCCGGTTAACATAGGTCTTCGATTTCTATGTCGAAAAATGTCGTGGTGATCGGCACCCAGTGGGGTGACGAAGGCAAGGGCAAGATCGTCGACTGGCTCACCGACCACGCACAGGGCGTCGTGCGCTTCCAGGGCGGCCACAATGCAGGTCACACCCTCGTGATCGGGGGCAGGAAGACCGTGCTGCATCTGATTCCCTCTGGCATCCTGCGCGAGCGCGTTGCATGCTACATCGGCAACGGCGTCGTACTCTCTCCCCAGGCGTTGCTGGAGGAGGTCGCGACACTGGAGGCTGCGGGCGCAGATGTGGCCTCGCGTCTCAAGATCAGCGAGGCGTGTCCGTTGATCCTGCCGCACCACGTCGCCCTCGACCAGGCGCGGGAGGCGGCCAAGGGCACCGGCAAGATCGGCACCACCGGCCGCGGCATCGGCCCCGCGTACGAAGACAAGGTCGCGCGGCGTGCGATCCGGCTCCAGGATCTGTTCTATCGCGAACGTTTTGCGGCGAAGCTGGGCGAGGTGCTCGACTTCCACAATTTCGTGCTCAAGCACTACTTCCGTGCTCCCATGGTGGACTTTCACGAAACCCTCGATTCGAGTCTTGCGTTCGCCGAGCGGATCAGGCCGATGGTGGCGGATGTGCCGCGCCTGCTTTATGAAGCGCAGCGTGCGGGCCATGCGCTGCTGTTCGAAGGCGCGCAGGGAACGCTGCTCGACGTCGATCACGGCAGCTATCCCTACGTCACATCGAGCAACTGCGTGGCGGGCGCCGCCGCGGCAGGAGCGGGGATCGGTCCGCAGAATCTGCACTACGTGCTGGGCATCACCAAGGCCTATACGACGCGCGTGGGCTCCGGTCCGTTTCCGACCGAGCTCGAGGACGATATCGGCAGGCAGTTGGCGAGCCGCGGCAACGAATTCGGCTCCACCACGGGACGCCAGCGGCGCTGCGGATGGTTCGATGCCGCGGCGCTCAAGCGCTCGATCCAGTTGAACGGCGTTTCCGGCCTGTGCGTGACCAAGCTCGACGTGCTCGACGGCATGGAGCGCGTGTGCCTGGGCGTGGGGTACCGCGTCGGCGGGGTGGAGCGCGACATCCTGCCGTTCGGCGCCGACATGCTGGCCGAATGCGAACCGGTTTATGAGGAACTTCCCGGCTGGAACGCGAGCACGGTGGGCGTCACGCGCTATGGCGACCTGCCCGCGGCGGCACAGGCCTATCTCGAGCGCATGGAGGAGGTGTGCGAGGTGCCGATCGACATCATCTCGACCGGCGCCGACCGGGAGCAGACGATCGTGCGGCGGCACCCCTTTGAATGAAAACGCGGAATGATGAATGATGAATGATGAATGGCAAGCGTGCTGATGTCAGGTCGGCGTTCCGCATTCCGTATTCATCATTCCGCATTCATCATTGGATGGGTTGGTGCCGAGGAAGGGATTCGAACCCCCACAGTGTTGCCACCGCCAGGACCTGAACCTGGTGCGTCTACCAATTTCGCCACCTCGGCCTGAAAACAGGCAGCTCGTTTGAGGGCGCAATTCTAGCCGAAGGCGTAAGATCGATCAAATGAAGCGACGCAGAACGCGCGCGCCCGGCGCGCATCGCAGGCCGCGCGATCCCTACCGCGAGCGCGAGGCGCAGCGCTATGCGTATCCCGTGGCGAGCCGCGAGTTCATCCTGGAGACGCTCGCGGCCCATGGTGTA
>MEQT01000232.1:13129-19911 GCA_001770325.1 Betaproteobacteria bacterium RIFCSPLOWO2_02_64_14
TGGCGCGCCTGCTCGGCGTAGCGGCGGGCGAGCACGAAGCGTTCGAACGCCGGCTCGCCGCCATGGAGCGCGACGGCGAGGTGATGCGCAACCGCCGCGATGCAATCTGCATGCCCGAGAAGCTCGATCTGGTCCACGGCCGCGTGCAGGGGCACCCGGACGGCTTCGGCTTTCTCGCGCGCGATGACGGCGGTCCGGATCTGTTTCTCGGGCCGGGGGAAATGCACAAGGTGTTGCACGGCGATCGCGTCATGGCGCGCATCGCCGGCGTGGACCGCCGCGGGCGCCCGGAGGGCAAGATCGTCGAGGTGCTGGAGCACGTCCAGACCCGCGTGGTGGGGCGCCTGCACGACGAACACGGCGTCCTTTTCGTCATTCCGGAGGACCGGCGCATCAGCGCCGAATTGCTGGTCGCGCCCAACGAGACGGGCGGCGCGGCGCCGGGCGAGGTGGTAACCGCGGAAATACTCGTGCAACCGGCGCGCAATACGCGGCCGGTCGCGCGCGTGGTCGAGGTGCTCGGCCGCTATGCGGACCCGGGAATGGAAATCGAGATTGCATTGCGCAAGCACGCGCTGCCGCATGTGTTCTCGCGCGAGACCGAGCGTGTATGCGAGAAGTTTCCGGACGGCGTGACCGCCCACGATCGGCGCGGTCGGACCGATATTCGCGAGCTGCCTCTCGTCACGATCGATGGGGAAAGCGCGCGCGATTTTGACGACGCGGTGTACTGCGAAGCGGCGGATGCGGGCGGCTTTCGCCTGGTTGTCGCAATTGCCGACGTGAGCCATTATGTGCGGCACGGCGACGCGCTGGATCACGCGGCGCGCGAGCGCGGCAACTCGGTGTATTTCCCGCGGCGCGTGATTCCCATGCTGCCGGAGCGGCTGTCGAACGAGCTGTGCTCGATCAAACCTAAGGTCGAACGCCTGTGCGTCATGTGCGACATGGCGATCGATGCGAATGGCGACATCACGTCCTACCGCTTCGCTCCGGCGGTGATGCGTTCGCACGCGCGGCTCACCTATACCGAGGTGGCCAACGTGCTCGCGGAGCCGCGCGGCGACGAGGCGCGCCGTCACCGCGCGCTGGTGCCGCACCTGCAGGACCTTTACCGGCTCTACAAACTGCTCGCCCGGGCCCGCGTGCGGCGCGGGGCGATCGACTTCGAAACCATCGAGACCGAACTCGTTTTCAACGACCAGGGCAAGATCGAGCGCATCGTGGCGGTGGCGCGTAACGACGCGCACCGGGTGATCGAGGAATGCATGCTGGCCGCGAACGTGTGCGCCTCGGACTTCCTGCGCGAACACGACCACCCGATGCTCTACCGCATCCACGAAGGACCGACGCCCGAGAAACTCGAGGGCCTGCACGAATTTCTCAAGGGTTTTGGCCTGAGCCTCGGGGGCGGAAAGGACCCTCATGCGAAGGATTATGCGAAGCTGTTGACGCGGGTCAAGGAGCGGCCGGACGCGCAGTTGCTGCAGACGGTCATGCTGCGATCGTTGCGCCAGGCGGTCTACAGCCCGGACAACGTTGGCCATTTCGGCCTCGCATACGAGTCGTACACGCACTTCACCTCCCCGATCAGGCGCTATCCCGATCTGCTGGTGCACCGTGCGATCAAGGCGGCACTCGCGGGCAAGCGCTACGATCCGGGCAACTGGCACGAACTGGGTTCCCTTTGTTCCACGACCGAGCGGCGCGCGGACGACGCGACGCGAGATGTCGTGGCATGGTTGAAGTGCTACTACATGCAGGACAAGGTAGGAGAGAACTTTGACGGCAGCATCAGCGGGGTCGCCGCATTCGGGACGTTCATCGCGCTCGACAACATCTACGTGGAAGGCCTGGTGCACGTGTCCGAGCTCGGCAATGACTACTTCCATTTCGACGCGGCCAAGCACGAGTTGCTGGGGGAGCGAACGCGCAAGCGCTTTCGCCTCGGCGACCGCCTGCGGGTGAAGGTGGTGCGGGTCGATCTCGACAGCAGCAAGATCGATTTCGTGCTGGCGTAGTCGTGAGTTGGCAGTCGTCAGTTGGTAGTTGTGAGTCGTCAGCGCGTAGGTTGGTGGTGAGCGCAGCGAACCCCAACACTTTCGGCGCGTCGATATGATTGTTGGGGTGCGCTTCGCTTACCCCAACCTACGAAACTGACGAAGTTCAAAGCGATCTTGTCGGATCACGATTCACGGATCACCATTCACGCTCTTCTTATGACCAACACCCGCATCATCCACGGCTTTCATGCGGTACTCTCCCGGTTGCGGCAGAAGGCGGATGCCGTCAAGGAGATCTATCTCGGCAGCGGCCGTGACGACCGGCGTGCACGCGAGCTCGTTACGTTGGCCGAAGCGCGGCGCGTGCGCGTGATGCGGGTCGACGCCGGGCGGCTCGATGGCATGACGGGGAACGCGCGCCATCAGGGTGTCGCCGCTTGCATCGACGTTGCGGCGTTGCCGACGCACATCGACGATGTCCTCGAATCACTGTCCGAACCCGCGCTGCTGCTGATACTCGATGGGGTCACCGATCCGCACAACTTGGGCGCATGCCTGCGGGTGGCGGACGCGCTGGGCGTGCACGCGGTGATTGCTCCCAAGGATCGCGCGGTGAGCATCAATGCCACGGTATCCCGGGTCGCGAGCGGCGCGGCCGAGACCATCCCCTATATCGCTGTCACCAATCTTGCGCGGAGCCTTCGTGAACTCAAGGAGCGGGGAATCTGGCTCATCGGCGCCGACGAGGGGGCCGGGCAGGAGCTGTACGCCATGAAGCTCGCCGGGCCGCTCGCCTGGGTGCTGGGGGCGGAAGGCGAGGGCATGCGGCGGCTCACGCGCGAGAATTGCGACGAACTCGTGCGCATTCCCATGCACGGGTCGGTCGAAAGCCTCAATGTTTCGGTTTCCGCGGGCATCTGCCTTGCCGAAACGCGGCGGCAGAGAGGAGCGCCCTGACCCCCTGCGTGCGGTTCCAGGGAATCCTGAAATCCCCTGCTGGAATGATCAGCGCAGTGCCTAGTGCAGCAACGGCGTTGAACGTTGGCTGCGGCGCAGAAAAGAGCTTGATTCGTAAGATACTTCCGGTATAATTCGCGCCTTCTGTTTCCCACCCCTGCCTTAGCCCTCCCCCATTCAAAGGGGAGGGAATTAGAGGGGATCCTTGCCTCACCGTCTTCGCATAACGGGAGGCTTAACCCATAAGGAGCCCACTTGATGCGACATTACGAAGTCGTTTTTATCGTCCATCCGGACCAGAGCGAACAGGTCCCCGGCATGGTGGACCGCTATCGCCAGATGGTGACCGGCAAGGGCGGCAAGATCCACCGGCTCGAAGATTGGGGCCGCCGGCAGATGACCTATCCCATCCAGAAGATGCACAAGGCACACTACGTGCTGATGAACATCGAATGCGACGGCGACACGTTGGCGGAACTCGATCATGCGTTCAAGTTCAACGACGCGGTGCTGCGCCATCTTACCGTGAGCATGAGCGGGCCGGTGACCACGCCGTCGCCCATGATGAAGGAAGAAAAAGCGCGCTCGCTGGGCACGGCTGCCGACGAGCCTGCCAAACCCGCACCCGCGGAAGCGGCGGCTGCGCCGGCGTGAGCGCCGGGCCCGGGTACTGATCGAAGTGGAAACCAATGCAGTCACGCTGAGCGGCGAACTTGCCGCCATCGAGCCGTTGCGCCACACCCCCGCCGGCATCCCGCTTGTCAATTTCAGGCTGCTGCACAAGTCGCGACAGGTCGAAGGGGGCTACAAACGGCAGGTGGACTGCGAGATCGCGGGCGTGGCGGTGGGAGAGATCGCGGTGGGCCTGGCCCGCATGCGGCAGGGGCACCTGGTGAGCGTCGAGGGGTTCCTCAACCGCAAGAACCGCATGAGCGCGCAGCTTATTCTGCACGTAACGAGAGCACAGGAGCTAAAGGATACGAGTCATGCCAAGAATGGGAATGAGTAGGGGCCGCGGCAAAGGCAAGGGCAAGGGCAAGTTCGAGAAAAAGGGCGGGCGCGGGCAGTTGTTCCGCCGCCGCAAGTTCTGCCGCTTCACCGCGGAAGGCATCAAGGAGGTCGATTACAAGGACGTCGGCCTGCTGAAGGACTTCATCAACGAGAACGGCAGGATCATTCCGGCACGCATCACGGGCACCAAGGCGCGCTACCAGCGGCAGTTGTCGGTGGCGGTGAAGCGCGCGCGGTTCCTCGCGTTGCTGCCGTACACCGATCTGCATTGAAGAGCAGTGAACGGTGAGCAGTGAACAGTGAGCAGTGAGCAGTGAACGGCAAGGGCCAAGCCCTGTTTGCCGTTTCCTGTTTTTCGCATTTTTGGGGGTTGTTATGCAGGTGATACTGCTGGAAAAGATGGCGAACCTCGGCCAGTTGGGCGATGTCGTCAAGGTAAAGGACGGGTTTGCGCGCAACTTTCTGATTCCCCACGGTAAAGCAAAACGCGCGACGCCGGCCAACCTGGCCGAATTCGAACAGCGGCGCACCGAACTCGAGGCGGCACAGGCCGCGGCGCTGGCTGCAGCGCAGGAGAAGGGCGCGAAGATCGACGGCATGATGCTGCAGGTGACCCAGAAAGCCGGCGTGGATGGGAAGCTCTTCGGTTCGGTCACCAACATCGACATTTCCGAGGCGCTCAAGAAGCAGGGCTTCGACGTTCCAAAGGCGGCGATCCGCATGCCGCAGGGGCCGATCAAGGCCGTCGGCGATCATCCGCTCAAGGTCGCGTTGCACACCGATGTCGTCGTCAGCATGACGGTCTCCGTGCTCGGCGAACCCGCCTGACGCGAATATTTTCTTTTCGCGGGTAAGCTGAAAAAGGGCTGGCAGCAGCCCTTTTTTTTCGGTAGATTGCAAGTCCGGGCGCGCGGCCGTGCACGCTGCGCGCCGACCAGGACGTGGATTCTTTCACTGCCGGACCCAGAGCGCGCTCACGCATGATTCAAGTCGTCACTCCGCAAGTCGTTACGTCGATTAGCAAGGATATCGAGGTCGAAGGCGCGCGGGTACCACCGCAGTCGATCGAGGCGGAGCAATCGGTGCTGGGTGGGCTCCTCCTCGACAACGGCGCCTGGGACCGGATTTCGGACATTCTCATCGAGCACGACTTCTATCGCTCCGATCACCGTGCCATCTTCCGTGCGATCGCACAGCTCATCGAGAACAATCACCCGGCCGATGCGTTGACGGTGGCCGAGGCGCTGGATCGCAGCGGCAAGCTTGCGGAGGTCGGCGGGCAGGCCTACGTCGGGTCGCTCGCGGTCAGTACGCCAAGCGCGGCGAATATCCGGCGCTACGCCGAAATCGTGCGTGAGCGCTCGATCATGCGCAGCCTTGCCGCCATCGGCACCGAGATCGCGGACTCGGCCTATACGCCGACCGGCAAGACCGCGGCCGTGCTGATCGACGATGCGGAGGCGAAGGTGTTCCAGATCGCGGAAGCCGGCGCCAAGGGGCGGCAGGGCTTCGTCAAGATCGATCCGCTGTTGAAGGAAACCGTCGAGCGCATCGACACGCTCTACAGCCGCGAGAACAAGAGCGACATCATCGGGCTGGCGACCGGGTTCATCGACCTGGATCGGATCACGTCGGGCCTGCAGCCGGGCGAACTCATCATCATCGCGGCAAGACCATCAATGGGGAAAACGGCGATGGCGATGAACATCGTCGAGCATGTCGCGCTCGCCGAGAAGAAGGCGGCGGCGGTGTTCAGCATGGAGATGTCCGGCGCGCAGCTTGCCCTGCGGATGATCGGTTCGGTGGGGCGTGTCGATCAGCACGAGTTGAGAACCGGGACGTTCAAGGAGGACGACTGGTCGCACCTGATCGAGGCGGTCGGCAGGTTGAATGATGCGCACATCTACATTGACGATACCGCCGGGCTCAACGCGCTGGAACTGCGCTCGCGCGCACGCCGCCTGCACCGCCAGTGCGCGGAAGCGGGGGGGCTCGCGCTGATCGTGGTCGACTATCTCCAGCTCATGTCCGGCACGCGCGGCGGGCGCGAGGAGAACCGCGCCACCGAAATCGCCGAGATCTCGCGCTCGTTGAAGGGGCTTTCCAAGGAACTCAAGGTGCCGGTGGTCGCGCTCTCGCAACTGAATCGCAGCGTGGAGTCGCGCCAGGACAAGCGGCCGATGATGTCGGATCTGCGTGAATCCGGGGCGATCGAACAGGATGCGGACCTGATTCTCTTCATCTACCGCGACGAAGTCTACAATCCCGACACGCAGAGCAAGGGCTCCGCCGAGATCATCGTCGCCAAGCAGCGCAACGGTCCCACCGGGAAAATCAACCTCACCTTCGTCGGCCGGCACACGCGGTTCGAAAACTACGCCGATCCGCGGCGCTTTTAACGCGCGTGTTGGGGTTCCCTCCGGTTACCCCAACCTACGATGTTTCACCCTAAAAACCGCAGTTGCCTCTACGTGCAGTGCGTCAAAAGCGGTCTGGTTCGCGCGGCCAGCCAGTTAAATCCGGTCACGTGAGTGGCGATGAACTCGCAGACACGCTGCCACACCGAAGCGAAGGGTAACTGCTCCGCAGTGCTTTTCCATGCCTTCAACCGCTCGCTCACGGTGGTGAGCAGGGCGCGAGCGTCCTTGGCTCGGGCATGCATCGGCGTAATGGACAGATGAGTCTGGCCAGCATGCGAAGTGAGTCGCCCGATGCCCGAGAGCAGCAACGGTCGACTGGTGATCGCCTCCAGTCGCGCCTTCGGGTGCGCAAGGCGCACGAACAGGCTCCACCAGTTGTAGGCCAGCGCCA
>MEQT01000233.1 GCA_001770325.1 Betaproteobacteria bacterium RIFCSPLOWO2_02_64_14
GATGGTATTCGGGAGAAAAGATCAACCTGTCGCGTCGGCGCATAGACAAGCTCGGGTATTTCACCGAGGTCAACGTTGAGACGCCCGCGGTCCAGGGCGCGACCGACCAGGTCGATGTGAATGTTACCGTCGTGGAGAAGCCGACCGGAACGTTCCTGCTGGGCGCCGGTTTTGGGAGCGGCAGCGGCGTGTTGCTGTCAGGGTCGGTAACGCAGCAGAACATATTCGGGTCCGGCAAGCACCTGAGTGCGGCTATCAACACCAGCAACAATTCGACGATCTACTCGTTGTCGTACACCGATCCCTATTTCACGGTGGACGGGGTGAGCCAGGGGTTTGACCTGTACCTGCGCGAGCTCGATGCGGCTGACGCGGGCCTTGGGCGCTACGAGACCAAGACGGCCGGGGCGGCGGTACGCCTGGGAGTCCCGATATCGGAGATCGATACTATCAACTATGGCCTGGGTGTGGAAGACACGAGGCTCACGACGTTTCCGGACAGCCCTTTGATCTACCGCGATTACGTGGCGACTTTCGGCGAGAAGAACACGGCGCTGCTCGGGACGATCGGCTGGGCCCGCGATGCGCGCGACAGCCTGATCTATCCGACTTCAGGTTCGTACCAGAAGGCGAACGGCGAGGTTGGCCTCCCCGGTGGATCGCTCAAGTACTACAAGGCATCGTATCAATATCAGCGTTATTTTCCGTTGTCCCGCCTCTACACGCTGATGCTCAACGGCGAGGTGGGCTATGGTGACGGGTACGGGGGGAAGCCACTGCCCTTTTTCCGCAACTTTTTCACCGGCGGCGTGACTTCGGTGCGGGGCTACCGCAACTTCACAATCGGACCGAAGGACTCGGAGAGCAACCCACGGGGCGGCAGCCGCAAGCTCCTGGGCAACGCCGAGTTCCTGTTTCCATTCCCGGGGCTGGAAAGCGATCGCTCGGTCAGAATGAGCGCGTTTGTGGACGCAGGGATGGTTGCCGACACTTACGCCTTTGGCGATTTCAGGTACTCGACGGGGATTGCCGTACTCTGGGTATCGCCGCTGGGGCCGCTGAAAATCAGCGCTGCGCTGCCGATAAAGGACAAACCGGACGACCGCACGCAGCCATTTCAGTTCACGATCGGCGGCGTATTCCAGTGAGTACCCGACCGCGGGGCACGCGTGAAACCTGGCGCTGTCGGGGCGGTAAACTGTTGCGAACAGGGGAGACGCATCTCTTCGCGCCCCGTGATTCGGGGCCATTTCGGTGATGCTGGGACGGATTCTAAGGAGATGACATTGCGGTACAGCTATTCTCTTGCATTTGGCTTGGCGATGATGCTCGGCGTCACATTGGCGGTAGCAGCGGATCTCAAGATCGGATTCGTAGACCCGGAACGCATCAACCGGGAATCAGTGCCCGCGGAGCGGGCGAGCAAGCAGCTCGAGAAGGAATTCTCGCCCCGCGCCCAGGAACTGCAGCGCAGGGAAGGGCAGATCAAGTCGTTGCAGGGGCAACTCGAGCGCGAGGCGATGACCTTGAGCGAAAGCGACCGGCGCGCGCGCGAGCAGGAGTTGACGCGCTTGAGTGTGGAATTCCAGCGCATGCAGCGCGAATACCGCGAGGATCTCAACCTGCGCCGAAATCAGGAGCTCACTGCGTTGCTCGAGCGTGCGAATCGGATCATCCGGCAGATCGCTGAGGCGGAAAAATTCGACCTCATCCTGCAGGAGGCGGTGTATCGCAATCCGCGCATCGATATCACCGACCGGGTGCTCAAGGCGCTCGCCGCCGACAGCAAATAGGCGAAGCGCGCCGCTGCGTCGTCTGCCGGGCGCCTGTCGACGAGGGGCGATCTGATCATGACAGGCGGCGAGCAGGCATCTTACACGTTGCGCGACATAGCCGTGCGCTTCGGCGGCGAGGTGATCGGTGATCCACAGACGCGCGTCACGCAGGTTGCGTCACTGGAGAACGCAACGCCGGACGCGGTAGCGTTTCTCGCCAACGAACGCTACCTGCAGCAGTTGAGGATGACCCGCGCCGGCGCGGTCATTCTCGGATCGGCGCTGCGGGACGAGACGCCTCTGCCACGCATCGTATGCGACAACCCTTATGCCTATTTCGCGCGCGTGTCGGCACTTCTCAATCCACCGCGCGCGCCGGTGCCGGGCGCGCATGCGAGCGCGGTCGTGGATGGCTCTGCCGCCCTCGAGGCCGACGTCGAGATTGGCGCGCTCGCCGTAGTGGGACGCAACGCCACGATCGGCGCAGGTTCGATCGTGGGACCGGGTTGCATCATCGGCGACGAGGCGGTGCTCGGGCGCGCCGTCAGACTGTATCCCAACGTGACCATTTATCACGGCTGCCGCGTGGGCGATCGTACGATCGTTCACGCGGGAGCTGTCATCGGAGCGGATGGATTCGGCATCGCGATGTCAGACGAGAGGTGGGTCAAGATTCCCCAGATCGGGCGCGTGGTGATCGGCGTCGACGTTGAAATCGGCGCCAACACCACGATTGACCGGGGCGCGATCGATGACACGATCATCGAGGACGGCGTCAAGCTCGACAACCAGATCCAGGTCGGACACAACGTGAGGATCGGCGCACATACCGCGATTGCCGCCTGCGTCGGTATCGCCGGCAGTTCGCGGGTGGGGCGCTATTGCCGCATCGGCGGCGCGTCGGGAATCGCCGGACATCTCTCGATTGCCGACCACGTTGAGATTTCAGCCCATACGCTGATTACGAAGTCGATCGACCGGCCAGGCACTTACACCGGCGCATATCCATTTGACGCGAATTCCGACTGGCGCAGAAATGCGGCGCAGTTGCGACATCTCGGGGAACTCGCCGACCGGGTCAGGGTACTTGAAAAGAAGCTCGCAGCGAAGGAAAGGAGCCAATCTTGAATGGCATGAATATCCATGATGTCCTCAAGCACCTGCCCCACCGCTATCCTTTCCTGCTGATCGACCGGGTGATTTCATGCGAACCGGGAAAGACCCTGGTCGCGTTGAAGAACGTCACCATCAACGAACCGTTCTTCGCGGGTCATTTCCCCCGGCATCCGGTGATGCCCGGGGTCCTGATCGTGGAGGCGCTCGCGCAGGCTTCCGCGCTGCTGTCGTTCAAGACCATGCAGGCGCAGATGGACGAGGAATCGGTCTATTACTTCGTCGGTATCGACAAGGCGCGCTTCAAGAAACCCGTCACCCCCGGTGATGCGTTGATACTGGAGGTGGCCCTGCAGCGCCATATGCGAGGTATCTGGAAGTTCTGGGGCGAGGCCAGGGTCGATGGCACCCTGGTATCGGAAGCCGAGTTGATGTGCACGGTGCGTTCGCTGAAAGACATCAACGGTTAGGACCGCTGCGGAATCAGCATGCCGGCCCAGGGCCTATGAGCATTCACCCAACCGCCATTGTCGATCCGGGGGCCAGACTCGCCGTGGATGTCGAGGTGGGCCCGTATAGCGTGATCGGCGGGCATGTGGAAATCGGCGCCGACTCCCGCATCGGCGCACATACGGTCATCACCGGACACACGCGTATCGGCGCGCGGAATCGCATCTATCATTTTGCCTCGCTGGGGGAAGCCCCGCAGGACAAGAAGTATGGCGGAGAGGCGACCCGCCTCGAGATCGGCAATGACAATACGATACGGGAGTTCTGCACCTTCAACCGCGGCACCGTTCAGGACGCGGGTGTGACGTGCATCGGCAGCCATAACTGGATCATGGCTTACGTGCACGTCGCGCACGACTGTCATGTGGGTGACCACACCATCTTCGCCAACAATGCCCAGCTTGCCGGCCATGTCCACGTCGGCGATTACGCGGTTCTTGGGGGGTTTACGGGCGTACACCAGTTCTGCCGCGTCGGAGCGCACAGCATCACCGCGATCGGGGCGGTCGTGCTGCAGGACATCCCGCCGTACGTCACGGCGTCGGGCAATAGCGCCAAACCGTTTGGCATCAATAGCGAAGGACTCAAGCGACGTGGCTTCGCCCCGCTGACGATCAACCAGCTTAAGCGCGCGTATCGCACGCTCTACAAGTCCGGCTTCACGCTCGAGGAAGCCAAGCGGGAACTCATGCAACAGGTCGCGGAATGTGCGGAAGTGAAATTGCTTGTCGATTTCCTGGCCACGAGCACGCGCGGCATCATCCGGTAGGAGTTTGTCGGGCTTGCGGCCGACAAACTCCTATGGCAAGAACGCTTTCCAGGAAAGCAAATTAGTATGGCCTTGACTGCTGGTGCTGCGCCTACGATCGGCATCGTCGCGGGCGAGGCATCAGGCGATCTGCTTGGCGCGAATTTGATAAGAGCGGTGCGCGGGCAGTACCCGCAGGCGCGATTTGTGGGCGTCGGCGGTCCACTCATGGATTCCGCCGGGATGGACATCCTCTTCCCCATGGAAAAGCTGGCGGTGCGGGGTTATATCGAGGTGCTGCGCCATTATCCGGAGCTCCTCGGCGTTCGGCGCAGACTCGTGCGCCACTTCCTGCGGTCGCCTCCCGTGTGCTTCATCGGGATCGATGCGCCCGATTTCAACCTCGACCTCGAACTCCAGTTGAAGAATGCGGGCATCGCGGTCGTTCACTACGTGAGTCCGGCAATCTGGGCCTGGCGTGCGAAGCGAGTGCACAAGATCCGGCGCGCGGTAAGCAGGATGCTGGTCGTGTTCCCGTTCGAAGAACGCATCTACCAGGAGGCGGGCATCCCGGTTTCATACGTGGGCCATCCTCTCGCCGACACGCTGGCACGACATCCGGGCCGCCTGGCGGCCCGCCTGCAGCTGCGGGTGCCGCCGGATACACCTGTGATCGCGCTCCTGCCGGGCAGCCGCGTGAGCGAGGTCGACCAAATGGCCGGCCTGTTTCTGGGCGCTGCACGCGAGATTGCACGCAGCGTCCCTGGTGCGATGTTTCTGCTTCCTGCGGCCAGTCGCGCCGCGCGCGAGCGCGTGGAAGGTGCCCTGCAACGCATGGGGCGTGAGCCGCTGAACGTGACCATACTCGCCGGGCACGCGCATGACGCCATGGCGGCGGCCGACGTGGTGCTGGTTGCCTCTGGTACCGCGACACTCGAGGCGGCGCTGCTCAGGCGGCCGATGGTCGTTGCCTACCGGATGCCGCGCATCTCCTGGTGGCTCATGAACAGCCGCAGAAGAGTGCCGTACGTCAGCTTGCCGAATATACTCGCCGGGGAGTCGCTGGTGCCGGAATTCCTGCAGGATGCCGCCACGCCAGTAACCCTGGCGAACGCGGCGATCGACTTGCTGCGCGATCCGGTCGCGCGCGCGCGTCTGGAGACGCGCTTTGCGGCCTTGCTTGCCAGCTTGAGGCTGGACACTGCAACCAGGCTTGTCGCGGCGTTGCAACCGTTCATTCAGGGTCCTCGGGCGTGATGGCGCACGCGCTCGTCTGCGGGGTCGATGAAGCGGGGCGGGGGCCGCTGGCGGGTCCGGTGTATGCCGCGGCGGTGATCCTTGGAAGCGAGGCGCGCATCGATGGCATTGCCGATTCAAAGACGTTGACGTCGCAGCGGCGCGATACGCTTGCGGCGGAGATCAAGGCGCGGTCGCTCGCATGGTCCGTGGCAAGCGCATCGGTGACGGAGATCGACTCCCTCAACATTCTTCAGGCGAGCCTGCTCGCCATGCGCCGCGCGGTGGAAGGGCTCACGATGGCTCCGGCATTGGCGCTCATCGATGGTCTGCATTGCCCAGTGCTACCGTGCCCGGCGAGGGCGGTGGTGAGGGGGGATGCCAGCGTCGCCGAGATTGCAGCAGCATCGATCCTTGCCAAGGTGGCGCGCGACGCGGAGATGCTCGCTGTGCATCGCGCCTTTCCGCAATACGGGTTTGACCGCCACAAAGGCTACCCGACGCCGGAGCACCTCGCGGCATTACGCTTGCACGGCGTGACGGCGGTTCATCGCGTGAGCTTCGCGCCGGTAAGGGCGGTCATCGCGCTCGGTGCCGGCGCTGACGGCGCTCGCGACCCGTAACAGCGGGAACGACTTCAGATAACAGACGGGCGAGCGCTTTCTTTTCGCGGTTGCGTCGCACCAGCGTGCTCCGCGCCGCGCACTGACTCCGCAACAAGCGCAGGAACCGCGGGTCCGTTTCGACGCGCAGCAGCGCCCGCGCCAGCGCACGTTCGTTTTCCACGGCGTAATACCCCGCGTAGCCGCGCCCGAGCATGCCGATATTGCCGGAAATCCGGGAAGCGATGACCGGTATGCCGGCAGCGAGCGCCTCGCACACGACGTTCGCGCCACCCTCCATGCGGGAACTGATCACCATGACCCGGCAGCGTGCGAGCAGTTGTAGCGCCTCCCAGTGCGCGCGTTCTCCCAGCCAGCGGTAGCGCGGCTCGCGCGCCATCCAGGCACGGGCCTCGCGCTCCATCGCGTTATTCATCGCGCCACCGACATGGGTCACATGGATGCGGCTTTGCGGCGGCAGCAAACTCAACGCAGCCGCCGCGCGGAATGGGTCCTTCTCCTCGCGTAGATGCCCACTCACGACCACCTCGAAACGCGATCTCAACGGCGCCCGGAATGCCGCTTGCGCCGCCGACTGGTAGATGACGCGGGTTTTGCGCCGCATGGCGGGTGCGAGCTCCCTCAACCCCATATCCTGAAGCACGATCAGGCGGTCCGCGACCGCCATCGACAGCCGCGCGCTGGCATCGGAACGGATGTCGCGATAGAGATCGGTGCCGGTCAGCGCGAGCACCAGCGGACGCTCCGGGAAGGCGGCACGAAAACGTATCATGGAATCGTGGCTGCGCCGCGCATGCAAGGCGATCATGAGATGAGCTGGCGCGCCATCCCACGTTACCTGGACCGCGACCCGGTGTCCCAGCTCGCGCAGCAAGCCGGCCCAACGCGCGGCGGTGTTGCGATTGCCGTAGCGGGAACGAGGGGCCGCCGGCGTGATGAGCGCAATTTTCACGATACGTCATCCGCGATACACTTCAAGTCTGACTATAGCAAAGTCCTGACCCGTGAGTTCCCATCCGCAGCCCGACGTGCCACTGTTGCGCAACATGCTGCTCGCAGCCCGTGAGCGCACGCTGCTGCTCGCCGAGGACCTGCGGGGTGATCGCCTTCTGGGCCCCAGGCTTGCCGTTGTGAACCCGCCGCTGTGGGAGCTGGGACATGTCGGCTGGTTCCAGGAATACTGGTGCCTGCGGCAGCGGCGCGGAGCTGCTTCCACTGCGTCGCGAATTGATGATGCCGACGCCCTGTACGACTCGGCGTTGGTGCCTCACCGAACGCGCTGGGACCTCCCGCTTCCAGACCTGGATGCGACACTCGCTTATCTCGCGCGAACGTTCGCGCGGGTGATCGAACGTCTCGAGCAGGAGGGCGCGACGGAGCAGCTCGCCTATTTTGCACAGCTGGCGGCATTCCACGAGGAGATGCATTGCGAGGCATTGACTTATTCCCGTCACACGCTGGGGTACCCGGCTCCGCGCACCGAGCCGCCACGCGAGAGCGGCGGACACGATGCGGGATCCTGGCGGGGTGACGTGGAGCTCCGCGGGGGCACGTTCCAGCTTGGGGCGACCGCAGCGGACGGGTTTGTCTTCGATAACGAGAAATGGGCCCATCAAGCGTACGTGCCGGCGTTCCAGATTGCGCGCGCGCCAGTGACCAATGCCGAGTTTGCGGTGTTTGTCGATGACGGCGGCTATCGGCGCGCGGAACTCTGGTGTCCGGACGGCTGGCACTGGCGGAAGGAGGCGCAGGCCGCGCGCCCGGCGTACTGGAGGCAGGAAGGTGCCGACTGGCATCAACGCGCCTATGATCGTTGGGGGCCCATCCGCCCTCACCAGCCCGTCATTCATGTGAACTGGTACGAAGCAGATGCCTATTGTCGTTGGGCGCACCGCCGGCTGCCGACCGAGGCGGAATGGGAATTTGCCGCGACGACCGTGCGCGATGGCGCCGGGCCCAAGCGTCGCTACCCATGGGGCGGCGCGCGCCCCGGGGTGACGCACGCGAACCTGTTCGGGATGAGCAAAGGCGTGGTCGACGTGGCGGCGTTCCCTGGTGGCGACAGTAATTGGGGCTGCCGGCAGATGTTCGGGAACGTATGGGAATGGACAGCCGACTGGTTTGGCCCCTACCCGGGCTTCGTGCGCGACCCCTACCGTGAATATTCCGAGCCCTGGTTCGGAAACCACAAAGTGCTGCGCGGCGGGTGTTTCGCGACCCGCGCAAGCCTGCTGCGCGGAACCTGGCGCAATTTCTATACGCCGGACCGATGCGATGTCTTCGCCGGGTTCCGAACCTGTGCACTGCCGTGAAAGAGATCCATTCAAGGGACAATCCGCGCTACAAAGCGCTGCGCCGTCTGGTGCAATCGTCGCAGGAGCGCCGGCACGCCGGCCTTTCGGTCCTCGATGGCGTGCATCTGGTGGCCGCGTACTGCGAGCACCTCGGCCGGCCCGAATACGTCGTCGTCAATCGCGCGGGCCTCGCCAATCCCGAGGTGCAGTCGATCCTTGAGTCCTGCGGACTCGAGGCGACTGTCCTCGGCGACGTGCTGTTCAAGGAGGTCTCTTCAGTGGCCACGCCTACGGGCATCATTGCGGTCGTAACGCCGCCACCGCCGCAGCCGGTGCCTGCTGACCTCGATGTGTGCGTCATACTGGAAGGACTGCAGGATCCGGGCAACCTCGGCTCCATCCTGCGTACGTGTGCCGCGGCAGGGGTGACTCATGTCTTGCTGTCACGGGGCGCCGTGCACGCCTGGTCGCCGCGGGTGCTGCGGGCCGGGATGGGTGCACATTTCAGCCTGCAAATCCATGAACACGTGGACGTGCTGGCTGCGGCCCGCGGTTTCAAGGGGAGGGTAATCGCAGCCTGCAGCGCGGCGCGGCACTCGTTGTACGACACCGACCTGACGGGCAGAACGGCCCTGCTTTTTGGTAACGAGGGCGGCGGACTCTCACCGGAGCTGCGCGCGGCATCCCAGTTGGAGGTTTCCATCCCCATGCCGGGAGCGCTGGAGTCCCTGAACGTAGCCGCCGCGGTGGCCGTGTGCCTGTTCGAGCGCCTGCGGCAGCTGAGAGAAAAAGGCGTGATCCGTGACCAGTGATTCGTGACCGGAACGCGTCGTTGATCTCTTCACAGTCGTGGATCACTTTCAGTAGATCCGCCGCAGCAGCTTCGCTTCTTGCAGGATGGTGGTGGCGAGTTCCTCCACGGACTTGCTGGTGACATCCAGGACTGGAACCCCTTCCTGCTGCATCAGCGCTTCCGCCTCGCGCACCTCGAACTCGCAGTTGGATAGCGTGGCGTACCTGCTGCCCGGGCGCCGCTCGTTGCGTATCTGTTGCAGCCGCTCCGGCCGTATGGTGAGTCCGTAGAGGCGCTTGCGCAGCGAGCGCAACTGCCCGGGAAGCTGCATGGTGCTGAAGTCCTCGGGGATCAGCGGGTAGTTCGCGGCGCGCACGCCGTACTGCATGGCGAGATACAGGCACGTGGGCGTCTTGCCGCAGCGGGAGACACCGACCAGAATGATGTCCGACTCGCTCAAATCGCGCGTGGAGACGCCGTCGTCGTGCGACAACGCGTAGTTCAGGGACTCGATCCGGTGATGGTAGTTTACGAAGTCGTTCGCACTGTGGCTGCGGCCGACGGTATGTGACGCCCCGATTCCGAGTTCCTTTTCCAGGGGGGATATGAAGATTTCAAAGCAATCCAGGAACAGGGCATTCGCGCCGCTCACGACCTGCGCGATTTCGCTATTGACCAGCGTGCTGATGACGAGCGGCCGCGCGCCGTCCGTTGCCGCGCGCTCGTTGATGTGTCGCACCGCCTCCTGCGCCTTTTCCACCGAGTCGACGAAGGGCAGGGTGACTTCCTGAAAGCGCAGGCTCTCGAACTGGGTCAACAGACTGTGTCCGAGCATTTCGGCGGTGATGCCGGTGCGGTCGGACACAAAAAACGCGGTACGCCGTTCGCTCATGGATGCTCCGGAATGGGCCCTGAGGCTAAAATAACCCGTTTTGCGTGTCGATTCAAACATTCCACCCCGATACGGCGGTGGTGACCTGGCTGGTCCTCGCGCGCAAGGCGCAGTGCACACGCCCGGCGTGACGGCGATCCCCGCCGGCGGTCCCTGTCGTGGTTTCGAAGGTTTTTTCGACGATGTGCATTGGATGCGATTTCGTTTTGCTATAAAATAGCGAAACGACCGGCGCGCTCGATGACCAAATTCATCTTTGTCACAGGTGGTGTAGTTTCTTCACTGGGCAAAGGCATCGCTGCCGCCTCACTCGCCGCCATCCTTGAATCGCGCGGCATCCGGATCACCATGGTAAAGCTGGATCCGTATCTGAATGTGGATCCCGGCACCATGAGCCCCTTCCAGCACGGGGAGGTATTCGTCACCGAGGACGGTGCGGAGACCGATCTCGATCTTGGCCATTACGAACGCTTCGTGCGCGCCAAGATGAGCAAGCGCAACAATTTCACCACCGGACAGATATACGAGAGCGTGATCCGCAAGGAGCGCCGGGGCGATTATCTCGGCGGAACCGTGCAGGTCATCCCGCATATCACCGACGAGATCAAGCTTTTCATCCGGCGCGGAGTGGGTGATGCGGAGGTCGGGGTCGTCGAGATCGGCGGCACGGTCGGCGACATCGAGTCGCTCCCATTCCTCGAGGCAACCCGCCAGATGGCGATTGAGGTGGGGCGGGAAAACGCCTGCTTCATTCATCTGACGCTCCTTCCCTACATGCCGGCCGCCGGGGAGATCAAGACCAAGCCGACGCAGCACTCGGTGAAGGAACTGCGTGAGATCGGGATACAACCGGACGTGCTGCTATGCCGCGCTGATCGCCCGGTCCCGGACGAGGAACGGCGCAAGATCGCGCTCTTCACCAACGTTCCGGTAGAGGCGGTGATCTCGGCGGTGGACGTCGACAGCATTTATCGCATACCGGCGATGTTGCACGCGCAAAGGCTCGACGACATCGTCTGTCGCAAGCTGGGGCTCGCCCCGCCGCCGGCCAACCTTTCGAGCTGGGATGAACTGATCTACGCATTCGAGCATCCCGAACGGGAGGTCAGGATCGCATTGGTCGGCAAGTATGTCGACCTCACCGAGTCGTACAAGTCCCTGACCGAAGCGCTGATCCACGCCGGCATACACACCGGCGCACGGGTAAGGATCCAGTATGTCGATTCCGAGCAGATCGAGAAGAACGGCACGGCCTGCCTCACCGGCATGGATGCCATACTCGTGCCCGGCGGTTTCGGCAAGCGCGGGGTCGAAGGCAAGATCAAGGCGATACGGTACGCGCGCGAGCAGAGCGTGCCGTACCTCGGGATCTGTCTCGGCATGCAGCTCGCGGTGATCGAGTACGCGCGCAACGTCGCGGGTCTGGAGGGCGCGCACAGCACCGAGTTCGATCCAGACACGCCGCATCCGGTGATCGCGCTGATCACCGAGTGGCAGAACCGGGACGGCAAAGTGGAGTTGAGGGACAGCAGCTCCGAGCTTGGTGGAACGATGCGTCTCGGCGGGCAGGAGTGCGCGCTGGAAGCCGATTCGCTCGCGCGCCGGATCTACGGCGCCGAGCGAATTGTGGAGCGTCACCGCCATCGTTACGAGGTCAACGACCACTATCTTCCGCGTATCGTTTCCGCGGGCATGCAGGTGAGCGGCAGGTCGGTGAAGGACGGGCTGTGCGAGATTGTCGAGCTGCGCACGCACCCCTGGTTCGTCGGCTGCCAGTTCCACCCGGAATTCACTTCGACGCCGCGCCAGGGCCACCCGCTGTTCAACGCATTCGTTCAAGCTGCGCTCGTCAGCGTCAAAGGCCGGGATGAGCCGGAAGCCGAGCGGCTCCAGAGCATCGCCTGAGGCGGCACCCGTGTGCGCCGCCCCTGCTCCTGCGCCCCTGCTGCCGGCGTTGCCGTTGCCGTGCCCGAGGCGCTGCACGCTACGTTTCGCATGAAACTCTGCGGATTCGAGGCAGGCCTCGATCGACCGTTGTTTGTCATCGCCGGCCCGTGCGTGGTTGAATCGGCGGAGCTTGCGATCGATACCGCGGGCGAACTCAAGGAGATCTGCGAGGACCTGGCGGTGCCATTCATCTACAAGTCCTCCTACGACAAGGCCAATCGCAGTTCGATCGGGTCATTCCGCGGCCTGGGCATGGAGGAGGGACTCAGGATACTGGGAGAAGTGCGCCGGCAGGTGCATGTGCCGGTGTTGACCGACGTCCACGGGATCGACGAGATCGCGGAGGCCGCCGCCGTGGTGGATGTCCTGCAGACGCCGGCATTTCTGTGCCGTCAGACCGATTTCGTCTGCGCCGTGGCGGCGGCCGGAAAGCCGGTCAATATCAAGAAAGGGCAGTTCCTCGCGCCGGGCGACATGAAGAACGTCGTCGAGAAGGCGCGCGGCGCCAGCGGCGGCGACAACATCCTTGTCTGCGAGCGCGGCGTGTCCTTTGGCTACAACAATCTCGTCTCGGACATGCGCTCGTTGATGATCATGCGCGAGACAGGCTGCCCGGTGGTGTTCGATGCGACGCACTCAGTACAACTGCCGGGCGGGCGGGGAACGTCCAGCGGCGGACAGAGGGAATTCGTGCCGGTGCTGGCGCGCGCCGCGGTGGCGAGCGGGATCGCGGGACTTTTCATGGAAACCCATCCGCGACCGGAGGAAGCGCTGTCGGATGGGCCCAACGCATGGCCGCTGAGGCACGTGCGAGTGTTGCTGGAGACCCTCAAGGCGCTCGATGAACTCGTAAAGCGCCGGGGATTTGCCGAGAATCTGGTAACGTGAAGAGCGCGTCCGGCCTATGAATTTGATCACTATCCGGGGCAAACAATGAGCGCTATCGTTGACGTAATCGCCAGGGAAATCCTCGACTCGCGTGGCGATCCGACCGTGGAGGCGGACGTTCTGCTCGAATCGGGCGTGCTTGGACGCGCCGCGGTGCCGTCGGGAGCCTCGACCGGCAGCCGTGAAGCAATCGAGTTGCGCGACGCCGACGCGAGTCGCTATGGCGGCAAAGGCGTGCTGAAGGCAGTCGAGCACGTGAATACCGAGATCTGCGAAGCCATCATCGGTCTCGATGCCACCGAGCAGGGTTTCGTGGACAAGACGCTGCAGGACCTCGATGGCACCGAGAACAAGTCCCGCCTGGGGGCCAACGCGATACTCGCGGTGTCCCTTGCGGTGGCCAAAGCGGCTGCGGAGGAGTCAGGATTGCCCCTGCACCGGTATCTTGGCGGCGCGGGCCCGCTGGCGATGCCGGTACCGATGATGAACGTGATCAATGGTGGCGTCCACGCCGACAACAGTCTCGAAATGCAGGAATTCATGATCGTGCCGGTCGGCATGACGTCGTTCCGGGAGGCGTTGCGCTGCGGCGCGGAGGTTTTTCATACCCTCAAGAAACTGCTTTCTGATCGCGGCTTTTCCACCGCCGTCGGTGACGAGGGTGGTTTTGCGCCGAGATTGCCCGGGCACGAAGCGGCGATCAAGGTGATTGTCGAGGCGATCGAGGCGGCAGGCTACCACCCGGGCGAAGATGTCGTGCTTGCGCTCGATTGCGCGAGCTCGGCGTTTTTCGAGGAAGGAGAGTACACGCTTGCATCCGAGGGCCTGTCGATGAAGGCGCCGGAGTTCTGCGACTACCTCGCCGCGTGGGTGGATCGCTACCCGATCGTCAGCATCGAGGACGGGATGGCGGAGGACGACTGGGAAGGCTGGCGCCTGCTCACCGAGCGGCTGGGCGGCAAGGTGCAGCTGGTGGGCGACGATCTGTTCGTCACCAACACACGCTATCTCAAGCGGGGCATCGAGCAGGGCGTCGCGAATTCGATACTGGTCAAGGTCAACCAGATCGGCACGCTCACGGAAACCCTGGCGGCTATAGAAATGGCCAAGCGCGCGCGCTATACGGCGGTGGTATCGCACCGGTCGGGCGAGACCGAGGACACCACAATCGCCGACATCGCCGTCGCCTCGAACGCGCTGCAGATCAAGACCGGGTCCCTGTCGCGTTCGGACCGGCTCGCCAAGTACAACCAGCTGCTGCGAATCGAAGAAGACCTCGGCGAGACGGCGAACTATCCGGGGCGCGCCGCGTTCTACCAGCTGCGGTAAACGGTAATGGGTAATCGGTAATGCGCGAATGCGATCCTCAGGGAGATGGCGCTCATTACTCATAACCCAACACCCGTTACACGATGAAGCTGCTGGCCCTCGCGCTGGTCGCGCTCATCGCGCTCATTCAATATCCCCTTTGGCTGGGCAAGGGCAGCTGGTTACGAGTGCTCGAAGTCGACCGGCAGATACGCGCGCAACGCGACATCAATCAACGGCTCCAGGCGCGCAACGCGGCGCTTGATGCCGAGGTCCGCGACCTCAAGCAGGGACTCGACGCGATCGAAGAACGCGCGCGCAGCGAGTTGGGCATGATCAAGCAGGATGAAATCTTCTTTCAGCTGCTCGATCAGCATTATCCCGCGCCGGCGCGCGGCAGTGCGGTGGAGAGCCGGTAGGTGCCCCGGCACAATGTTGCCTGAAGCATGACCGCCCGGATACTAGACGGGGCGGCCATCGCCCGGGGTGTCTACGCCCGCCTCGGAGCGCGCGTCGCTGAACTGCAGGACGCCGGCGTGCGGCCTGGTCTCGCCGCCGTTCTGGTGGGAAATGACTCAGCCTCGAAGGTTTATGTGAGGCGCAAGGCCCGGGCCTGCGACGAGGCGGGGCTGCATTCGGAGGTTCATTTGCTCGATGCCGGCTGCACTCAGGAGGCGCTGGCAGACAGGATCGCCGCGCTCAACAACAATCCCTGCGTTCACGGCATCATCGTGCAGCTGCCTTTGCCGCGCCATCTCGATGCGGTATCGATTCTCCAGTCCATCGCCCCGGAAAAGGACGTCGATGGCTTCGGCTGGCGCAACCTTGGAGCGCTTGTGGACAACCATCCGCTGTTCGTGCCCGGCACACCACTGGGGATCATGGCCCTGCTGGATCACGCCGGAGTCGCAGTGGAGGGTGCAACCGCCGTGGTGGTGGGTCGCAGCACGATCGTGGGCAAGCCCACGGCACTTCTCCTGATCGCCCGCGGTGCAACGGTGACGGTGTGCCATTCCCGAACGCGGGATCTTGGCGAGGTGACCGCACAGGCCGACATTCTGGTGGTAGCCGCGGGCAAGCCGGGGCTCATCCGTGATGGCATGGTGAGGCCGGGCGCGACGGTCATCGACGTGGGCATCAACCGGCTTGCCGACGGAAAGCTTGCGGGCGACGTCGATTTCGCGCGCGTGAAGGAGAACGCGGGTTGGATCACCCCGGTTCCCGGCGGTGTGGGCCCGATGACGGTGGCGATGTTGATAGCCAATACCGTCACCGCCGCAGAGCGGTCGCGGCGTTAATCCAGAGGCAGAATTTGCGCGAGAGGTACGACTCGGCAGGGAGTGCCCGCATACAACAAGCCCCTGCCGTCATGTCAACATAGGACGCCGTTCGCGAACCCGATCAGCAGCTCGGCCCCCAGGTAACCTCTAAACGCCGCATAGGCCAGGACGATCGCAAGCACCGCGGTGACCAACCACAATACCGCTCTCGCCAGTTGCGATCGGGCGATCATGTTTGAAACGCGCGCATGGAACTGCAAGTGTAGCGCGGGACCGCGCTTACGGCGAGGTACCGCAGCTTGAGATAGACGCGGTCGTCGGCGATAATCATCTGCTTTTGAAAGAAAAACATCCCAACTTGCGCGCCAACTTTCATCCCGGCGAGGCACTCGCGCCCGAATTCGGTCTGAGCTTTGATGACCTATACGACAGATCGGCGCTCGCTCGCGTCGACGCGGTGTTCCTCGAATCCCTGCGGCAGGCCGACGCTGCGCTGTGCGAGCGGCTGCGGGCAGCCCGGCAGGAGCCGTCGGCGCTTGCAGTCAAAGCCGAGTCCGACCTGCTGCTGGCCCTTGTACCTCACCTCGATGGTTTCGTAGCCAGGCTCTTTGATATCGAGTCGGAGGTGCGCGCGCTATCCGCACGCCACCACGAGCTTGCACCGCTGTACCAGGTGAAGCGCCTGTTCGTTCAGCGCAAGGCGATGCACAAGCTGAAGCCGGAGGAGGCGGAGAAGCTCGACGGCGCCGCTCTGGAGGCAAGGCTGGAAGCCGCAATGGGTGAGCCGCTCACCGAACTCGCATTCGCGCGCCATGTCGCTGCGTGGCAGAAAGACGAAGTGGCGCACGCCTCGATACTCGATACCGCGCTGCAATACGCCGCGTGGGCAGCTCACACGCCCGCAGGCAAACGCAAACACCACCAGGGCGTGCTGTTCAAGGCGCCGCACAAACTGGACCCGCAGCACCTTGTGCCCGCGCGGACCGGGACCCCACACGGTTATCCGCAGCATCGTTTTGACGCCGGACAGTTGCGCCGCCGGGAAGGCTTCAAGCTGACCGACGCCGGCATCGATCTCACCGGCGCGCTCGACGAGGCCAATTACTGCATCTGGTGCCACGAGCAGGGCAAGGATTCGTGCTCGAAGGGATTGCTGGAAAAAGGCGCGTCGGGGCGCGGCGCCGCGTCGTTCAGGAAGAGCGCCCATGGGGTGACGCTCGCCGGCTGCCCGCTGGAAGAAAAGATTTCCGAATTCCACAAGGCTAAAACCGAAGGCCATGCCATCGGCGCACTCGCGATCATCGTGGTCGACAACCCGATGGTGGCGGCGACCGGACACCGCATCTGCAACGATTGCATGAAGGCGTGCATCTACCAGAAGCAGGAACCCGTCAATATTCCGCAGGCCGAGACGCGCACGCTGAAGGACGTGCTGGAGCTGCCGTGGGGCTTCGAGATCTACAGCCTGCTCACGCGCTGGAATCCGCTGAACCTGCGCGCGCCTTTCCCCAGGCCATCCAGCGGCAGGCGCGTGCTCGTCGCCGGCATGGGACCGGCCGGCTTCTCTCTCGCGCACTATCTCATGAACGACGGCCACGTCGTGGCCGGCATCGATGGACTGAAAATCGAGCCCCTTCCGGCCGAGCTGTCTGGTGTGGATGCTCTGGGTAACCGCGTGCCGTTCCAGCCTGTTCGCGACGTGCGCACGCTCTTTGAGGCGCTCGATGAGCGCGTCATGGCCGGATTTGGCGGCGTCGCGGAGTACGGCATCACCGTGCGGTGGGACAAGAACTTTCTCAAGATCATCCGCCTGCTGCTGGAGCGCCGGCGCGAATTCGCCATGTTCGGCGGCGTGCGCTTTGGCGGAACACTTTCGGCCGACGACGCATTCGCGATGGGTTTCGACCACGTCGCGCTCGCGATCGGCGCGGGCCGGCCGACCGTCCTCGACATGCCGAATGGCCTGGCCCGCGGCGTGCGCACCGCGTCCGATTTCCTGATGGCGCTGCAGCTCACCGGCGCGGCCAAGACCGACTCCATCGCCAACATGCAATTACGGCTGCCGGTGGTGGTGGTGGGCGGCGGTCTCACCGCTATCGATACCGCAACCGAGTCGCTCGCCTATTACCCGCTGCAGGTCGAGAAATTCCTCACGCGCTACGAGCAGCTTGCCCGCGAGCACGGCGAGATGGCGGCGCGTATCGCATGGAACGAGGAGGAGCGCGCGATCGCCGATGAGTTTCTGTCCCACGCACGCGCCATACGCTCGGAGCATATGCGCGCAGTCGCGGAGGAGCGCGAGCCGCGCATTCTCGATCTGATGCAGTCATGGGGCGGCGTCACCATCGCCTATCGCAAGCGGCTGGTCGACAGCCCGTCGTATATCCTCAATCATGAAGAGGTGCACAAGGCCCTGGAGGAGGGCATCACGTTCGCCGATGGGCTCACGCCGCTCAAGATCGAGCTCGACTCGTACGGTCACGCGCAGGCACTCAAGGTATCGGTGCGGAAGCGTGGCGAGGATGGCAACTGGAGCGAAACCGGGCAGACGGAACTGCGCGCACGCACCATCCTGGTCGCCGCAGGCACGCAGCCCAACACCGTACTTGCACGCGAGGATGCGGCAAACTTCAGGCTCGACGGCCGCTATTTCCAGGCATACGACGACGACGGCCACCCGATTGCCGTCGAGCGGGCTATCGCCAAGCCGGAAGCGGTGCGCGTGCTGCTCGCGAAGCGCCCCGACGGTCGCACCATGAGCTATTTCGGAGACGTTCATCCATCGTACTTCGGCAACGTGGTCAAGGCGATCGGCGGTGCGAAGCAGGGCTACCCGGTAGTAAGCCGGGCGCTCGAACGGGTGGCGCCGGCCGCAGAGATGGACGATGCGGCGTTCCTCGAGCGACTGAATGACGAGCTGCGCGCGACGGTGCACGAGGTGAAGCGGCTCACGCCGATGATCGTCGAAGTCGTGGTGCGCGCGCCGCTTGCCGCGCGGCGCTTTCAGCCAGGGCAATTCTACCGGCTGCAGAACTTCGAGTCGCGCGCGCCCAAGACGGCAGGCACGCGACTGGCGATGGAGGGGCTTGCGCTCACAGGTGCCTGGGTGGAGCCGAAGGAAGGCCTGATCTCGACCATCGTGCTGGAGATGGGCGGCTCAAGCGACCTGTGCGTGGAACTGAAGCCGGGCGAGCCCATCGTGCTGATGGGGCCGACCGGCACGCCGACCGAGATTCCGGCTGACGAGACCGTCGTGCTGGCGGGCGGCGGACTGGGCAATGCGGTGCTGTTTTCCATCGGCCAGGCGATGCGCAAAGCGGGAAGCCGGGTGCTCTACTTTGCCGCCTACAAGCACATGGGCGACCGTTACAAGGTTTCGGAAATCGAGGCGGCGTCGGACGTGGTGGTGTGGTGCTGCGACGAGGAACCCGGATTCACGCCGGAGCGGCCGCGGGACAGGACCTTCGTCGGCAACATCGTGCAGGCGATGCACGCCTACGCCGGCGGCGCGCTCGGCGTGCAGCCGATCCCGTTCGGAGACGCCGACCGCCTGATCGCCATCGGCTCGGACCGGATGATGGCGGCGGTAGCGCGCGCGCGGCACGAGGTGTTGAAGCCTTTTCTCAAGGAGCACCACTTCGGGATCGGTTCCATCAACTCGCCGATGCAGTGCATGATGAAAGAGATTTGCGCGCAATGCCTGCAGCCGCACGTTGACCCGCAGACCGGGAAGACGACGTACGTGTTCTCCTGTTTCAATCAGGACCAGCCGCTCGACTGCGTGGACTGGAAGGCGCTCGACCAGCGCCTGCGCCAGAACTCCGTGCAGGAAAAACTTACCGCCGAGTGGCTGGATCACTGCCTGATCAAACTCGGCCTGCGCGAGATGCAGCGTATCTGAGCGCGGTGCGCCGCCACAGCGCGGGGCCTGGCATCGGTGCTAATCCAGGTTGCGCAGGACCTTGTCGATAGTGCCGACGAGTTCGTCGATCTGCGCGTGGGTGATGATGAGCGGAGGCGAGAGTGCGATGATGTCGCCGGTGACCCGAGTCAACACCCCGCGCTCGAAACACTGCAGGAAGGCCGAGAAGCCGCGCGCACCCGGCCTGCCAGGCGCCGCTTCGAGTTCGATCGCCGCCATCAGGCCGAAATTACGGATATCGATCACGTTCCGGATGCCCTTGAGTGCGTGCAACGCATTCTCGAAATAGGGAGCGGCCTCGCGCGCCCGGTCAAACAATTTCTCTTCGTGATACAGGGCAAGTGTTGCTTCCGCAGCGGCAGCAGCCAGCGGATGTCCGGAGTAGGTGTAACCGTGAAAGAGTTCGACCATCCCCGGTGGCGCGTTGTTCACAACGGTGTCGTAAATCTCGCGGCGCACGATCACACCGCCCATGGGCACGGTCGCGCTGGTGACGCCTTTTGCGAATGTGATCATGTCCGGGACCACGCCAAAGGTTTCTGCCGCGAATGCACGTCCGGTGCGGCCAAAGCCGGTGATCACTTCATCGAAGATCAGAAGCAGGCCGTGCCGGTCGCAGATGGCGCGCAGCTTCTCGAGATAACCCTTGGGCGGCACCAGGACCCCGGTGGAACCGGCCACCGCCTCGACGATCACGGCCGCGATGTTGGAGGCGTCGTGCAGCGCGACGATGCGCGTTTCCAGATCCTCGGCAAGATGTGCTCCCCATGCGGGCTGGCCGCGGCTGAAGGCGTTGTGGTCGATATTGTGCGTATGCGGAAGATGGTCCACGCGCCCCAGCATGTTGCCGAACGCTTTGCGGTTGGCCGGAATGCCGCCGACCGACATGCCGCCGAAACCCACGCCGTGATAGCCTCTTTCCCGCCCGATCAGCACGTTGCGGTGTCCTTCGCCGCGCGCCCGCTGGTAAGCGAGTGCGATCTTGAGCGCGGTGTCAACGGCTTCGGAGCCCGAATTCACGAAGAACACGTGTTCGAGGCCCTCGGGCGCAAGCGCCGCGACCAGACCCGCGGCGCGGAATTCACCCGGATGGCCCATCTGAAACAGCGGCGAATAGTCGAGCGTTTCAGCCTGCCGTTTAATCGCCTCCACGATGGGCGTACGGCAGTGCCCGTCGTTGACGCACCAGAGACCCGCGGTGCCGTCGAGAATCTTGCGGCCGTCTTCGGCCGTATAGTGCATGTCCTTGGCAGAGACCAGGAGGCGCGGCGCGCCCTTGAACTGCCGGTTAGCGGTGAAAGGCATCCAGAGGGCATTGAGATCGTAGTCTCGCGGTTTCATGGGTTCGGGCTCCGTGGATTTGAAGGCGTAGCGCAAAACGTGATAATGGGTGGTATTTTATCGGCTCCCGGCCGCGGCCGGAGACTCGGATTCTGGAGCAACGCAATGTTGATCGGTGTACCCAGGGAAATCAAGATTCACGAGTATCGCGTAGGGCTGGTGCCTGCCAACGTCCGTGAGCTCACGGCGCACGGGCATCAGGTGATCGTGGAGGCCGGTGCCGGGAGCGGCATCGGCGCTGTGGACGAGCAGTACGCGGCCGCCGGGGCTGCCATTGTGAGCTCCGCGCACGAGGTGTTTGACACCGCGGAGTTGATCGTCAAGGTGAAGGAGCCTCTGCCGGCGGAGCGCGCGCGGCTCAAGCCCGGCAAAGTGCTCTTCACTTATTTTCACCTTGCTCCGGATCACGAACAGACGCGTGATCTCGTGGCAAGCGGCGCGACCTGCATCGCGTACGAAACCGTAACTTCATCCGCTGGCACACTGCCGCTGCTTGCGCCGATGTCGGAAGTGGCGGGGCGCATGTCGATCCAGGTTGGCGCGCACTATCTGGAAAAGGGAAACGGCGGATTCGGCGTGCTGCTGGGCGGCGTGCCCGGCGTCGATCCGGCCAAGGTGGTGGTGCTCGGCGGAGGTGTCGTGGGTACCCACGCGATTCACATTGCGATCGGCATGGATGCAGAGGTGTGGGTGCTGGACAGAAACCCGGAGGTGCTGCGCCGTCTCTGGGAACACTACGGCAGGCCGCTCAACACCGTATTTTCAACACGCGACGCAATCGAGCGGCACGTAGCGACTGCTGACCTGGTGATCGGCGGTGTGCTGGTCGCAGGGGCGGCAGCACCCAAGCTGGTGTCCGCGGGACTGGTGCGACAAATGCGCACAGGGTCGGTGGTTGTCGATGTCGCAATCGACCAGGGCGGCTGCTTCGAGACTTCACGCCCCACGACCCACCAGGAACCGACCTACACGATAGACGGTGTGATCCACTATTGTGTCACCAACATGCCTGGCGCCGTACCGCGTACCTCCGCCTTCGCGCTCAATAACTCGACCCTGCCGTTTGTGCTCGCGCTTGCCGACAAGGGCTGGAAGCGTGCGTTGCGCGAGGACCCCCATCTGCGCAACGGCCTGAACATCCATCGGGGAAAGGTGACGTGCGCGCCGGTTGCCCAGGCGCATGGGTACGCGCAAGTCGACGCGCTCACGGCCCTTGACGCGTGAAGAGCAGCCGGAGTCACGGGCATCGCAGCCGCTGCATCGCGGAGGTTGCGTTTGCCCGCCCCAGCAGGCAAACTTTCACGTTCGCGAACCCTCACTTGTTTGCACGCCCCCTGCTACGGCTCATCCCCCTCCAATCAACATCGAAATGAAAGGCGCAAAGAATGAACAAGCCTGCTGATGCCCGCGTGAGCGTGGAGAAAATTCCGCTCTGGATCGACGGCAAGCACCTCACCCCCAATGTCGCGCGCTGGGGCGAAGTGACCAATCCGGCGACCGGCGCGATCATACGCCGCGTCCCGTTCTGTGCCGCGGGAGAGATCGATGCTGCCGTCAGGGCGGCACAGAACGCGCTGCCGGGCTGGGCGGCGACATCGCCGTTGCGCCGTTCGCGGGTGATGCAGAAGTTCATGGAACTCATGCAGAGGAACCAGCAGGCGCTTGCAAGGCTGGTGACGGAAGAGAACGGCAAGACACTCACCGACGCGGTGGGCTCGGTTCAGCGGGGGTTGGAGGTGGCCGAATTCGCCTGCGGGATCCCTCAACTCCTGAAGGGCGAATACTCGGAAAACGTCGGGCCGGCCGTGGACTCGTTCAGCATCCGCCAGCCGGTCGGGGTATGCGCCGGCATTACCCCCTTCAACTTCCCCGTGATGGTTCCGATGTGGATGGCGCCGATGGCGATCGCCTGCGGCAATACGTTCATTCTCAAGCCATCGGAAAAGGACCCGTCGCCATCGGTGATGATCGCGGAACTGCTGAAGGAAGCGGGGCTGCCCGACGGCGTCTTCAACGTGGTCCAGGGGGACAAGGAATCGGTTGACGCCATCCTCTCCCACCCGGGCATCAGCGCCGTGTCGTTCGTCGGTTCGACGCCGATCGCCAAGTACATCTACGAGCAATCGGCGCGCCACGGCAAGCGCGTACAGGCCCTCGGCGGCGCCAAGAACCACGCGGTGGTGCTGCCTGACGCCGAACTTGATTTCACCGCGGACGCCATCATCGGCGCGGCGTACGGCGCCGCCGGCGAGCGCTGCATGGCGATCTCGGCGGTGGTTGCCGTTGGCGGCATAGGCGACGCTATCGTCGGCAAGATCAAGGAGCGCGCGCAGAAGATCATGGTCGGCCCCGGCGACAAGGAAGGCATAGACATGGGGCCGCTCGTTACCGCGGCCCACCGCGACAAGGTGGCAAGCTACATCGACGCGGGCGTCAGGGAGGGCGCGCGGCTGGTGGTCGACGGCCGCAACGTCAACATTCCCGGCTATGAGCGCGGCTTCTACCTCGGCACGACGCTGTTCGATCGCGTGAAACCCGAGATGAGCATTTATCGCGACGAGATTTTCGGTCCCGTCCTGTCCGTGCTGCGCGCCGATACCGTCGATGAAGCGATCAAGGTGGTCAATGCCAACCCCTACGGCAATGGCACCGCCGTCTTCACGAACTCCGGAGGTGCGGCGCGGCGCTTTTACGAAGAGGTGAACGTCGGCATGGTCGGAGTGAATGTTCCGATACCCGTGCCGATGGCCTTCTTCTCCTTCGGCGGCTGGAAGAGTTCGCTCTTCGGCGACCTTCACGTGCATGGCGCGGAAGGCGTGCGGTTTTACACTCGCACCAAGCAGGTCACGGCGCGCTGGCCGCGCCAGGACACGCCCGCCCCCGGCTTCAACATCCCGACCCTAGGCTAGGAGGGCAGTGCTTCGCGACGCCTCACGGGGGAGGCGAGAAGGTGCGATGGCTCAAAGGCGTAGTGGCAGCCTGACGCCATTTTCATCGTCGTGAAACAGGAACGCCCTCGCTCCCGCCCTGGGCAATGGAAAGAAGAAGCTTCCGCCCTGCGTTGAGCCGACCTGGTAGCGGCTTCCCAACGCTGCGCCCGAGACGTGCGTGTGGTCGTAGCGGTGGCCGAACTCATCGGTCAGGTACATTCTTGGATTGGATTCGTCCGTAATCTGGAATACCGCCTCAAGGCTACCGTGCAGCTTCACGAGTTCCCACGACACCCGCACCTCCGTCGCGTCACCCCGTACTTCGACATAATGCGCGCACCAGTTGACTTCGGCCCTGAATTCCTTCGTCGCGTGCACGTACTGCGTGCAAGCCGTCTGGGGATAGCGGTTGAATGCGGGCACCGTGGTGCAGGCGACGATAACGAAGCTCGTTGCCACCGCACTTGCCGCCAAACGAACCGTAACAGGCTGGCTTCTCCGGATCATGGGCAATCGATGGTTATTCGCGCAAACCGCGCGCAGCTATTGGCAGGCAAAATACTAGACGGATTTGCCCGACGGGACAACCCCGCGCCCGCGAGACCGGTGCAACGCGGGCATGGGTTGTATGTATGGTCGGGGCTGGCTATGATGCACTGCGGTCAGAGGGAGCAGGGCGAATGAGCAGGGAAACGGCGGTTTCGCGCGCGACGAAACACTTTGATGACGGCACGTTTGTCGGTGACCTTGCGCGCCGGGTCGCGATCCGGAGCGAGAGCCAGAATCCCGAGAGCCGGCCGCATCTGAGGCAATACCTCGAGTCGGAAATCGGGCCCGCTTTCGAGCGCATCGGCTACCGGGTCGACGTAATCGAGAATCCCGAGCCGCGGGGAGGGCCGTTGTTGCTGGCCGAACGCATCGAGGATCCCGGATTGCCCACGGTTCTGAGCTATGGGCACGGGGATGTCATCCGCGGACTTGATGCGCAGTGGCGCAACGGCCTCGCCCCGTGGATCGTCAGGCAGGAAGGTGACCGCCTTTACGGCAGGGGCACCGCCGACAACAAGGGACAGCATTCGGTCAACATGGCGGCGCTCGCGACGGTAATCGCAGAGCGCGGCAGGCTTGGCTTCAATTCCAAGTTTCTCATCGAGACCGGCGAGGAGATGGGCTCTCCGGGCCTGCAGCGGTTCTGCGAGGAGAACAAGGTGCGGCTGGCGGCGGATGTATTCGTCGCTTCCGACGGGCCGCGCTTGTCGGCCGACCGGCCCACCCTTTACCTCGGCTCGCGCGGCGGGCTCAATTTCACGCTGACTGTGGAACTGCGGGAAGGCAGCCACCACTCGGGCAATTGGGGCGGACTGCTCGCGAATCCCGGAGTCATCCTGGCGCACGCGCTGGCCTCGATCATCTCGCGCGACGGCAGGGTGCTGGTGCGCGATTTGCTGCCCAGGGACATTCCTGCGTCTGTCCGAAAAGCACTGGCCGATTGCGAACCGAAAGGGGACGAAAGCGGCCCATCCATCGATGGCTGGTGGGGCGAGCCGGGTCTGACCGCGGCCGAAAAGGTTTTCGCGTGGAACACGTTTGAGATTCTGGCGATGCATACCGGGAATCCCGAAAACCCGGTCAACGCAATCCCGGGCCGTGCAGTGGCTCATTGCCAGATTCGTTTCACCGTCGATACCGATCCTGCGACGTTTCTCGATACCCTGCAGGGACATCTCGACACCGCCGGATTCGAAATGGTCAAGGTGGCGCAATCGCGCGAGGATTTCTTCAGAGCGACACGCCTTGACCCTGACAATGAGTGGGTGACATGGGCGGTGGCGTCGATCCAGAAGACGACGGGCGTGAAGCCCGCCGTGCTGCCAAACATCGGCGGATCGCTGCCTAATGACTGCTTCGCCGAGGTCCTGGGGCTGCCTACGCTGTGGATACCGCATTCGTATCCCGGTTGCATGCAGCATGCGCCTAACGAGCATGCCCTCGCGCCGGTTCTGCGGGAGGGCTTACAGGTGATGACGGGCGTGTTCTGGGATCTCGGGGAGGAGCCCTTGCCCGCGCGCAGCGCGTCTGCACGATAGCTGGGCTCCTGGTGTCTTCACGGTTGGTAACGAGGTTTTGATGGGAAGACATATCGTTTGTCTGACGTTTGATTTCGACGCCATGTCGGGGTTTATTTCGCGCGGCATGACCTCGCCCTCGCCGATCTCGCGCGGTGAGTTCGGCGCCAACGTCGGAACGCCCCGGATCCTGGCGCTGCTGAAGGAGCATGGGATTCAGGCGAGCTGGTTCATCCCGGGCCATACGCTTGCGACGTATCCGGATCAGTGCAGGCGCATATGCGACGCCGGCCACGAGATCGGGCACCATGGCTGGACGCACATGCCGCCATCCGAGCTTACCCGTGAAAAGGAAGAAGAAGGGCTCATGCGCGCCAACGAGGGGATCAGAGAACTTACCGGTCGCCATGCGCGCGGTTACCGCTCGCCTTCGTGGGACCTGAGCCCGCACTCGGTGGAACTCCTGGTCAGGCACGGATTCGTCTACGACAGTAGCATGATGGCGGACGATTACATCCCGTATCGGGTGAGACAGGGGGACGTGATCGAGCTCGAAAAGCCGGCCGTGTTCGGCGACGTGACCCGGCTGATCGAGGCGCCGGTGAGCTGGACGCTCGACGACTTCCCGCACTTCGAGTTCATTCGCACGCCAACCTGGATCCTGCAGGGACTGATGAACGCTCGCGGCGTGCTGCAGAACTGGATCGACGATTTTCTTTACCTGCGCCACAACCTCGATTGGGGCATCATCACCTATACCTTTCATCCGTTTGTGATCGGTCGCGGGCACCGCATGATCATCCTGGAAAAACTCATCCGCACGCTGCTGGATCACGGCGCCGTGTTCATGAAGCTCGAAGACGCGGTCGCGGAGTACGACAGGCGCACTCCGTGACGGCGTTGAGCCAGTCCAAGTGATCCGGCTCGAAGGCGCCTGCAAGACCTACCGCGGGAGCGTCGCGCTCGCGCCGACGACCCTTACCTTTGCCGCGCGGCAAACCTCGGTGCTGATCGGCCCCAGCGGCTGCGGCAAGTCCACGCTTCTGCGCTTGATCGTCGGCCTCGTCACCCCGGATGCGGGTGGCGTATGGGTCGGCGGCGAAGAATTGCACAAAGACAACGTCGAGCGCCTGCGTCACGGCATCGGCTACGTGATCCAGGATGGCGGATTGTTCCCGCACCTTACCGCAGCCGAGAACGTCGCGCTGCTGGCGCGTTACCTCGGGCGTTCCCGCGCCTGGATCGAGGAACGGGTGTCGCGTCTGGGCGACCTGGTGCGAATTCCGGCCCGTCTGCTCGAGCGCTTCCCGAGGGAACTGTCAGGGGGCCAGCGCCAGCGCGTGAGTCTTATGCGCGCCCTCATGCTCGACCCGCCCGTTCTGCTCCTTGATGAGCCGCTTGGCGCCCTCGATCCCGTCACGCGCTACGAGCTGCAGGATGAACTGAAGCGCGTCTTCGCGGAACTGGCGAAGACCGTGGTACTGGTGACACACGACATGAACGAAGCCGCGCACTTTGGCGATCACATCGTGCTGCTGCGCTCGGGCCGTGTGGTGCAGGCGGGCTCGTTCGGCGAGTTTCTGAGCCATCCTGCGGAGGACTATGTCCGCGATTTCATCCGGGCTCAGCGGGCGTCCGTACCGGCAGCGAACTGAGGCGATGCGCGTAATCTTCTCGATCCTGTTTCTGCTGCCCGCCTTGTGTGCGGCGCAGGCCACGATCCACGTGGGTTCCAAGCGCTTTACGGAGTCCTACATTCTGGGCGAGATCGTCACCGCCACCGTGGCCTCGGCAGGCGAGGCGCAGGCAGTGCACAGGCAGGGCATGGGCAATACCGCGATCGTATTTGCCGCGCTTCGCGCCGGCGTCATCGACGTCTACCCGGAATACACGGGCACGATCGCGTTCGAGCTGCTCAGGAAGCGTGCCGCTGCCAGCCTCGAGGATCTCAACCGTGAGCTTGCCCCGCTCGGCCTGGGTGCAGCCGTACGCCTGGGTTTCAGCAATACCTATGCACTCGCAATGCGCGAAGCGCGCGCGGCCGAACTTGGCATTGGCGCCATTTCAGACTTGAAGCGGGTGCCGGAACTGCGGATAGGCCTATCGCAGGAGTTTCTCAACCGCCGCGACGGATGGCCGGCGATGGCGCGAGCCTATGGGCTTGCGGCCGCTCCACTCGGGCTCGACCACGGGCTGGCGTACGAGGCGTCCGCGTCCGGGCAGGTCGACCTGATCGATGTCTACTCAACCGATGCCAAGCTTGCCAAATACCAGTTAAGGGTTTTGACCGACGACCTGGGGTTTTTCCCGAAATACGACGCAGTGCTCTTGTATCGTTTGGACCTGCCGCGGCGCGCGCCCAGGACATGGGAGGCTCTGATCGGTCTCGAAGGCCGGATTTCCTCGCGGCAGATGATCGCCATGAACGCAGAGGCGGAGCTTGCCGGTGTGCCGTTTTCCAAGGTGGCGGAGGGATTCCTGGGCGGCAGCGCGGCGCGCCACCTTGCCGCGCCGGGAGAAGGCCGCCCATTCATCAGCACGCTGGTCGGGGCGGATTTCTGGCGGCTCACGGGCCAGCATTTGCTGCTGGTTTTTGCATCCCTCGGGCTGAGCATCGTAGCCGGCGTTCCGCTCGGGATCTGGGCGGCGCGCTCGCCGCGGGCGTCGGGCTGGATCCTTGGCAGCGTCGGCATGCTGCAGACAATCCCCTCCCTTGCGCTGCTCGCGTTCCTGATCACGCTGATGGACACGATTGGCACGGTGCCGGCGATCATCGCGCTTTTCCTGTATGCGTTGCTGCCGATCGTGCGCAGTACCGCGAGCGGCCTCGCCGACATCGCCCAGCCGCTGCGGGAATCCGCCCAGGCGCTGGGTTTGCCAGGGGGTGCGCGGCTGCGTTTGATCGAACTTCCGCTCGCCGCCCGATCGATACTCGCAGGAATCAAGACCTCGGCGGTGATCAACGTCGGCACCGCGACCATCGCAGCGTTCGTGGGCGCCGGAGGCTATGGGGAACGGATCGTCGCCGGTCTGGCAGTGAACGACAACATGATGCTCCTGGCAGGGGCTGTCCCGGCAGCGCTCATGGCCATAGTCATGCAACTCGGTTTTGATGTGCTTGACCGCTGGCTGATTCCGGCGGGCCTGCGCCACGACGCACGCGCCGGCGCGTAGCCGGGGCGCCGCGCTCCCCCCGCTGGGACGGAATCGGCAGCCGGGCGCTACGGCGCGAGGATGCCCGGCCACGATGTGGAATGCAAAGGTGCTTGGACGGCGGCAAAAGTCAGTACGGCTGCCCGGCGAGGGATCGCTCGTGAACTAATTTTCTCCTGTCTGGTCAGTGCAGTAACGATCTGCTTCGCGCTCCACCGGGCAGAGCCGGGCGGGTATACTGTGCGCTTTCCGCGCCAGCATTACCGTTCAGCTTGAAAAATAAGACCAAGGTCAGGGAAGGGTTCGATGAGCGACCGCGAAGTCGATCAGCGGCTGGTCGAACGCGCGCAGAGCGGCGAAAAGCACGCGTTCGAACTGTTGGTGAGCAAGTATCAGCGCAAGCTGGCCCGGTTGTTGTCACGGTTCATCCGCGATCCGACCGAGGTGGAGGATGTGACGCAGGAAGCCTTCATTAAGGCATACCGGGCGTTACCGACGTTTCGGGGCGACAGCGCGTTTTATACTTGGCTCTACCGGATCGGAATCAACACCGCCAAGAACTATCTGGTGGCGATGGGCCGGCGTGCGCCGACGACCACGGGATACGATAGCGAGGAGGCTGAAGGGTTCGAGGAGGGCGAACAGCTGCGCGACCTGAATACGCCGGAGAACATGATGATGAGCCGGCAGGTTGCGGAGACGGTGAATCGAACGCTAGAGGAGCTGCCCGAGGAGTTGAGGGTGGCAATCTCCCTGCGCGAGATCGAAGGTTTGAGTTACGAGGATATCGCCGAGGCGATGGATTGCCCGATCGGAACGGTACGTTCCCGTATTTTCCGGGCGCGCGAGGCCATTGCCGAAAGGCTCAGGCCGTTGCTCGGCACACGCGGCGACAGGAGATGGTGACGTGGAAAGAATTTCCCAGTTGATGGATGGTGAATTGGACTCGCAATCGGCCCGGCAGGCGTTGAGCCGGCTCAGGCAGCATGACGGGATGCGCGAAAATTGGGACACGTTTCATCTGATCGGTGACGCATTGCGGGGTGAGGAAACTTTGTCGCCGGAGTTCGGACGACGGTTCGCGCAGAGGCTTGCCGGGGAACCCACGGTGTTGGCGCCCGCGCGTTCAACGGCGCCCAAGCTCACGGCCTATACGCTCTCGGCAGCTGCGTCTCTGGCCGCCGTGGCACTGGTTGGCTGGCTCGCGGTCGGCACCCGTACCGCCACCACGCCACCGGCCGAGCTTGCCAATGCGGCCGCTCCGGCGGTTGCGGAGTCCTCAGCCCCTGAACCGGTGACTGCGCCCAAAGCGCAACTGGCGAGCGAGCCCTACGACGGCACGCTCAACGAGTACCTGATGGCCCACACCGGATTTTCCCCCAGCACCGTCATCCAGGGCGTGGCGCCGTATATCCGCACCGTCGCCGCGTCCCATTCGGAACAGAACCGTTGAAGCAATGATAAACGCCTTCTGGCGGATCGCTGCCGTTGGGGTCGCGACTGCCGGCCTCGCGACGGCGTACGGCGCGGACGAAGGTCTCTCCTGGCTCACACGCATGGCGAACGCGTCGAGCGTGGTCAATTATTCGGGGACCTTCGTCTACCATAACCGCGGGACGTCGGAAACATCACGGGTGGTGCACTTCGTGAATCCGGCCGGCGGCGTGTTCGAAAGGCTCGAGGCGCTGGATGGCCCGGCGCGGGAAGTCATCCGCACCAACGACCAGGTAACCTGTTACCTGCCCTCGATCAAGACTGTGCGCATCGAGCAGCGCAATGCCAAGCTTGTTCCCGGCCTGTTACCGGAAAATCTGGCCGGGATTGGCGAGAGCTACCGGGTGCGCCTTGGGGGAATCGACCGTGTCGCAGGACACGAGTGTCAGATCGTGGTGCTCGAACCGAAAGACAGCCTGCGTTACGGGCGGGACTTCTGCGCCGAGTTGAAGTCAGGCCTGCCGCTGCGCGTGCGAACCATCAGCGGCCGGAACGAAGGGTTGGAAGCGTTTGCGTTCACGCAACTCACCATCGGAGGCAGTTTCAGGCGCGACCGGGTCATGTCGAAATACGCGTCAAAAAGCCATAAATGGCGTGTCGATCGCTCGGCGTTGAGCCTCGTCGAACGGGAAGTCGAGACGGGCTGGGCCGTGACCCGGCAACCCCCGGGATTCAGGAAGTTGCTGGAGGTCAAGCGTTCGATCGCGGGGCGCGCGGGCGCGGTGGCGCAGATCATCTTTTCCGACGGACTGGCGGCAATATCCGTATTCATCGAGCCCATTCCCGGCAAGCGCCCGGTCCAGACGCTCACGCATCAGGGTGCGGTCAATATTTACACGCGCCCGCTCGCCGATCAACTGGTGACCGTGCTGGGCGAGGCTCCGGCGGCAACGATCATGCAGATCGGCAATTCTCTCGAACGTCGTTCAGGCGCCGCTGCCCGATAGCTTCGCTACCGCAATTCGCAACATTTCCTGTAGTCACGAGGTCAATCCATGCTCAAGGTTCTTGCATTAGTATTTCTGTTGTTTGCGCCAGTCGCGTCCCCGGCGCAGCTCCCGGACTTCACGGATCTGGTGGAAAAACAGGGGCCCGCTGTCGTGAACATCAGCACGACGCAATCGGTGCGCAGCCCGTTGCTGCCCCAGGTTCCGCAGTTGCAGGAGGATGATCCGTTCTACGAGTTTTTCCGCCGCTTCATTCCGAATCCGGGGCCGCGCGAGTTCCAGTCGCAGTCGCTCGGTTCGGGCTTCATTATCAGCACCGATGGATATATTCTCACCAACGCTCACGTGGTCGAGGCGGCCGATGAGATTACAGTGAAGCTGAACGACAAGCGCGAATTCAAGGCCAAGGTCATAGGCTCGGACCGGCGCACCGACGTCGCGCTGATCAAGATCGAGGGTGGCGGCCTGCCGGTGGTCCGATTTGGCGATCCCGGCCGGCTGAAAGTCGGGGAGTGGGTGGTGGCCATCGGTTCGCCGTTCGGATTTGAGAACACGGTGACCGCTGGTATCGTCAGCGCCAAGGGCCGCTCGCTGCCGCAGGAGAATTTTGTGCCGTTCATTCAGACTGACGTGGCGGTCAATCCCGGAAATTCGGGAGGGCCGTTGTTCAATATGCGCGGCGAAGTGGTGGGCATCAACTCCCAGATCTACAGCCGCACGGGAGGCTTCATGGGATTGTCGTTCGCGATTCCCATCGATGTTGCGAACGATATCGCCCAGCAGATCCGCACGGCCGGCAAGGTCACCCGAGGCCGCATCGGCGTCGTGATCCAACCCATCACGAAGGAGCTCGCGGAATCGTTCGGGCTCGCCAGACCAGCCGGCGCACTGGTCAACTCTGTGGAAAAAGGCGGACCTGCCGACAAAGCCGGAATCGAATCCGGCGACGTGATCCTTCGTTTCGACGGCAAGCCCGTAAGCTCGTCCGAAGACCTGCCACGTATCGTGGGAGCGACCCGGCCGGGGACCAAGGTGACCGTGCAGATCTTCCGCAACAAGGCGGCGCGGGACGTGCAGGTCGTCGTGGCGGAGCTGCGGGACGAGCGCGCTGCGCGCCAGTCCCGGCGCGGCGGCAAGCCGCCGGCTGCAGCGACACAGTACGGCATGACGCTCGCGGACCTGACCGAAGCGCGGCGCAAAGAACTCAAGCTCGAAGGGGGCATCCTGGTGGAAAACGCCCAGGGCGCGGCCGCGCGTGCGGGAATCCGGGCCGGTGACGTCATTCTGGCGGTCAACAACCAGGATGTGAAATCGGTCGATCAGTTCAAGGAGCTGATGGGCCAGTTCGAGAAAGGCCGGATCATCGCGCTGCTCGTGCGCCGGGGCGGCAACTCTCTTTATATCCCGTTCCGGGTGGATGGCAACTGACGCGATCCCGGCCCTGACCGTTTTCGCGCACCCCTATTGCCACCTGTGCGATGACATGATCGAAGGCCTGCGCCGCCTGCAGGTCACACACCCATTCGCGTTCGCGGTCGTCGACGTGGATGATGACCCGCTGCTCGAGGCACGATACGGGGAACGGGTGCCCGTGCTGGTGGGAGGCGGTCGCGAGCTGTGCCATTATTTTCTGGACAGCGCAGCCGTTACTGCCTTCCTGGCGCAATTCCTATAAAATACCGGTACTTGACCGCTACAAGGGCGCTGATGGCGCCCTTTTCTATGCAACATATCCGCAATTTCTCCATCATCGCGCACATCGATCACGGCAAGTCCACGCTTGCAGACCGCATCATTCAGCTGTGCGGCGGTCTGTCCGAACGCGAAATGGAGGAGCAGGTCCTGGACACTATGGAACTGGAACGCGAGCGCGGCATCACCATCAAGGCGCAGACCGCGGCGCTCGACTACCAGGCGCAGGATGGACTGAAATATCTGCTGAATCTGATCGATACACCGGGCCACGTGGACTTTTCGTACGAAGTATCGCGCTCGCTTGCCGCGTGCGAGGGCGCTCTGCTGGTGGTTGACGCCTCGCAGGGGGTGGAGGCGCAGACGGTGGCCAACTGTTACACGGCGATCGAGCAGGGCGTGGAAGTGGTCCCGGTGCTGAACAAGATGGACCTGCCGCAGGCGGATCCGGAGCGGGTGATTGCGGAGATCGAGGACATCATCGGCATCCCGGCACACGATGCGATCAAGGCCAGCGCGAAGACAGGCGACGGCGTGGTCGACATCCTGGAGGGCGTGATCAGGCGCATCCCGCCGCCGCGGGGCGACCCGGCAGGGCCGTTCAAGGCCTTGATCATCGATTCGTGGTTCGATAATTATGTGGGCGTGGTCATGTTGGTGCGCGTGGTCGACGGCGAGCTGAGACCCAAGGACCGCGTGCTTCTGATGTCGAACCAAGCTTCCTACCTGTGCGAACAGGTTGGGGTGTTCACCCCCAAGTCGCGTGACAAGGAGAGACTGGGCGCGGGCGAAGTCGGTTTCGTGATCGCCGGCATCAAGGAACTGAGGGCGGCATGCGTCGGGGATACGTTGACGCGCGCGGACCAGCCGGTGAACAAGGCGCTCCCGGGATTCAAGCAGATCAAGCCACAGGTCTTTGCCGGCCTCTATCCCGTGGATGCGAACGAGTACGATGCGCTCCGCGACGCGCTCGAAAAGCTGCAGCTCAACGACTCCTCGCTGCGATTCGAACCGGAATCGTCGCAGGCGCTGGGTTTCGGGTTCCGCTGCGGATTCCTGGGGCTGCTGCACATGGATATCGTGCAGGAACGGCTAGAGCGCGAGTACGGCATGGCGCTCATCACGACCGCGCCGACCGTGGTGTACCAGGTCGCCCTGCGCGACGGGGCCGTGATCGAAATCGAAAACCCCTCCCGGCTGCCGGATGCGACGAAGCTCGAGGAGATCCGCGAGCCGATCATCAAGGCGGTGATACTCACGCCACAGGACTACGTCGGTCCGGTCATGACCCTGTGCACCCAGAAGCGCGGCGTCCAGCGCAACATGCAGTACATGGGGCGGCAGGTTGTGCTCACCTACGAGTTGCCGCTCAACGAAGTGGTGATGGATTTCTTCGACAGGATGAAGTCAGTTTCGCGCGGTTACGCCTCGCTCGACTATGATTTTCTGGCGTACCGCGCCGCCGATCTGGTCAAGCTCGAGATCCTGATCAATGGCGAGCACGTCGACGCCCTGTCCCTTATCGTGCACCGGGACAGCGCCCAGCACCGCGGGCGGGAGCTGGTTTCCCGCATGCGCGAGCTCATTCCGAGGCAGATGTTCGACGTCGCGGTGCAGGCGGCAATCGGCTCACACATCATCGCGCGTGAGACGGTCAAAGCGCTGCGCAAGAACGTTCTTGCCAAGTGCTACGGCGGAGACATCACGCGCAAGAAGAAGCTCCTGGAGAAACAGAAGGCGGGCAAGAAGCGCATGAAGCAGATCGGAAGCGTCGAAATCCCGCAGGAGGCATTCCTCGCCATTCTCCAGGTGGAAAAATGAACTTCGCCCTCATCATGTTCGTGCTGCTGGTGGGCACGGGCGCAGTGTGGCTGCTGGATCATTACGTGCTGCGGCATGGCCGCACGGCCGGGCAGGCTGAGCCGTGGTGGATCGAGTACCCCAAGAGTTTTTTCCCGGTGATCCTGATCGTGTTCGTCCTGCGTTCGTTTCTGGTCGAGCCCTTCAAGATTCCTTCAGGCTCGATGCTGCCCACCCTGCTGGTCGGCGATTTCATTCTCGTCAACAAGTTCACCTACGGCATCCGGCTTCCCATCGTCAACGTAAAGCTCGTCGACGTGAACCTTCCCCAACGCGGGGAAGTCATGGTGTTCCGCTACCCGGAAAACCCGTCGCTCGATTACATCAAGCGGGTGGTCGGGGTCCCCGGGGACCGCATCGACTACCGCAACAAGAAGCTGACGATCAACGGGGAACCGGTGAAGGTCACGCCTGGCGGCGAGTTCAACTACGTCGAGTCCGGATTGAATTTCGTGTCGACGCAGCGATTCGAAGAAATGCTCGGCACTGCCCGGCACGCAATCCTGGTGCAGCCCGACGTTCCAGGCGTCCAGCCGTCCGGGGTGCGCGCGTTTCCCTTTCGCGATAATTGTGCTTACAATGATGGCGGCTTTGCCTGTACCGTGCCGGCGGGCCATTATTTCCTGATGGGAGATAACCGCGACAGCAGCAGCGACAGCCGCTATTGGGGATTCGTGCCGGAGGCGAACATCGTCGGCAAGGCGTTCCTGATCTGGTGGAATTTTGACGAAATCAGAAGGGTCGGGCAGTCGATCAAATGAAAGGAAAGACCATGCGCAGGCAAAAAGGCTTGACGTTGTCCGGATTCATCATGTGGGCAATTCTGGTGGTGATCGTGTTGCTGCTGGGGTTCAAGCTCGCGCCGCCATACATGGAGTTCCAGGCGATCCAGAAACTGATGAAGAATCTCGCCAACGATCCAGGCTTGCGCGTCGGCGATTACCGCAAGATGATCGGCGGTAATTTCGCCTTGCGTGGGGGGATAGACAATATTACGTCGCTTAGTGCAAACGACCTCGTCATCAACAAGGAAGGCGAGAAGGTGGTGATCACCGCGGATTACGTGGTTCGCGTGCCCATCGTAGGCAATATCAACGCCTGCATCGATTTCAGCGCGAGTTCGGAGAAATAGCGGCTTACAGCGCGATGGATCTTGAGGCGTTTGCTCAGCAGGTCGGCCATCGCTTCCATGATCCTGCACTACTGCGGCGCGCATTGACGCATCGCAGCCACGGCTCGGCGCACAACGAGCGCCTGGAGTTTCTCGGGGACAGCGTGCTGAATTGCGCCATTGCGCTGGAACTGTATCGCCGGTTTCCTCAACTGCCCGAAGGCGAACTCTCGCGTCTGCGCGCGCATCTGGTCAACCAGGATACACTGTCCACGGTGGCGCGCCGCTTTGGTGTGGGCGCGATTCTTCTGCTGGGAGAAGGCGAACTGCGCAGCGGCGGGTGCGAAAGGCCCTCTATCCTCGCCGATGCCGTGGAGGCCGTGGTCGGCGCGGTGTTCCTTGACGGCGGCTACGACGCAGCGCTGGGTGTGGTTCAGACCGTGTTGGGTGACGCGCTTGCGAACATAGATCCCGCTGCGGGCAAGGATCCCAAGACAACGCTCCAGGAACACCTGCAAGCGCGGCGTATCAGCCTGCCCCGATATGCCGTCGTTGCAACACGGGGGGCGGCACACCGGCAGGAGTTCGAGGTGGAATGCGTGATTCCCGAACTGGGCATCCGCACGTTGGGTGAAGGGAGCAATCGTCGCAGCGCCGAACAGCACGCCGCGCGACTTGCCTACGAGCGTGCAACGCGGGAATGACGGATTCTGAATACCGTGCCGGGAATGTCGCGGTCATCGGACGACCCAACGTCGGCAAGTCCACCCTGCTCAATCGGATCGTCGGCCACCGGATCAGCATCACGTCGCGCAAGCCCCAGACCACGCGCTACTGCGTGCCCGGTATCGTCACGACGGATGCGGCACAGATTGTGTTCGTCGATACACCCGGTTTCCAGCTTGAGCACGTATCAGGGCTGAATCGCGCCATGAATCGTGCCGTGGCGCGCAGCCTCCAGGGCGCCGATGCAGTGCTGTGGGTGGTCGAGGCGCTCCGTTTCAGCGGAAAAGACGCCGCGTTGCAGTCCATGGTGCCACATGGCAAACCGCTGGTGGTCGCGGTAAACAAGATCGACCGGGTGCGTGACAAGCAGATGCTGCTTCCATTCCTGAGCGAAATTGCCAAGCGCCTGGCCGCCACCGCGATTGTTCCCGTGTCTGCAGCGCGCGGGACGGGGGTGGATACCCTGGTAACAGTGCTGGCGCCGTTGCTCCCGCCAGGACCCCGCGTGTTCGGCGACGACGACATCACCACGCTCAACGAGCGCGATCTTGCGGCCGAACTGATCCGCGAGCAACTGTTTCGCCTGTTCGGCGAGGAATTACCCTATTCCTGCGCGGTTGAGATCGAATCGTTCCAGGCGAGGCAAGGCGTGCGGGTGATTTGTGCTGCCATCCTTGTCGACAAGGAAAGCCATAAACCGATCGTGATCGGACGCCGAGGCGAAAAGCTGAAGGAGGTTGCGAGCAAGGCACGCCGCAGCATGGAGGATCTGCTGGGCGGGAAGGTTCACCTCGAAGTATGGGTCAAGACCCGGCGCGGCTGGACGGACGATGAACGGACGCTGCAGCGCCTGGGATTCGACATGGGTCGATGAGTCTGGAAGGAGGATCCAGGGAATGAAGGGCACGGCATGATCACCGGCGGCAGGCTCCGTCTGGACGGGCAGCATGGGTACGTCCTCCACAGCTACCCGTTCCGCGAGTCGAGCCTGATCGTCGAGACCTTCACGCGTGACAACGGGCGCGTCGCGCTGGTCGCGCGCGGCGCGCGCCGGCCGAAGTCGGCGCTGCGGGGCGTGCTGCTTGCATTTCAGCCCGTGCTGCTGTCGTGGTCGGGAAAGTCCGAACTGCGCACCCTGATCAGGGCGGAATGGCTTGGGGGGTATGCGCCATTGAAGGGGCTTGCCATGATCTGCGGATTCTATGTGAACGAACTGTTGCTCCGCCTGCTGCCACGGGACGACCCCCACGAGCGTCTTTTCGACCTGTACCGGGAAACACTCGCGACGCTGGGCGGGAGTACTGCCTATTCGGCGGGCCTGCGGCGATTCGAGAAGAATCTGCTCGCTGAACTCGGCTATGGTGTCATCCTGGACCACGAAGTGATCACGGGCGATCCCATCGCAGCAGATCGACGTTATGTCTACCACGCAGAGCGCGGACCGGTCACGGCGAGCGGCGATCCCCCGCAAAACGGCGTAGAATTGGACGGACAAACGCTGATCGACATGCAGCACGACAACTACGCGCGCATGGCAACGCAACAACAGGGCAAGGTGCTGATGCGCGCCCTGATCAACCATCATCTCGGCGACCACCGGCTGCACACGCGGCAACTTCTTCTCGATTTGCAGGCGTTGTAGGCCGCGGGCGCTCATGCAGCAGGTATGACCAGACTGAGTGTAAACCTGAACAAGGTGGCGTTGCTGCGCAATTCGCGAACGCTTGGAATTCCCAGCGTGACGTGGGCGGCGCGGGCGGCGCTGGACGCCGGCGCGCACGGCATCACGGTGCACCCGCGGCCCGACGGCCGGCACATTCGTCCGCACGACGTGATCGAACTGGCGGCGCTCCTGAAGGATGAGCCCCGGGCAGAGTTCAACGTGGAAGGCAATCCTGCGCAATCCATGATGGAACTCACGCGCGCCGTGCGTCCGCATCAATGCACGCTGGTTCCGGATGAACCGGACGCGTTTACATCGGACCATGGCTGGGATCTGGCGAAGGACGGCGAGCGTCTTGCGCCAGTGATCGCAGAATTGAAGGCGCTGGGAGTGAGGGTGAGCCTGTTCATGGACCCGGTACCGGGCCAGATGGCCGCAGCCCGCGCGGCGGGCGCCGACCGGGTCGAGCTCTACACGGAGCCGTACGCTCGCGCATTCGGGACCGCCGCTGAAGGCCCGGCGCTCGAAACCTACGCGCGAGCCACGCGCGCGGCCGCTGCTGCCAACCTCGGCGTGAATGCCGGTCACGACCTCAACCTGAAAAATCTTGCCCGGTTTCTTGCGTGCGTTCCCGGCGTGCTGGAGGTTTCGATCGGACACGCGCTCACCGCGGATGCGCTCGAGATGGGACTGGCAGCCGCAGTGCGGCGGTATCTCCAGGAGATCGAACGCGGCAGCGCCGGGCAACAACGGGACCACGCGGCGTGATCTTCGGTATCGGCATCGATGTGGTGGAACCGCATCGGGTGGCGCGTCTTATCGAACGCTATGGAGATCGTTTCGTGCAGCGCGTACTGACGCCCGGCGAGCGGCCGGGGTATCTCAAAACGCCGCGCCAGGTCTTGTTTGTCGCCAACCGTTTCGCCGCGAAAGAGGCCTTCTCCAAGGCGATGGGTACCGGATTCCGCTATCCGGTGACGTTGCAGTGCATCAGCGTGGTGCAGAACCGCGCGGGCAAGCCGGGGCTGACGTTTCACCCCGATCTCGAACGCATGGTGAAGGAGTGGGGTATCGTCAATCACCATCTTACGATCAGCGACGAAGCGAGCCTCGCCTGCGCCTGCGTCGTGCTGGAGCGAGCGACCCGAGAGCGTGATG
>MEQT01000234.1 GCA_001770325.1 Betaproteobacteria bacterium RIFCSPLOWO2_02_64_14
CATCGCGGCGCCCGATACCAGCAGCAGCACCGCCAGCACTCGCGAAAAGCTCGTCTGGCTGATCCGGTTGCCAAGGCGCTCGCCGACCCAGGTGCCGGCCGCCATCATCGGCAACATCAGACCCGCCAGAATCAGGGTACTCGTGGTGTAGTAACCGGCCCAGGTATAGCCGCCGATCCGGGCCACCATCTCGATGAACCACAGCACCGCGATGGTCGCGCGGAACGGCATGCCGGAAAAGCCCCGGGCATGCATGTAGATCACCACCAGCGTGCCGCCACCACCGCCGAACAGCGTGTCGATGAAGCTGCCCCCGAGGCCCAGCGGGAACGCCCAGCGCTCGGAGCACCTGAACCCGGGCATGCCGAACGCGTGCACCAGCAGCATGTAGGTGGCGTAAATCAGCAGGAATGTTCCGAGCAGCGTGAGCAGCCACCGGTTATCAAGCGACTTGAAGAGCAGCAGCCCTGCGGCCACGCCGAGCACCGTCGGCAGGGCGAGGAGCTTCAGTTCCCGCCACACCACTTCGCGCCAGTCGCGTATGAACAGGAACACGAAGAGAAAGAACACGAGCAGCCCGGTCATCGGCACCGCGACATGAACGGGCATCACGAACGAAAGCAGCGGCGTCGCGACCAGACCCGCGCCGAACCCCGACATGCCGCGGACGATGAACGCCGCGAAGATCACCGCCGCGGACCAGACGATCACCGTAACGGAAAAATCGCCGAACATTGGCCGGCTATTTCAGTACCAGCACGATGCCGCCGACGATCAGCACCGCGCCGAGCACGCGCTCGAACTGGCGCTGATCGATGCGGCGCACCAGGCGCTCACCGATCCAGCCGCCCAGCCACATCAGGGGAATCGCCACCGCCAGGTATTTCAAGCCGCTGAAATCGAGGAATCCGAGGCTGGCGTAACCGGCGATACGGGTGACACTCATGCAGATCATGATGGCGGTGATGGTCGCGCGAAACTCGTCCCTGGCAAGGCGCCGCGCGTTGAGATAGATGACGAACAGCGGGCCCGCGGCGCCGCCGAACAGTGTGCCCGCCAGTCCGGCGGAAGCGCCCATGGCGGCGGCCAGCGGTTTCAACCAGCGCTCGGGCACCTGCGGCAGGCGGCCTGCGCTCGCAAGCACGTACACCGCATAAAGCGTGACGAATACGCCGAGCGCGCGGCTCAAGGGCCGCGCATCGACCACCTTGAACAGATACAGGCCCAGTCCGACCCCCAGCAGCGCGAACGGCATCAGAAGCAGGAGGTCGCGCCACTGGATCGCGCGCCGGTTGCGCACCCCGTGACCGATGGACGCCATGAAGTTGAGCACGGTCACCACCGGCACGACGAGCTGCAGCGGCAGCACCACCACAAGCAGCGGCACCGCAACCACGCCGCCACCGAACCCCGCGCCGCCCCGTACCGCGAAGGCGGACACCACCACGAGGGAACAGTAAACCGCCTGCAGCGGGCTCAACGCGTCCATCAGCCGAGTATTGCACGGCCCGCGGCATCTTCCAATTGACATGTCACGCGCCAGTTCATAAGATCGCACCGCCTGCTCCGATCGAAACCATCCTGCGACGCGAACATGGTCAAGCCCATTCCCCTGCTGACGGACCGCGCCTACGAGCGCATCCGGCACGACATCATCTGCTGCGTCATCGCGCCCGGCGCCGAAATCACCGAAGCGCAGCTCTGCCTGCACTACAAGCTGGGCAAGGCGCCGGTGCGCATGGCGCTCCACCGCCTGGCGCACGAGGGCCTGGTGCGCGCCATCCCGCGCCGCGGCCACATGGTTTCCCCCGTTACGCTCAAGGACATCCAGGACATCTTCGAGCTGCGGCAGATGCTCGAGCCGCAGGCCGCGCGCATGGCCGCCGGCAAGGTCAACGCGCAGCGCCTGAAAGCGCTCGACGAGGCATGCGGCGGCGGCTACCAGCCGGGCGACGCGAAAAGCATCGATCGCTTCCTCGAAGCCTACAAGGCGTTTCGCGTCGCCGTCGCCGAAGCGACCGGCAACGCGCGCCTCGCCCACGCCATCGCGCAACTGCTCGACGGCATGACACGCCTGCTGCACCTGGGGCTCGGCCTGCGCAATCGCTCGCAGGAGCTGCAGCAGGAACACCGGGCGCTGGTGAAAGCGCTGGTGCGCGGCGACGGCGATACGGCGCAGCGCATCTGCCGCGAGCAGATCGAAGCCGCGCGCAACATGGTGCTCTCCGCCGTGCTCACCAGCAAGTCGATCATGAACGTAGCGTTGACGGTTGATGGGGAATGAATATGAATGACCAATGATGAAGGATGAAGGATGAAGGATGAAGGATGAAGGATGAAGGATGAAGGATGAAGGAAAATGCCCGGTTATTTCTCCGGTTGACACATCGTGGGCCGTGAATGAACGATCGGAGTAATCAATGAAAGCTGTAGTGCTGCGGGAACACGGCGCCCTCGACAAGCTGCAGTACGTCACCGACTTCCCCGACCCGGTCGTCACCGAAGGCCATGTCGTCATCCGGGTGCGGGCGACCTCCTTCAATTACCACGACGTCTTCACCGTGCGCGGGATGCCGGGCATCAAGGTGCCGATGCCGATGATCATCGGTCTCGACCTCGCCGGCGAGATCCTGGAGGTCGGGACGGACGTCACCGGGTGGAAAGCGGGCGATCGCGTGCTGGTCAATCCGCTCAACCGGGCAAAGGGATTGATGGGCGAGATGATGCACGGGGGACTCGCCGAAAAATGTCTCGTCGCGCAGCACCAGTTGATCCGCATGCCCGATGGCGTGAGCTTCGAGGCCGCCGCGTCTCTGCCCGTCGCCTACGGCACCGCGCATCGCATGATCGTCACCCATGACACGATTCAGAAGGGCGAAAAGGTGGTGGTGCTGGGCGCGAGCGGCGGCGTAGGCACCGGCTGCGTGCTCCTTGCCAAATTGCGGGGCGCGGAAGTCATCGCCTGCGCGAGCAGCGCCGACAAGATCGAAAGGCTGAAGGCGCTGGGCGCGGACCACGTCATCAACTACAAGGAAGTCGATTTCTCGAAGTGGGCGATCGAGAAGTTCGGCAAGCCGCAGCGGCGCACCTACGAAGGCGGTGTGGATGTCGTCATCAACTTCACCGGCGGCGATAGCTGGGCGCCGACGCTGCGCTGCGTGAAGCGCGGCGGCAAGATCCTGGTCTGCGGGGCAACCGCGGGCTACGATCCCAAGGAGGACCTGCGCTACATCTGGAGCTTCGAGCTGAAGGTCATCGGCTCGAACAGTTTCTACGACGAAAACCTGGTCGCCCTGATGGACATGATCCAGGATGGCCGAATGAAGCCGGTCATCGACGAAGTGCTGCCGCTCGAGCGCGCGGTGGACGGCCTGCGCATGATCGAAAATCGGAACGTTTTCGGCAAAGTCGTCGTGACGCCGTGACGCCAAGAGATGAGTGATGGGCCACGGCTCAAAACTCACTGAGATTTCACCAGCGGATTCACCACCGCCAGGTCCGGGAACCGCCCAAAATCGCGGTCGGCCGACCACAATTCTCTAACCCCGTGTTGCGCGCACAACGCCGCAATACGCGCATCGTGAACCCTTGGCCCCGTGACTTTTCCCGCGAGCAATACATCGCGCAGCCGCATCCAATGCAGCTCGGTTTCCGCCAGGAGCACCAGCGTTGGCGACTCCAGCCACGCCTCGACCTGGTCGATTGCAGCAGCAAGCGTGCTGGGCGGAACGAATATTCGAGGGTGGGTCACGATCGCGAGAAATTCGTGAACGCAGGGCCACGGAATTGCCCACGTTTCCCGGCCCTCGGCCAATTCGCCCATCCGGCGATACGCGGTTTCGTGCGAGTCGGAGTCTTCCCGGTGCGCGTAAACGAGGATGTTGGTGTCGACCGCGATCACCCGCCGCGTCCCTCATAAACCAATTCTCGCAGTCGGGTCCAGTCGCCCGCCCTTGCTTCGGCGCTGAGCCCCTTCCCCTTGAAGGTCGCCCTGCGCAGCCGGAAGCGCTCGCGCCGCTTGCGTTGCGCGATCACATGGCGCAGCCCCTGCTCGACCAGCGTCCTGAGCGTGGTGTCCTCTCGGGCGGCGGCCTTTTTCGCCTCTTTCAGCAACGCATCGGAAATCTCGATCGTGGTCTTCATATGGCTGCCCATATTCCAGGGTATGGCTGACTGTAGCACCACGCCGGCTTGGCGGTCAAATTTGGTCATCGGTGACAGGCGGCGAAAGCCCCGATGTAACATCAGGGCTGCGGGGCGTACAATCTCAGCCATGCTTCGTTTGCCCGCCTACCTGTCCGTAGCGCAATGACGATTTCCCGGCCCGAGCCGCGCGGTTATCCCGGCAATCTCGGACGGCTCTTCGCCGAGCATGCGCGTGCGGCGCGGCCGGCGATCATCGATCTGGGCGATCCTGCCTCGCCCCGGGAGGTGAGTTTTCGCGAACTCGACGCGGCGTGCAATGCCGCCGCGCGCGGGTTGGTCAAGGCCGGGCTGAGACCCGGAGACCGCATCGGCATTCTCTCTTCCAACCGCGTCGAGTTCGTCGTCACGCTGCTCGGTGCGATGCGCGCCGGCGTGGTGCCGGTGCCGGTCAACGTCAAACTCGCCACGGAAACGATCCACTACATCCTGTGCGACGCGGGAGCGCTGCTTGTATTTGTGGAGTCCGGCCTGCGCCATCATTGCCTGCCGGGGCTCAAAGTCGTCGAATTCGGCGCGGGATTCGAGCAGTTTCTCGATCCTGGTTCATTTGACGCGTTCGACCCGGCGCCGAATTCGATTGCGATCCAACCCTACACCTCCGGCTCGACCGGGCGGCCCAAAGGCGTGCTGCTCGGCCATTTCGGGCAGAACTGGAGCCGGCGCATCCTCGCGCACACGCGCGGCACGACCGAACGGGACGTGATCCTGGTGGCCGCGCCGCTCTACCACAAGAATGCGCTCAATGCGATCAAGCAGGGGCTTACCGCCGGCGCTGCGTTGCCACTGCTGCCGCAATTCGATGTCGAGCGCTACATCGAAGCCATCGGGCGGTATCGCTGCACTGTGATCTCGGGCGTGCCGACGATGATGTCGATGCTGCTCGCGCGCAAGGATCTGCTCGCCCGCATCGACACGTCATCGGTGCGAACGGTGATGATGGGCTCGGCGCCCTCCTCGCCGCAGCTACTGAGGGAATTGCGCGCGCACTTTCCGAATGCCGAGCCGCTGGTGGTCTACGGCGTGACCGAGGGCGGCCCGGTGCCGCTCGGCCCGCACCCGGAAGGCAAGCCGCGTCCAACCGGGTCGCTCGGCGCGCTCTATCGGGGAACCGAGGCAAGACTCGTGGGTGGCGCCGCCCCCGACGAGGGCGAGCTCGTGCTGAAAAACCCCGGCCTGCTGCTCGGTTATCACAACCTGCCTGAGGAAACCGCGAGACGGCTGCAAGAGGGGTGGTATTACACCGGGGACGTCTGCCGCCGCGATGCGGACGGCTTCTACTATTTCGTGGGGCGCACCGACGACATGTTCGTCTCCGGCGGCGAAAACATCTTTCCGATCGAGGTCGAGTCGTTGCTCGAACGCCATCCCGCCGTCCACCAGGCTCACGTGATGCCCTTCGACCACGAATTGAAGGGCCAGGTGCCGTATGCTTTCATCGTGTTGCGAGAGGGCGCTCGCGCCACCGAGGAAGAATTGAAGCACTTCGCGCTCGCCAACGGCCCGGCCTACCAGCACCCGCGCCGCGTATTTTTCCTTGAGCAACTGCCGCTCGCCGGCACCAACAAGATCGACCAGCAGCAGCTACGCAAGTGGGTTGCCGGCGGCGCCGTGACGAGTGACAGGTAGCGTGCGCAACAGGACAACGACTGGAGTACGTGCATGAGCGAACAAGCGATCGGAATCGAAAAACTGCAGCAACTCATCACCCGCGGGCCGTTCAACCGCTGGCTGAACTTCACCGTGCTGGCGAGCGATGACACCGGCCTCGAGGTAAAGGCGGCCTGGCGCGAGGACTGGGTCGTCAACCCCGACCGCCGTTACACCCACGGCGGGATCCTGTCGGCAATCGTCGATGTCGCCGCGGATTACGCCATTGCCGCGAAGCTCGGACGCCCGGTGCCGACCATCGACCTGCGCGTGGATTTCCATAAAGCGGCGATGCCGGGCGATCTCACGGCGAAAGCGCGCGTCGTGCGCATGGGCAGCCAGTACTCGACCGCCGAGGCAAGCGTCTACGATCTGGAAGGCTCATTGGTCGCGAGCGGCCGCGGCACGTACTTTACGGCCCAGCCAAAGTAGGAAGGGCGTGACTGATGCGGCGTGACTGATGCTGATACGATATGGCTATGAGCCCCCCCAGGAAGCAGCCTCGTGCGCGGAAAAAGCGCCTGATCGTCGCCATGACCGGCGCCACCGGCTCGATCTACGGGCTGCGGCTGCTCGAATCGCTGCGCGCGCTGGGTGGATGGGAAACCCATCTCATCGTGTCGGATGCGGGCATGCTCAACGTCTGGCAGGAATACCGCCTCGCGCGCAAGGACATCCAGAAGCTCGCCGACGTGGTGCACAACGTGCGCGACGTGGGCGCCTCGATTGCGAGCGGCTCATTCATCACCGCCGGCATGGTCGTCGCGCCGTGCTCGATGAAAACGCTGGCCGCGGTCGCCCACGCCTTTGCCGACAACCTCATCACGCGCGCGGCGGACGTGGTGCTGAAAGAACGCCGGCGGCTGGTGCTGATCACCCGCGAGGCGCCGCTCAACCTCGCCCATATCCGCAACATGGCCGCCGTCACGGAAATGGGTGGCGTCATCTTCCCACCGGTCCCCGCCTTCTACAGCCGCGCGAAAACGATCGATGATCTCGTCAACCATACCGTCGGCCGCGTGCTCGATCTCTTCGGCGTCGAACATGAGGCGATCAAGCGCTGGCAGGGCATGAAACACGACATCGAGAAGGACTGACGCGGTGTCGCGCGATTGCGTTACCAGTTCGTCCGTGTCGTCGCGAGGAGGCGCGCCGACGCGGCGACCTCGCGGCTGGCCGCGGTACGTCGCCTGCGACGGGATTGCCGCACTTCGTTCGCAATGACGGGTCATTGATGCAGGTTATGTGCAGGACGGCATACTAGATGCAACGAAAGTACGAAAACGAGGATTTCCGCGGCTTCCTGGAGCGCCTGCGCGCTGAGAAGGAACTCACCGACATCCGGCAACCGGTGGATATCCGCCATATCGCGACGCTGGTCGACCAGTCGGATACGGCACTCTACTTTCACGACGTCATCGGCTACGGGATGCCCGTCGTGTCGGGCATCATCCGCTCCAGCCGGCGCGCGAGCCTCTCCTTGGGCTGCGAACGCTTCTCCGAGATCGAGTACAAGCTGCAGCAGGGAATCGACCATCCGATCCCCCCGAAGTATGTCGAGACCGCCCCCAGCAAGGAAGTGATCGAGGTCGACGGCGCGGTGGATCTGTTCCGCCTGCCCATCCCGATGTCCTCGATCTACGACGGCGGCCCCATGATCACCGCCGGCGTGGTGATCGCCCGCGATCCTGAGCACGGCATCAATTCCGGCATGTACCGCTTCATGGTGAAGGAGAAGAACCTCACCGGTATCGATATCGTGACGCCCAACAACATGCGGCTCTTCGCCCGGCGCGCCTACGAGGCCGGACGCGCCTGCCCGATCTCGATCTCCATCGGCACGCATCCGTTCGAGATCATGGGCTCGGGCTTCCGCGCCCCGCTTGGCGTGGACGAGATGGGCATCGCGGGCGGCATCCGCGGCGCCGCGGTCAGGCTGACCCAGTGCGAGACCATCGACATGCCGTGCCTCGCCGACGCCGAGATCGTGCTGGAGGCGGAGATCCTGCCCACCGGCTGGACCCACCCCGAAGGCCGCTTCGGCGAATTCACGCGTCTCATGGGCGGGCTGCACTGGAACCCGCTGGTCAAGGTGAAGGCGGTCACCCGGCGCAAGGACGCGATCTACTACGCGCTGCACATGCCGTGGGAGAACACCTGGCTCGCCGCGCCGACGCGCTACACGTCGCTGCGCCAAGCGCTGAAGAGCGCCGGCATCCAGGTGAAGGACATCAACGTGACGCTCGGCGGCTGCGGCTTCTGGCACGCCATCGTCTCGATCACCAAGCAGGCGGGCGAAGGCAAGAACGCGCTGCTGGCGGCGCTCACCGCGCAGGACATCAAGCACGTGGTGGTGGTGGACGACGACATCGACGTGCACAACGCCATGGACGTGGAATGGGCGATCGCGACGCGCGTGCAGGGCGACAAGGACGTGATCGTCATTCCCGGCGCGCGCGCGAAACCGCTCGATCCCAGCCTCGCCGTCACCCCGCCCGGCGTGGTGCCCACCGGCGCCAAGGTCGGCATCGACGCCACCATCGGCGAAGGCATTCCGCGCGAGCGCTTCGAGCGCATCGCCTACGCCTACGCCGATCGCGCGAAGATCGCGGACTACGCCGGGGGCAAGGCGGATCCAGTACCGCCCCACCCCGCCGCAAACGAGCAGACGGTCGCAACGCTCGCAGCGGAAATCTACAAGACGATCGAGCAAGAGCCGCAGTACTACTCGGCCATCGCCGAAAAGTTTGCCGGGCACCAGTTTCAGGCGGTGGCGCGGGCGCTGGGCAGGCTCCATTCGGATGAGAAACTCTGGCAGGATCCGCGCGGCCGCCTGTGCGTGCGCGGCTCGCCGCACGCCGCGAAACCGCCGGCGCAAGGCTCGTAATGTACGCGACGTTCGCCACCGGACCCTGCGCCAGGGCGAAACCGCGCTTCGAAAAATCATCACCACCGGCACGCAGATCGCGGCCGCGCGCTACTGCTTCGATTTCGGCTGCTACCACACCGAAAACCCGGCTCGGGTGCACGAAGCGAATCTCAACTTCCTGAGCTTGTGGTACACCTCCGGGCGGGAGTACGGCCAATACGACGGAGAATGGAAGATGATCGGCGGCGCGGACACCGCCGACTCGATCATGATCGCCTCCGAACCGCTCACGCGCGACACCTCGACGTGGCTGGAGGTGCCGGAGTACAGCATGATCTACGCCGACACCCGCAGCGGCCGTCCCACCGTGGAGATCCACTATCTCGA
>MEQT01000235.1:0-6290 GCA_001770325.1 Betaproteobacteria bacterium RIFCSPLOWO2_02_64_14
GTCGGGCAGATTCTGTGGGTGACGCCGGCCCGGCTCATGCTGGTGGCTCTGGTCTATTCGCTGCTTCTCGCAGTCTGGTTCGCGCGGGGAGGCGCCATCACCGGCCGCGTCGGGTTCTACGTGCTGTTTGCCTGCGCCGTGACGATTTCGGTGCAGTTGGTCGGTCTGTACCTGGTGTTCACGACGCTCATCGTGCCGGCGCTGGCGATACGGCGCCTCGCTCGCTACCGACTCGCGATCGGCTACGCGGTGAGCGCGGCTGGATACGCCCTCGGACTGGCAGCGTCGATACTCGTCGACTTGCCATCCGGGCCTGCCATCGTGTGGGCCATGACCGCAGTTGCAGTCACAACGGCATTCGCCCGGATGGTCCGCAGCTTCGCCTTTTGAAACCGCAGCGGTAATTCAGGCAGAGCCCGACAACACCGGCGGCAGGCAACTGGAGGCGGGGGATGGAATTGAACCATCGTACGCGGCTTTGCAGGCCACGGCATCACACTCTGCCACCCCGCCGGTGATCGTAGGCCGGCAATCCTTTGCCGGCTGGCGGCATGGGAATGCCGCCCTACAACGTCTTGTTCTCGCGGCAAGGGATTGCCGCGCTACAGCGAAAACGGTTCGCCGTTGATCCGGATCGAACCGGTTAGCGGCACGGGGCGCACCACCATCTGCTCCGCGAAGCAGCCCTTCTTCGCGAGGCGCACCACGTGCCTGACTTTTTCGGCATCATCGTCCGACTCCACTTCGAGGTGGGTCTCGACTTCCTTGCAACCGCTGTCGACCGTGCCTTTGGTGACCGAGCCCGTGAGATACCAATGGATCAGCACCCGCACTTTCGCCTTCGTGATTCGCGTCTTCGTCATGGTCGCGTACCGCGACACCTGGGTGAGCAGTCAGGACCCGAGGCCGGCCGCCACGTAGATGAGCGGCTGCGGATAATTGTCGTCGCCCTTCAGGTGCGCGGGCTCATCGACGTGGATCTCGAATTTCCGGTGCCGGGCCACCTTGTGCATCTTTTCAAGTGACTCGACCTCGGTCTCCATCACGAATTCATATGGCTTCGGCGGCAGTTCGGGGGCATCGATGCTCGGGCGCTCCCCGATGACGCGGACGCCGGGGCCCGATTCGGACTGGGTACTCATGGTGCACTCCTCTGGTTGGTAGCGTTGGCTTGCAGGCTCACATCGACTGCGCGGGGAACGAGGCTCTGCACCGCGAGTGGCTTCATCGAGGGATCCATGCTCTGCGCGGCAATCGTCCGCAGGGCGACGAATGCGTGGCCGGCGGCCGTGTCGTGCCAGAACCAATGCCGGATCGCCGCGCTGCCGTGCCGGCCGGGTTGGACCGACTTGGCCTCGTAGTAATAGGCCTTCAATTCATCGCACGCGAGTTTCAATGCGGCGCCGTCGGTGAGACCCGTCCTGAATGATGCGGGCGGCGAGTCCGTGAACCATGAGGCGATGTATCCGGCGAGAGCGTCGATCGCGAGGCCCGTCACGCCGAGAGTCGTCCGGCCACGGTGTCGAACGGCAAGGTCATGCCACACGCTGAGCTGTGCAACCTCGGCGACCAGTTGCTCCGCGAGCGTCCCCTGTGAGGGCCGCCCCGGAAAACTCACCGGACACGCAAGGCCCTCAGGTTCGACCCCAAGATCGTCATACGGCGCGTCATGGGGGTAGTCCTCGATGACGGGACCGTGGTCGCTCTCGAGCAGCCGGAGTGCCGCCAGCAGGACATTTCGCTGGAATTCGGCGTGCCGCGGGACGCCGAACGGACGCCCCAGCATGAACGGCACCCACAGGGCGCGCGGCGGCGCGAGCGCCTCGGTATGCTCGCGGACGAGGCTCACCTGCGTGGTCGCGACGCCTTCCTGCTCGAGGTAATGGCCGAGTGCGCCCACGGCGCACGTGCAGTTGGGTCAGACCGGGGACAACAACACCGCGTCCACCTGATCCTGCTTGAGCAGACCGGCAAGTTCCCGCGCCTTGGGTTCGTACTGCGTCACCGGCGAGATCGCGCCCATGAACGAATAGTGAAACGCGGCGGCCGATCCGACGCTTCCGTCGCGGGCGAGTTCCTTCAGCCGGTCGAGCGGAAAAGCGACGTTCCAGTCGGCCTGAAATCCGCTGCGGTCGAAGTTGACCGACACGTGGCTCATGACGAGATCTTCGGTGGCGACATCGCCCGGAATGACTCGATAATCCATGCCCGCCGCCCCGCTCCCGAACGGGCGATCGCCGCGGACATGCAGACCCGCGGTGGTCACGATCGCGACGCGGCGTGCGGCAAGCGCAGGCCCGCGTACCCACGGCCGGCCGTCGAACCGGGGCAGCGTCGGTACCCTCTTCAGCAAGTTTTCGCGCTCCCACCCGGGGAGGTCGGCCAGTCGAACCATGGGTGCGTCTCCTGCGTGAAATATACGAAGCGGGGCGCCGTCGAGCACGACGCGGAACCATTATGAACCATCTGGTACAGAAACGGGCAAGAACTTCATCTCCTCCGCGACGCCACGGTTGCCGGAGTATCCAGGCAGCCCAGCATCACCCGGGCGATCGCCTGCAGCGCGGCACGTTCCGGATTCGCCTTGCCGACGAGGCGCAGGCCCTGAATGCCCGCGGTGAGGAAGCGCGCCAGCGCATCGACGTCCGCATTACGCGCAATCTCGCCTTCCTTTTTCGCCTGTTCCAGTGCTGTCCGGAACGTGGCTTCCACCCGCGCGAGGCTTTGGCCGACACGCATCGCCGTTTTCCTGTCGGTCCGTTCGAGCTCGGCAGCGCAGTTTCCGATGAAGCAGCCGCGGCGCCCCGGACCGGCGACGATATCCTCGATGATTCGCTCCACAAACGCGGCGATGCCCGCGCGTGGTGAACGTGCGCCCGCGACCGTCGCGCTGATCCGTCCGATTGCGCCGTTTTCGTACCGGTCGAGCGCGCGCATGTACAGCGATCGCTTGTCGCCAAAAGCGGCGTACAGGCTCGACCGGCCAAGACCCGTTGCCTCACACAGGTTGTCGAGCGAGGTCGCCTCGAACCCCTTGGCCCAGAAGACGCTCAAGGCGCGGTCGAGCGCTTGCTCCGGATCGAATTCGCGAGGGCGCGCCATGTGGTTTCAAGTCAGAAAGGGAATCAATTCGGCACATTGTGTACCGAGTGGTCTGGAAACGCAATGCCCCGGCCCCACGGCCAAACGGCGACGAAGGCGTTCGCTACCTCACGGAATCCTCCCGCACGACTCCGCATATTGTCCATTCTGTCCGGCATGCATCAGATGACCAATCGGAGCGCGAGCCCCAGCGTCGCTCCGCTCAGGATCAACGGTAGTGGCGGCGCACGCCAAACGATCGCCCCCACTGTCGCCGCCAGCAGCATCCCGATCGCGGGAACATCCGGCGCCGCCTGCGGGAACAATTGCAAGAGCGTGACGACGAGGCAACCGATCACGGCGGCGCTGATCCCGCGTATCGCCGGCTTGATCCAGGACAATTCCGCGAATCGCTCAAGCACGGGAAGCACGCACAACATCAGCACGAAGGCCGGCAGAAAGATCGTGAGCGCGCCCACGATCGCACCGGCGATTCCGGCAACCTTGTAACCGACGTAGGCCGCGATCATCAGCGTCGGTCCGGGAGTGAGCTGGCCCAGCGCCAGGCCATCCAGAAACTCGCGCGAAGTGACCCTGCACGTGAAAGTGGCCGAGCGCCAATGCCACGCACGCGGCGGCAAGCAGGAACGCGGTCGCGAGGTCCTTCCACTGAGCGCGAAACGCATCGGACATAGCTTCACGGCAATGGTGTGCGCATCACGCGACTAGCGGCGTGACAATTTCATCCATCCGCTTTTCAGAAAGTCCCTCGTACTTGTCGATCAGCATGATTCGCAATACGATGCGACGGGAGTTGATGCAGTCATTCGGCGGACACGGCCGGAGCGTGCTTCGATGAAGATTCCGCATCGAATCAAGAGGGTTTTTCATTTGAGTGATGCCGTCTCCACTCCGAGCGGATTTCCGGCGGTGGGCGCCTGTGCGGATTGCCGGTGCTGATGCCGTGGCCGGAATGGATCTCCGCATTCAACGTTACGCCTTCCTCGCGCTCGCTGCCGCCGTGCTCTTTGGCGCGAGCACGCCGCTCGCCAAGCTGCTGCTCGGCGAGGTCTCGCCGGTCGTGCTGGCGGGGCTGCTCTACCTCGGCAGCGGGTTCGGCCTCGCGCTGCTGCGGTTCGCACGCGGCCCCGACCCCCATCCCCGGGAAGCGCCGCTCGCCGCCCGCGATTGGGGATGGCTCGCCGGCGCGATTCTCGCCGGCGGCGTCGCCGCGCCGGTGCTGCTCCTGTGGGGACTGGCGGGAAGCGGCGCCGCCGAAGCCTCGCTGTTGCTCAATTTCGAGGGCGTGATGACGGCGCTCGTCGCCGCCGCTTTTTTCCGCGAAGCGGTCGGAGCGCGCGTGTGGCTCGCGGCGCTCGTCATGCTCTCCGGCGGAATCCTGCTCGCATACGATCCGGGCGCGCCGCTGGCGTTCTCGCCGCAAGCGCTGGCGATCACCGGCGCCTGCCTCGGGTGGGCGGTCGACAACAATCTCACCCGCAAGATCTCGGGCGCCGACCCCGTCGTCATTGCGATGGTCAAGGGGATCGTCGCCGGCAGCTTCAACCTCATGCTCGGGCTCGCGCTGGGCGGGACTTTCCCAGTCCCCGGACCGGTCGCAGGCGCACTGGTGCTGGGTTTCGTCGCTTACGGCATCAGCCTGGTGCTTTTCATCTACGCGCTGCGGCATCTCGGATCCGCGAGGACCGGAGCGCATTTCAGCACCGCCCCTTTCATCGGGGCTGTGCTCGCCGTGCCGCTGCTCGGCGAGCCGGTCACGCCGAGCCTGCTCGCCGCGGCGGCGTTAATGGCGATCGCCACCTGGCTGGTGCTGACGGAGTCGCATACACACGAGCACGAGCATGGGCACCTCGTGCACTCGCACCGGCATGTCCACGACGAGCATCACCGGCACGTCCACCGCGGCGACGAGGGCCCCGAACCCCACGTCCACGAGCATGCGCACGAGCCGATGCGGCACGCGCATCCGCACGTGCCCGACCTGCATCACCGGCACGATCATTGAAGCTATCCGTGTGTTGTTCCGATCAAGCGATGACCGCGAGGCCATGCGGACCGTCGCCGCGGCTATTTTCTTCCGTACGCGGCGTCGTGATCCTGCGCGATCGTCAGAAACCGCATGAAGTTTCCTTCGCGATAGGCCGTTGCCCGCCGCGATTGCGTAATTCGCAGCGTGTAGACCGCGTCAGCGCCCCGGGGCGGAACAATGCTCGTTACCTTTTCCCATTTCAGGCCAGGATCACGATAACCCTGGTTCCAGGTCAGCTGCCGCAACTTTTTCAGCGAATCGGTAACGCGATTGCGCTTCTGCTTGTCCAATCCCAGCCGATTTTCCTGAAAGACCTCATTGTTGAGGTCAAGCTGAACCTTTCTTTCGTTTGGATCGTCGGCCATGTTCCAATCCCTTCAGGACTGCGGCTGGGTCGGATTCCCTGGGCGGATGCCTGCCGGGCGCTTTGCCACCAAGGCTATATGCGCGGCACGTGCTCGCCCGCACACCCGCTCACTGGGGAAATTGCTTCGGTGCAGTAAGTCTCATCAAGCGATGTCCGGCCCCCGGGTGATAGGTCAGCGGCAGGTTCGCGTGCCGCGGCCAATCTGCCCCATCGAGCGGCGGACGTCTCTCGGTCGCGAGCGGCGCCCATAAGCCAAGCACATTTGCGCTTGTGGGAGGGGAGCGTCCCTGTTCCTAACACGCTGCCATTAGTGCTGGTGGGTGTGGCAACCCTTCTCATTTCACCTATCCGGTGCTCGCTGCCATTTTGGAGGACTTGGCTCTTGCCGTTGCCCGAAATCGAACGACCACACTTGGGAAACGCAGCCAGTAGTTGTATGACTGCTCATGGCCGTTATGTATAGATGTGCATAACGGCCAGGAACGGCGGTTGTCCATTCTCGCCAAAAGCCGACCTTGGCAAAAAGTGGGGTTTTGCGAATGGCCGGTTACGGGCTTAGCTGCGAATTCACACTATCGGCCAATACAGGTCACCCAGACCTACCCTCTGCCACAATTCAATAGTGGTTTCGGAGTGTTTCCGGCTGAAGACGCCCGGCCCAACGACCTCCGTTCTGTTGGCCTACCGCGTGTCGCCCACCAGTTGTCTGTACTGCTCGCGCGTGATATTCCTATAAGGGCTTCGGTCCTTCTGGTATTTGCCAAAGTTCTCGAACCCAGGAATCGATCGGAT
>MEQT01000235.1:6300-6842 GCA_001770325.1 Betaproteobacteria bacterium RIFCSPLOWO2_02_64_14
CTGATGGGTGATGGGAAAACCGTCGGCTCGCCAGCGAACACGTTGGACGACGGGAAATCTCTCTCGTAGGGGATATGTTCCACTCTCTTGATTTCGACCTCAGCCGTTATGCTTCCCGCTCTCCTGTCGTAGAGCAGTAGCTTCCTTCCCCTTCCATCGAGCTCTTTGTAAGGACGTGGGGTGTTCCATCGCTTGTCCGTGGGCAGTGCGTCGAGATACCCCGTGTGCTCGGCGGTTGTCGTTGGGAAGACCCCTGAGTATTCGCCGAACGCGATCTTCGTTATTACCCCCGCCATATCCTGCTCAAACACACGCTCATGTATTCGTTCCAGGAATTGTCTGGCTAACTCCGCCCATAAGCGGCTCATGTCTCCCGTTGCAGAGTTGTTCAGCAGATACTTGTAGACGCTTCGCCATTCCAGATGCACCACGGTGAGCTTGTACCGGGAAAGGAATTCCTTGATGTAGCTGCTCTCGCCATCGTCTGGTGTCAGAAGCACGACCCTCTTGAGTCTTCCCGGGCGTCGATCGAGCTCCCTGAG
>MEQT01000236.1 GCA_001770325.1 Betaproteobacteria bacterium RIFCSPLOWO2_02_64_14
GATTCAGCCCATTGCGATGGAGGAGGGATTGCGCTTTGCCATCCGCGAGGGGGGCAAGACCGTGGGCGCCGGCGTGGTGGCAAAGGTGATTGAATAGCGCGTGAGGGCGAGAGAGCGTGAGGGCGGAAGATAGACTCCCACTTACGACTTCACGACCTGACGATTTCCCCGGGTCAGCAGGCCAGTAGCTCAATTGGCAGAGCGTCGGTCTCCAAAACCGAAGGTTGGGGGTTCGAGACCCTCCTGGCCTGCCACACGAGAGTGGTTGAGGATTGAGAGTCCGGTGTTTATGGCAAGTGAACCGCAAGGGCAGGCGTGTGCGCAACGCGGCATCTCAACGCTCAACCCTGAACTCTGAACCCTAAACGGATCAAATGGTGGACAAGGTCAAGATGGTAGTGGCAATTCTGCTGGTGGCGGCGGGTATAGCGGCTTTCTATTACTTCAGTGGGAGTCCGGCCATTGTGCGCCTTGCTTCCGTGCTCGCCGGACTGGGCGCGGGAGCGGCGGTGATGTGGACGACTGAACCCGGCAAGCGGTTCTATGTCTACTCCCACGAGTCGGTGGCGGAAACCAAGAAGGTCGTGTGGCCGACGCGCAAGGAGACCCTGCAGACTACCGGCATCGTGTTCGCGTTCGTGGTCATCATGGCGCTCTTCCTGTGGCTGGTAGACGCGAGCCTGCTGTGGGCGGTCAAGAAGTTGATCGGCCAGGGTGATTCATGAGCAAGAAGTGGTACGTGGTGCACGCCTATTCAGGCTTCGAAAAAAGCGTGCAGCGCACGCTGCAGGATCGCATCCGGCGCGCCGGCATGCAAGACAGCTTCGGTCAGATCCTCGTCCCCGTGGAGGAGGTCGTGGAGATGCGCAGCGGGCAGAAGAACATCAGCGAGCGCAAGTTCTTCCCCGGCTACGTGCTGGTCGAGATGGACATGACCGACGATACCTGGCACCTGGTCAAGAACACCTCCAAGGTGACGGGTTTCGTTGGCGGCACCGCGACCAAACCGACGCCAATCAGCGAGAAGGAAGTGCAGAATATTCTGCACCAGATCCAGGAAGGCGTGGAGAAGCCGCGACCCAAGGTCTTGTTCGAGGTTGGCGAAGCAGTACGGGTGAAGGAGGGGCCGTTTGCCGATTTTCACGGGAACGTCGAGGACGTGAACTACGACAAGAGCAAGCTGCGCGTTTCGGTGACGATCTTTGGACGGTCGACGCCGGTCGAGCTGGAGTTCGGGCAGGTGGAAAAGGCGTAAGGACAGGATTGAGAATCGAGGATTCAGGATTGAGGGCGGGTGCCGCAGCGCCGCTGCGGTCGTGATGACACACGGAGAGGGTGAAGGAGCGGGTTGAAGGTTGAGAACGCGGGAATGATCGTCATGACGCTTCTTCCCCGATCCTCATTCCTCGATCCTGACACCCGGTTAGACCCGAAAGGAGAGCCAGCATGGCAAAGAAGATAGTCGGCCTGATCAAGCTTCAAGTGCCCGCGGGGAAGGCGAATCCGAGCCCGCCCATCGGACCCGCGCTCGGCCAGCGCGGTCTCAACATCATGGAGTTCTGCAAGGCGTTCAACGCCGCAACGCAGAAGATGGAGCCAGGGCTCCCCGTGCCTGTGGTAATCACCGCCTATCAGGACAAGAGCTTCGCCTTCGTGATGAAGACGCCCCCGGCTTCGGTGTTGATTCGCAAGGCGGCGAAAATTGAAAAGGGCAGCCCGCGGCCACACACCGACAAGGTGGGCAGGATCTCGCGGGCGCAAGCCGAGGAGATCGCCAAGATGAAGATGCCCGATCTTACGGCTGCCGATCTGGACGCCGCCGTGCGTACGATCGCCGGCAGCGCCCGCAGCATGGGCGTTGAAGTGGAGGGCTTGTAAATGAGACACATCTCGAAACGCTACAAGTCGATTCGCACCAAGGTGGACCCGAACAAGCTGTATCCGGCGCCCGATGCGCTCCGGATCATCAAGGAAAACGCCACGGCCAAGTTCAATGAATCGGTGGACGTTTCGATCAACCTCGGCATTGATGCCAAGAAATCGGATCAGGCAGTGCGCGGGTCGATCGTACTGCCCCAAGGCACCGGCAAGACGGTTCGCGTCGCCGTTTTCGCGCAAGGCGACAGGGCCGTGCAGGCGAAGGACGTCGGGGCAGACATCGTCGGGTTCGAAGACTTGGCGAACGAAATCAAGAGCGGAAAAATGGATTTTGACGTCGTGATCGCGACGCCGGACGCGATGCGTGTAGTAGGAGGGCTGGGCCAGATCCTCGGCCCGCGTGGCCTGATGCCAAACCCCAAAGTGGGTACGGTCACCCAGGATGTCGCGACGGCGGTCAAGAACGCAAAGGCCGGCCAGGTGCAATATCGCACCGACAAGGCCGGCATCGTGCAATGTACGATCGGGCGCGCCTCGTTCACGGTCGAGGCACTCACCGAGAATCTCAGGGCCTTGGTCGACGCAATCAATAAGTCCAAGCCGGCGAGCTCGAAGGGACAGTTTCTCCGGAAATTGTGCGTGTCGAGCACGATGGGCGCAGGCGTGCGCGTGGACCAGGCAAGTCTGATGCAGTAGGAGATTTCACCCCGGCGTGGCGCCGGGGCAAGACTTTGGGCCGCCGACAGGAGATCGTCGACGGGTTGTCAAAGACCGTAGGGGCTCGAACAAGGATTAAGGAATCAGGATTCGGGATTCAGCAGGACGTCTCGCGCCGGTTTCGGTCCTTGTCGGAAAGCTTAATTGAAGGCGACGGGTGATGGGCAGGGTTCCGGGCTTTATCTGGATCCCGAAGCCTGGCTCCCGAATCCTGAACTCTACGCAGACGGCGCACCCGGAATCAGGTCACACATGGTCATGTTTGACTCCTGTAACCAAGGTCGCCGTAAACGAATGATGGATGATGAACGATGAATGATGAATGGGCGGCGAATCCGTCCGCTTGCATCAACTCATCATTCCGCATTCATCATTTAAGTAAAAGGAGACACGATCTTGGGTTTTAATCTGGAACAGAAGCAGGCGGTCGTAGCCGAGATCGGCGCCCAGGTGGCAAAGGCGCAGACCATCGTGCTTGCCGAGTACCGCAGTCTGAAGGTAGGGGAGATGACCGAGTTGCGCAGGAAGGCGCGCACCTCGGGAGTCTATCTACGCGTGCTGAAGAATACGCTTGCACGGCGTGCGGTTGCTGAAACTCCGTTCAGGGGGCTGGCCGACAAAATGACCGGGCCGCTTGCCTACGGGATTTCCAGCGATCCTGTAGCTGCGGCGAAGGTGTTGCATGAGTTTGCCCGGGGCCACGACAAATTCGTGATCACGGCCGGTGCCATGCCGAACGTGGTGATGTCACCCAAGGAGGTGGCGGACCTCGCCCGGATGCCCAGCCGTGAGCAACTGCTTGCGACCTTCATGGGAACCATGCAGGCGCCGATCGCGAAGTTCGTGCGCACTTTGAACGAAGTGCCCGGCAGGTTCGTGCGCACCATGGCTGCGGTTCGCGACCAGAAAGAAAACAAGGTGGCTGCGTAATCGCAAACCAGCTACCGTCAAACGTCAATTTTTCGATCTAACAGGAGTTGGAAATGGCACTTGCCAGAGCAGAAATTCTCGATGCAATTTCGAACATGACCGTACTTGAGCTGTCTCAGCTCATCAAGGACATGGAAGACAAATTTGGCGTATCGGCCGCCGCGGCTGCGGTCGCGGTGGCGGCGCCGGCGGCGGGGGTGGCGGCGGCTGCCGTCGAGGAAAAGACCGAGTTCACGGTAGTGCTCACCAATGCCGGCCCCAACAAGGTGAATACGATCAAGGTGGTGCGTGCGGTCACTGGCCTGGGCCTGAAAGAGGCGAAGGACCTGGTGGACGGGGCCCCCAAACCAGTGAAGGAAAGTATCCCGAAGGCCGACGCCGAAGCGCTCTTCAAGCAATTGACTGAAGCCGGTGCTGTGGCCGAGATCAAGTAACCGTGGTGTGGAGACCTGATTGGCGGTCACCCGCCGGTCGTTTCTCGTTTGAGCATTCGCGGCCTGCCAGGCGGCCCGCGCGCCGTGCGCGCGGCTCCCCGGCGGCGGTTTTCCGTAGTTTCCTGATTCTTCTGTGGAGTTGATATGGCGTACTCGTTCACCGAGAAAAAGCGCATCCGCAAGAGCTTTGCCAAGCGCGCCAGCGTACTGCAGGTCCCGTACCTGCTGGCGACCCAACTGCAGTCCTATGCGGCATTCCTGCAGGAGCACACTCTGCCTGAGGCCCGCAAGCAGGAGGGGCTGCAGGCTGCGTGCAAGAGCATCTTCCCGATCGAGAGCCATTCCAGGAACGCGCGGCTCGACTTCGTGAGCTACACGCTCGGCGATCCGCCGTTCGACGTGAAGGAATGCCAGCAGCGCGGGCTCACCTTCGCGGCGCCGCTGCGCGCGAAGGTGCGCCTTACGATCATGGACAAGGAAGCCTCCAAGCCGACGGTGAAGGAGGTGAAGGAGCAGGAAGTGTACATGGGCGAGATCCCGCTCATGACGCAGACCGGCTCGTTCGTGATCAACGGCACCGAGCGGGTAATCGTGTCCCAACTGCACCGCTCGCCAGGGGTGTTCTTCGAGCATGACCGCGGCAAGACGCATTCGTCGGGCAAGCTGCTGTTCTCGGCGCGGGTGATTCCGTACCGGGGGTCGTGGCTCGACTTCGAGTACGATCCCAAGGACTACCTTTACTTCCGGGTTGACCGGCGGCGGAAGATGCCCGTCACCATTCTGCTCAAGGCACTGGGCTACACGCCGGAACACGTACTCAAGGCATTCTTTGCGTTTGACACGTTTCATCTCACCGACGGGCAGTGCGAATTCGAACTGGTGCCGGAGCGCATGCGCGGCGAGATCGCGCGCTTCGACATCAGTACGCCATCGGGCAAGCTTATCGTCTCGAAGGACAAGCGCATTACCGTCAAACACGTGCGTGACCTGGAGCAGGCTGGACTCCAGCGCATCGGCGTCCCCGACGAATTTGTCATCGGCCGCACGCTGGCCCACAACCTGATCGACAAGCAAAGCGGGGAGGTGATCGCCAATGCCAATGACGAGATCACCGACGATCTGCTGGCAAAACTGCGTCAGGCTGCCATCCCGCAGCTGCAGACGATCTACACCAACGATCTCGATCAGGGCCCGTACATCTCTCAGACCCTGCGCATCGACGAAACTGCCGACCAGCTCGCCGCCCAGGTTGCGATTTACCGCATGATGCGCCCGGGCGAGCCGCCAACTGAGGACGCGGTGAAGACGTTGTTCAACGGTCTGTTCTTCTCCGCCGACCGCTACGATCTGTCTGCGGTGGGCCGCATGAAATTCAACCGCCGCGTGGGCCGCGGCGAGCTGGAGGGGTCAGGCACGCTGTCGGCGGACGATATTGTCGCCGTGATCCGGATACTGGTCGAGCTGAGAAACGGCAAGGGCGAGATCGACGACATCGATCACCTTGGCAACCGGCGCGTGCGCTCGGTGGGCGAACTTGCCGAGAACCAGTTCCGGGCCGGACTCGCGCGCGTGGAGCGCGCCGTGAAGGAGCGCCTGTCGCAGGCCGAGTCCGAGAACCTGATGCCGCATGATCTCATCAACGCGAAGCCCGTATCGGCGGCGATCCGCGAGTTCTTCGGCTCGAGCCAGCTCTCGCAGTTCATGGACCAGACTAATCCGCTTTCCGAGATCACCCACAAGCGGCGCGTCTCTGCGCTCGGCCCGGGAGGGCTTACCCGCGAGCGCGCCGGATTCGAGGTGCGCGACGTCCATCCGACGCATTACGGTCGTGTGTGTCCGATCGAGACACCGGAAGGTCCGAACATCGGTCTGATCAACTCGCTCGCGCTTTACGCCCGCACGAACCAGTACGGCTTTCTCGAGACACCGTATCGCAAAGTGACCGAGAGCCACGTAACGGACGAAATTCATTACCTGTCGGCGATCGAGGAAGGCCAATACATGATCGCCCAGGCAAATGCGGCCCTTGACGGCAACAACCGCTTCACCGACGAGTTGGTCTCGTGCCGCCACCTCAACGAGTTTACGCTCAGTACGCCGGATCGCATCAATTACATGGATGTCGCGCCGGCGCAGGCCGTGTCGGTAGCGGCGTCGTTGATTCCGTTCCTGGAGCACGACGACGCGAACCGTGCATTGATGGGTTCCAACATGCAGCGCCAGGCGGTGCCCTGCCTGCGGGCTGAAAAGCCGCTGGTGGGCACCGGCCTGGAACGCACGGTGGCCGTGGATTCCGGAACGGTGGTGCAGGTGCGTCGCGGCGGAGTTGTTGATTATGTGGACGCCGCGCGCATTGTGGTGCGGGTCAACGACGACGAAACGTCGGCGGGGGAGGTCGGCGTCGACATCTACAACCTCGTCAAGTACCAGCGCTCCAATCAGAACACCAACAACGATCAGCGGCCCCTCGTGAAGGTCGGAGACGCGATCGCCAGGGGCGACGTGGTCGCCGACGGCGCGTCAACCGACATGGGCGAACTCGCGCTCGGCCAGAACATGCTGGTCGCGTTCATGCCGTGGAACGGTTACAACTTCGAGGACTCGATCCTCATTTCCGAGCGCGTGGTGTCGGACGAGCGCTTCACCTCGATCCATATCGAGGAACTGTCGGTGGTGGCGCGCGACACCAAGTTGGGTGCGGAGGAAATCACCCGTGACATCTCCAATCTGTCCGAGTCTCAGCTTGCGAGCCTCGACGAATCGGGGATCATCTACATCGGCGCAGAAGTCGAGGCCGGCGACGTCCTGGTGGGCAAGGTGACACCGAAGGGCGAGACGCAGTTGACGCCGGAGGAAAAACTGCTGCGTGCGATTTTTGGCGAGAAGGCTTCCGACGTGAAAGACACGAGCCTCCGGGTTCCGTCCGGCATGTCCGGCACCGTGATCGACGTGCAGGTATTCACCCGCGAGGGCATCGAACGCGACAAGCGCGCCCAGCAGATCATCGATGACGAGCTCAAACGCTACAAGAAGGACCTCGCGGATCAGCTGCGTATCGTGGAGGATGACGCGTTCAGCCGCGTGGAGCGGCTGCTTACCGGCAAGACTGCGAACGGCGGTCCCAAGAAGCTCGCCAAGGGGGCGAAGATCACAAAGGCCTATCTTGCGGAAGTCGAACGCCACCAATGGTTCGACATCCGGCTTGCCAACGATGCGGCGAGCCAGCAGATGGAGCAGTTGCAGGAGAGCCTGGCTCAGACCCGGGCGCTCTTTGACAGGGCGTTCGAGGAGAAGAAGAAGAAGCTGACCCAGGGCGACGAGCTGCCGCCCGGCGTGCAGAAGATGGTGAAAGTGTACCTCGCCGTCAAGCGCCGGCTGCAGCCGGGAGACAAGATGGCGGGGCGCCACGGCAACAAGGGCGTGATTTCAAAGATCGTTCCGGTGGAGGACATGCCGTACATGGCGGATGGCACCACTGTCGACATCGTGTTGAATCCGCTGGGGGTCCCGTCGCGGATGAACGTCGGCCAGATTCTCGAGACACACCTTGGATGGGCCGCGAAAGGCCTGGGTTGGAAGATCGGGCAGATGCTGAGGGCGCAGGCGAATGCCGCCGAGGTAAGAAAATTCCTCGACAAGATCTACAACACCAGCGGCCGGCGCGAGGCCATCGACTCGCTCGGCGACGAGGAGGTGATCGATCTCGCGCGCCATCTGGAAAACGGCGTTCCGTTCGCAACGCCGGTGTTCGACGGTGCGACCGAGCAGGAGATCAAAGGCATGCTCGATCTTGCGGGCATGCCGCGCTCCGGACAGGTCACGCTGCATGACGGTCGAACGGGCGAACCCTTCGAGCGACAGGTCACCGTCGGCTATATGCACATGCTGAAGCTCCACCATCTCGTGGACGACAAGATGCACGCGCGCTCGACCGGGCCGTACAGTCTGGTCACGCAGCAGCCGCTCGGGGGCAAGGCGCAGTTCGGCGGGCAGCGATTCGGCGAGATGGAGGTGTGGGCGCTGGAAGCATACGGTGCCGCGTACACGCTGCAGGAAATGCTCACGGTGAAATCCGACGACACCGAGGGCCGGCGCAAGGTCTACGAATCGATCGTCAAGGGCGATCACCGGATCGAGGCCGGGATGCCGGAGTCGTTCAACGTGCTGGTCAAGGAGATCCGGTCGCTCGCGATCGACATCGACCTCGACCACAACCGCTATTGATTCAGCGGGGCGCGTGGAAGTGAAGGATACCCAACGCCAGTTGTTTCGCCTAACGAGGAACGCGAAATGAAAGCTCTGCTCGATTTGTTCAAGCAAGTCAGGGAAGAAGAGGAATTCGACGCGATCAAGATCGGGCTCGCCTCGCCCGAGAAAATACGCTCGTGGTCCTACGGTGAGGTCAAGAAACCGGAGACCATCAACTACCGCACGTTCAAGCCGGAACGCGACGGTCTGTTCTGCGCGAAGATCTTCGGGCCGGTGAAGGACTACGAGTGCCTGTGCGGGAAATACAAGCGGCTGAAGCACCGCGGCGTGATCTGCGAAAAGTGCGGCGTGGAGGTGACGCTGTCCAAGGTGCGGCGCGAGCGGATGGGACACATCGAGCTCGCAAGCCCGGTCGCGCACATCTGGTTCCTGAAATCGCTGCCGTCGCGGCTCGGAATGGTGCTTGACATGACGCTGCGCGACATCGAGCGCGTGCTCTACTTCGAGGCCTACGTGGTGATCGATCCAGGCATGACGTCGCTCAAGCGCTGCCAGTTGATGACCGAGGACGATTACCTCGCCAAGGTGGAGGAGCACGGCGACGAGTTCAGCGCTGCGATGGGCGCGGAGGGCGTGCGCGAACTGCTGCGCAATCTGGACCTCCGCGGGGAGATCGATACCCTGCGCACCGAGCTTGCAGCGACCAGTTCCGATACCAAGATCAAGAAGATCGCCAAGCGCCTCAAGGTGCTCGAGGCATTCCACAAGTCGGGCATCAAGCCCGACTGGATGGTCATGGAGGTTCTGCCCGTATTGCCGCCGGAGCTGCGGCCGCTGGTGCCGCTGGACGGTGGCCGCTTCGCGACCTCGGATTTGAACGATCTTTACCGGCGCGTCATCAACCGCAACAACCGGTTGAAGCGCCTGCTGGAACTGAAGGCCCCGGAAATCATCGTGCGCAACGAGAAGCGCATGCTGCAGGAGGCAGTGGACTCCCTGCTCGATAACGGGCGCCGCGGCCGTGCAATGACCGGAGCGAACCGCCGACCGCTCAAGTCACTTGCCGACATGATCAAGGGCAAGGGTGGGCGGTTCCGCCAGAATCTGCTCGGCAAGCGGGTGGACTATTCCGGACGTTCGGTAATCGTGGTCGGTCCGCAGTTGAAGCTGCACCAGTGCGGATTGCCCAAGAAGATGGCGCTGGAGCTCTTCAAGCCGTTCATCTTCAACAAGCTCGAACTGATGGGGCTCGCCACCACGATCAAGGCGGCAAAACGCATGGTGGAGAGCGAAGAGCCGATCGTCTGGGACATCCTCGAGGAGGTGATCCGGGAACACCCGGTCATGCTCAACCGCGCGCCGACGCTGCACCGGCTGGGCATCCAGGCTTTTGAGCCCGTTCTGATTGAGGGCAAGGCAATCCAGCTGCATCCGCTGGTGTGTGCGGCGTTCAACGCCGACTTCGACGGCGACCAGATGGCGGTCCACATACCGCTTTCGCTCGAAGCGCAGATGGAAGCGCGCACGCTCATGCTGTCTTCGAACAATGTGCTCTCGCCGGCCAACGGCGAGCCGATCATCGTGCCCTCGCAGGACATCGTGCTCGGGCTCTATTACAGCACGCGCGAGAAGGTCGGCGCACGCGGCGAAGGGTCGGCGTTCAGCGACATCGCGGAGGTTTCGCGCGCTTTTGATACCGGCCAGATCGAACTCCACGCCCGTATCTTTGCCCGTATCCGGGAGTACGAAATCGACGATGTCGGCGAAAGGCGCGAGAAGGTGACGCGCTACGAAACCACCGCCGGCCGCGCGCTGCTTTCCGAGATTCTCCCGGTAGGCCTGTCGTTCGATCTCATCAATCGGCCGCTCAAGAAAAAGGAAATCTCGCGGTTGATCAACGCCTCGTTCCGCCGCTGCGGCTTGCGGGAAACGGTCATCTTCGCCGACAAGCTGATGTATGCGGGTTTCACCATGGCCACCCGCGCCGGATTGTCGATCGCGGTTGACGACATGCTGGTGCCCGCCCAGAAGAACGCGCTGATCGGTGAAGCCGAGAAGGAAGTGCAGGAGATCGAGAAGCAGTACACCTCGGGCCTTGTCACCCAGGGCGAGCGCTACAACAAGGTGGTCGACATCTGGGGGCGGGCGGGGGACCTCGTTGCCAAAGCGATGATGGAGCAGCTGGGCGTCGAAGCCGTGAAGGCATGGGATCCGGAAGCGGGCGCGGTGACCGAGCGCAAGGACAAAAAGGGCAATCCGGTCATGCAAGAGTCGTTCAATTCGATCTACATGATGGCCGATTCGGGTGCACGGGGTTCCGCGGCACAGATACGCCAGCTTGCCGGGATGCGCGGGCTGATGGCCAAGCCCGACGGGTCGATCATCGAGACGCCGATCACGGCGAATTTCCGCGAAGGCTTGAACGTGCTGCAGTACTTCATCTCAACCCACGGCGCGCGCAAGGGCCTGGCGGATACCGCTTTGAAGACTGCCAATTCCGGCTATCTTACGCGTCGTCTGGTGGACGTGACCCAGGATTTGGTGGTGACCGAAGACGACTGCGCGACGACACAGGGTGTGTCGATGGCGGCATTGGTCGAGGGCGGCGAAGTCGTGGAGAGCCTGCGCGAACGCATACTGGGCCGCGTCTGCGCGATGGATATCGTAAATCCGGAGACCCGGCAGACGATACGGCCGGCCAATACCCTGCTCGACGAGGATGCGGTCGACGCGATTGAAGGCGCAGGAATCGATGAGGTCAAGGTGAGAACGCCGCTCACCTGCGAGACTCGCTATGGACTGTGCGCCAGGTGCTACGGGCGCGATCTCGGCCGCGGCACGCCGGTGAATGTCGGTGAAGCGGTGGGCGTGATCGCCGCGCAGTCGATCGGCGAGCCCGGCACGCAGCTGACCATGCGCACGTTCCACATCGGCGGCGCGGCTTCGCGCACTGCGGTCGTGAGCCAGATCGAGAGCAAGTCGAGCGGTACCGTGCGCTACAGTGCCGGCATGCGGTATGTCACGAACGTGCAGGGCGAGCTGGTGGCGATCTCGCGCAATGGCGAAGTGCTGATCCAGGATGAACACGGCCGCGAACGTGAACGGCACAAGGTACCCTATGGGGCAACGCTCATGGCGCGTGACGGCGAGTCGGTCAAGGCGGGATCGTTGCTAGTCACCTGGGATCCGCATACGCGGCCGATCGTTACCGAGTATGCCGGACGCATCAGGTTCGAGCATGTCGAGGAAGGTGTCACTGTGGCACGCCAGGTGGACGAAGTGACCGGCCTTTCCACGCTGGTGGTGGTCGATCCCAAGCGGCGTGGCGGTACCCAGGCGAAGGGTTTGCGGCCGCAAGTCAAGCTGCTTGACGCCCAGGGTCAGGAAATCAAGATCGCGGGATCGGACCAACCCGTGAACATCACTTTTCAGATCGGTTCGATCATCACCGTGCGCGATGGGCAGGATGTGGGGGTGGGCGAGGTGCTCGCGAGGATTCCCCAGGAGAGCTCCAAGACCCGCGACATTACGGGCGGCCTGCCTCGGGTTGCGGAACTGTTCGAGGCACGTTCACCGAAGGACGCGGGCGTGCTTGCCGAGGTGACCGGCACCGTGTCGTTCGGCAAGGACACCAAGGGCAAGCAGCGCCTGGTGATCACGGATCTCGACGGCGTTGCCCACGAGTACCTGATTCCGAAAGATAAGCACGTGATGGCCCACGATGGTCAGGTCGTGAACAAGGGCGAGATGATCGTGGACGGTCCCGCAGACCCGCACGATATCCTGCGCCTTTTGGGGGTAGAGGAACTCGCGCGTTATATCTGCAACGAGGTGCAGGACGTGTATCGCCTGCAGGGTGTCAAGATCAACGACAAGCACATCGAGGTCATCGTGCGGCAGATGCTGCGGCGCGTGCAGATCGTGGATCCGGGCGATACCCGCTTCATCACCGGCGAGCAGGTGGAGCGGGCCGAGGTGCTGGAAGAGAATGAGCGTGTCGAGGGTGAAGGCAAGAAACCCTCCGGCTACGAGTATCAATTGCTCGGAATCACCAAGGCGTCGCTCTCGACCGATTCATTCATTTCGGCGGCTTCATTCCAAGAGACGACCCGCGTGCTGACCGAAGCCGCAATCATGGGTAAACGCGACGAACTGCGGGGTTTGAAGGAGAACGTGATCGTCGGGCGCCTCATTCCGGCAGGTACCGGCCTTGCCTACCACCGCATTCGTCGCAGGCAGGCGGCACACGCTGAACTGCCACAGGTGGTGGAATCCGCTGCGGAGGTCGCGGCGGGCACCGAAAACCAGGAGCAAGTGGCTTGACACTGCACTGATAACTCCTTAAAATCTCCAGTCTTTTTAGCCCTTGCCCCCTTCCTGACGAGGGGACAAGTTTAGTTGATCATTACGAGCCGGGACGGTGGCGACGCCGTCCCCGCTTTTTTGGAATGGGCGAAAGCATCCGGCCAGTGCGTGGTGACGACGCCTTGGCGGTGCAACGCAAACCGGAACAGAACTGACATGCCGACGATCAATCAGTTGGTCCGCAATCCCCGCACGGCGCCGCGCGTGAAAAGCAAGGTGCCTGCGCTTGCCGGCAGCCCGCAGAAGCGCGGCGTCTGCACGCGGGTCTATACGACCACCCCCAAGAAACCGAACTCCGCGCTGCGGAAAGTGGCGAAGGTGAGGCTCACCAACGGTTTCGAGGTGATCGGATACATCGGCGGTGAAGGACACAACCTGCAGGAACACTCGGTGGTGTTGATCCGCGGCGGTCGCGTGAAGGACCTGCCCGGTGTGCGCTATCACGTGGTGCGGGGCAGTCTGGATACTGCGGGAGTGAAAGACCGCAAGCAGGGCCGTTCGAAGTACGGCGCCAAGCGACCGAAGGCCGCTTAACGCCGGGTTAAGTGCCGGAGGCCGAGCGTCTTGAGTGAGAACTGATCGAGGCGCGCCGCCGAATCCGCACCAACCGCTAGACACTGAACGCTAAACACTGGGTTAACGATGCCACGTCGCAGAGAAGTCCCGAAACGACAGGTGCTGCCGGATCCGAAGTACGGCAGCCAGGATGTCGCCAAGTTCATCAACGTTCTGATGACGCGCGGCAAGAAGTCGGTTGCCGAGCGGATCATCTATGGGGCATTGGAGCAGATCAAGAAAAAAAGCGGAAAAGACCCGCTTGAGGTCTTCAACGTCGCCATAAACAATGTGAAGCCGGTGGTCGAGGTGAAAAGCCGCCGCGTTGGCGGTGCCAATTACCAGGTGCCGGTCGAGGTGCGGCCGGTGCGCCGCGCGGCCCTGGCGATGCGCTGGCTGCGCGATGCCGCGCGCGGCCGCGGCGAGAAATCGATGGGGGGTCGTCTGGCGAATGAACTCGCCGAGGCGGCGGAAGGCCGCGGCGGGGCCATGAAGAAACGCGAGGAAGTACACCGGATGGCGGAGGCGAACAAGGCCTTCTCGCACTACCGGTTCTGATCCCAATCACTGAGTCACAGAGAAAACACAGGAATAGAGACTCCGAGGTCCAGGGCGCAAGCGATTTTATCTCGCTTTCCCGGTACCGCTGTGTCTCTGTGGTGAAAACCAGAGTTTGACCGTGCCACGCAAGACTCCAATCGAGCGCTACCGCAACATCGGCATCATGGCCCACATTGATGCCGGCAAGACCACGACCACGGAGCGCATCCTGTTCTATACCGGCGTCTCGCACAAGCTGGGCGAGGTGCACGACGGGACGGCCATCATGGACTGGATGGAACAGGAGCAGGAGCGCGGCATCACCATTACCTCTGCGGCAACGACGTGCTTCTGGAAGGGGATGGACAACCACTATCCCGAGCATCGGGTCAACATCATTGATACTCCGGGTCACGTCGACTTTACGATCGAGGTGGAGCGGAGCCTCCGCGTGCTCGATGGCGCGTGCACCGTTTTGTGCGCCGTCGGCGGCGTGCAACCGCAGACCGAAACCGTGTGGCGGCAAGGCAACAAGTACCACGTTCCGCGCCTGTTCTTCGTCAACAAGATGGACCGGTCGGGGGCGGACTTCATGCGCGTCTACGACCAGGTCAAGGCGCGACTCAAGGCGATTCCCGTCCCGATCCAGTTGCCGATCGGCGCGGAAGACGGGTTCGAAGGGGTGGTCGACCTCGTCCGCATGAAGGCGATTTACTGGGACGAAAGCACGCAGGGCATGAAGTACGAAGAACGCGAGATTCCTGCGCAAATGCTGGGCCCGTGCAAGGAATGGCGCGAGAAGATGGTGGAGGCCGCTGCCGAAGCCAACGAGGAACTGATGAACAAGTACCTCGAGGGCGGAGAACTGTCGGCGGCCGAAATCAAGCACGGGCTGCGCACCCGCACCATCAATAACGAGATTTTCCCGATGTTGTGCGGTTCCGCTTTCAAGAACAAGGGCGTGCAGGCGATGCTCGACGCCGTGATCGACTACCTCCCGTCGCCGGCGGACATTCCGCCGGTGAAGGGAGTGAATGATGACGGCGAAATCGAGGGCCGTCCGGCCAGCGACGATGCCCCATTCTCGGGCCTTGCGTTCAAGATCATGACGGACCCGTTCGTCGGGCAACTCATCTTCTTCCGGGTTTACTCGGGGGTCGTGAATTCGGGAGACACCGTCTACAACCCGGTCAAGGGCCGCAAGGAGCGGGTCGGACGCATACTCCAGATGCATGCCAACACCCGCGAGGAAATCAAGGAAGTGCGCGCCGGCGACATCGCGGCCGCAGTTGGCCTCAGGGAAGCGACCACCGGGGACACCTTGTGTACCCCGGAAAAGATCATCACGCTCGAGAAGATGGAGTTTCCGGAGCCGGTGATACACGTTGCCGTCGAGCCCAAGACCAAGGCCGATCAGGAGAAGATGGGTATCGCGCTCAATCGTCTGGCGCAGGAAGATCCGTCGTTCCGCGTGCGCACCGACGAGGAGTCTGGGCAAACCATCATTTCCGGCATGGGCGAGCTGCATCTCGAGATCATCGTGGACCGCATGAAGCGCGAGTTCGGCGTCGAGGCCAATGTGGGCGCGCCGCAGGTGGCCTATCGCGAAACCATCCGCAAGATCTGCGACAAGGTCGAGGGCAAGTTCGTGAAGCAGTCGGGCGGCCGCGGGCAGTACGGCCACGTGTGGCTGAGGGTCGAGCCCAACCCGGCGGGCAAGGGCTACGAATTCGTAGACGCGGTCAAGGGCGGATCGGTGCCGCGCGAGTACATCCCGGCAGTGCAGAAGGGCATCAAGGACGCGATTCCGAACGGCGTGCTCGCCGGTTTCCCGGTGGTCGACGTCAAGGTGACGCTGTTCGACGGCTCGTATCACGAGGTCGACTCCAACGAGAATGCGTTCAAGATGGCGGGTTCAATCGCGTTCAAGGAAGGCCTGCGCCGCGCGAATCCGGCACTGCTGGAGCCGATCATGGCGGTTGAGGTGGAGACGCCGGAAGATTTCATGGGCAACGTGGTGGGCCACCTCAACTCGCGGCGCGGCATGATCCAAAGCATGGAGGACATGGCGGGCGGCGGCAAGGTGGTGCGCGCCGAGGTGCCGCTTGCGGAAATGTTCAGCTATTCGACGACGTTGCGGTCGCTGACGCAGGGGCGGGCGACCTACACCATGGAATTCAAGCACTACTCCGAAGCACCGAAAAACATCGCAGACGGAATCATCAATCGCGACAATCCCGACAAAGGTCCAGGATCGGGGAAAAAGTAACGGCGAAGGAAGCGAATTATGGCCAAGGGCAAGTTTGAGCGTAAGAAGCCGCACGTGAATGTGGGCACGATTGGGCACGTGGATCATGGGAAGACGACGCTGACGGCGGC
>MEQT01000237.1 GCA_001770325.1 Betaproteobacteria bacterium RIFCSPLOWO2_02_64_14
TGGAGATCGATCCCGGTCGGCTGCGCGAGGTGGAGCAGCGACTGGACGCCGTGCATGGCGCAGCGCGCAAGCACCGCATTGACCCGGAGCGCCTCCCATTCTTCGCTGCTGAAACCCAATGCTTCCAGTTCACGCACCCGCCAGGCGAGTTCCTCGCGTTCGGCCGCCAACGCGCTCGCATCGCGTTCGAACCGCATTCTCTGCTCTCGCCGGCGAATCCACTCGTCGAAGGCTCGGGCAACGTCCTCCGCCAGCGTCCCAAGCTCGCCGTACGCATCCAGCAGATCCCGCTGCGTAGGCGGGCGCAACAGGGATTGATGTTGATGCTGGCCGTGAATTTCGATCAGAAGTTCGCCGGCCTCCCGCAACTGCGCGAGCGTCACCGCCCTGCCGTTCAAGAAACCGCGGGAGCGCCCCGCACGATCGACGACCCGGCGCATCAGGCACGCACCATCGTCGCTGCCGAGCGCGTTCGCTGCCAGCCATTGTGCAAGGCGCACATTGGCGTCAACATCGAACTCGGCGCTGACTTCGGCACGCTCTGCGCCCTCGCGCACCGCCAAGGCGTCGGCCCGGTCCCCGAGCGCCAGTGCGAGCGCTTCGATCAGGATCGACTTGCCGGCTCCCGTCTCGCCGGTCAGTGCCGTGAATTCCGGCGCGAACTCGAGCTCCAGGCGATCAACGATCGCGAAATCACGAATGCTCAGAGAACGAAGCATGTGCCGTGTTCCCGCGGCAGATAACACTGACAGACACTGCGTGACTGGTGATCGGTGACTGGTGACAAGGGGGATTCAACATGGTGTCTTGAGACTTGTCGGGTCACGAGTCACGGATCACGGGTCACGCCTCTCAGTCCCTGTTCCAGTTGAGCTTCTCGCGCAGCATCCCGTAATAGCGGTGCCCGGCCGGGTGCAACAGACTGATGCCGTGCGCATGGCGGCGCAACACGATCCTGTCACCCTCCTGCAGGTCGAAGTGAGAGTGGCTGTCGAAGTGGGCGTGGGGATCGTCTGCGCCACGAACGATGATTTCGACCGTGCTATCGCTGCTGATCACGATGGGGCGATTCGACAAGGTGTGCGGACATACCGGCACGAGCGCGATCACCGAAAGCGACGGATGCACGATGGGCCCGCCGGCGGACAAGGCGTAGGCGGTCGAGCCGGTTGGCGTCGCCACGATCAGGCCGTCGGCGCGCTGGTTGTAGACGAACTGCCCGTCGATACGGACCTCGAATTCGATCATGCTGCCTTTCAGTCCCTTGCTCACGACCGCGTCGTTGAACGCCAGGACGTCGAATAACCGCTGCGCGGCGCGGAAAATCTCGCCGTGCAGCAGCATGCGGGCCTCGATGACGAATTCGCCATCGAGCATCGCGCCGATGGTGTCGAACATGGTGTCGATGGAAATGTCGGTGAGAAACCCGAGCCGCCCCTGGTTCACGCCCACCAGAGCCACATCGTGCGGGGCGAACGTGCGTGCGATGTTGAGCATGGTGCCGTCGCCCCCGATAACGATGGCGAGGTCCGCCTGTTTGCCGAGTTCCTCCAGCGTCAGCACCGGGTAGGGGCAGTCACCGATATGCGACGCCGTCAGCTTATCCAGCAGCACCCGCACCTTGCGCTCCTCCAGGAAGCGGCCTAGTTTGAGCAACGGTTCCGCGATTTCCGGGCTCTTGTACTTGCCGATCAGCGCGATCGTTTTGAAGGCACGCTGCATGCGCGAATTAAACCATATTAGGACGGTTCAGGGTTGAGGGATTAACGTTTGGGGCGAGAAGGAAGGGGGTAGGTCCGCAGACAATGGCGATTGCCCCGCACGGTTTACCACTCCGTCCATTTGTGTAGAATAGTTCGGTGCACAACACCCCGATGCTCGGTGACCGCGCCCAGCTCCTGCTCAAGATGCTGGTTGAGCGCTATATCGTCGATGGGCAGCCCGTCGGTTCGCGGGCGCTGTCCCGCTACTCGGGGCTCGATCTTTCCCCCGCCAGCATTCGCAACGTCATGGCCGACCTGGAGGACCTGGGCTTCATTGCAAGCCCGCACACCTCGGCGGGCCGGGTTCCCACCGCGCGCGGCTATCGCTTCTTCGTGGACACGCTGCTTACCTTGAGGCCGCTCGACACGGTGGAAATCAGCCACCTGGAAGAGCAGCTGCACCCGGACAACACGCAGAAACTGGTGGCTTCGGCATCGCAGATCCTCTCGGATCTCACCCGTTTCGCGGGCGTGGTAGTGACTCCACGCCGCAGCGCCGGCTTCAGGCACATCGAGTTTCTCAAGCTCTCCGAAAAGCGCATTCTGCTCATCCTGGTCACACCGGATGGTGACGTGCAGAACCGCATCATTTTCACGGACCGGTCGTACAGCCCCTCCGAGCTGACCGAGGCTGGCAACATTCTCAACCAGAATTACGTCGGCCTCACCTTTGAAGAGGTCAAGAAACGGGTGAACGAGGAATTGAAGGAATTGCACGAGGACATGACCCGGCTCATGACCGCCGCGCTCGATGCGGGCAGCCAGGCGGCAAGCGAATCCGCCGAAGAGCTCGTGATCTCGGGCGAGAGCAACCTGCTCGGGGTGCAGGAACTGTCATCCAACATGACAAGCCTGCGGCGCCTGTTCGACCTGTTCGAGCGCAAGGCCACCCTGCTGCAGCTGCTCGACATCAGTAGCCACGCCCATGGAGTCCAGATCTTCATCGGCGGGGAATCCGGGCTCACGCCCCTCGACGAGTGCAGCGTGGTCACGGCGCCCTACGAGGCCGACGGCAAGGTGGTCGGCACGGTGGGCGTCATCGGTCCCACGCGCATGGCCTACGAGCGGATCATCCCGATCGTCGATATCACCGCCAAGCTGCTCTCCAGCGCGCTGGCAAACAAGTGATGGGGGCATGCGTGAGGGGCGAGGCGGACAACGGGTTGCAGGACGCGGGCTTCCGCTCATCACTCAGCACTCGGCACTCAGCACTCGGGGCATAGCGCGTGCCCCGTTATGCTCCCGAGCCGCCGTTCAGTCACGGCAACCCCCCCAAGGTCGCCGTGCTGCTGGTCAACCTCGGAACGCCCGATGCCCCGACGCCGCAGGCCGTGCGCCGCTATCTGCGCGAGTTCCTGTCCGACCCGAGCGTTGTTGAGCTGCCGCGTATCCTGTGGCTGCCGATATTGCATTGCTACGTGCTCAGGACCCGGCCGAAGAAATCCGCCGAGCGCTATGCCCAGGTATGGATGGGCGACGGCCCGCCCCTCAAGGTTCACACGGCGCGGCAGGCGACGTTGCTGCGCGGCTACCTCGGCGAGCGCACCCGGTTTCCGCTGGTGACCGACTACGCCATGCGTTACGGGCACCCTTCGATCCCGGAAAAGCTCGCAGAACTCAAGGCGCAGAACTGCGACCGTATCCTGATGGTGCCTCTATATCCCCAGTACTCCACGAGCGCCACGGGCTCGGCTTTGACGCAGGTGTTCGCGAGTCTTTCGCATGCGCGCAACATGCCGGCGCTCCGCACGGTGCGCAACTTCCACGACCACCCGGGTTACATCAGCGCGCTGGCACAGAACGTCCGCGACTACTGGATGAAGACGGGCCGGCCCGACAAACTGGTCATGAGTTTTCACGGCGTGCCGCGGTTTACGCTGGACCGGGGCGATCCGTACCATTGCGAGTGTCAGAAGACCGCGCGCTTGCTCGCTGAAACGCTGGTGCTTAAACCCGAGCAATACGTCATTTCCTTCCAGTCCCGTTTCGGGCGCGCCGAGTGGCTCAGGCCCTATACAGCCGAGGTGCTGGCGCAGTTCGGCAGGCAGAATCTGGGCCGGGTCGACGTGGTCTGTCCGGGCTTCGTGTCCGACTGCCTGGAAACGCTCGAAGAAATCGCGATCGAAGGCAAGACCGTATTCCTGCAGGCGGGCGGCAAGGACTTCCATTACATCCCGTGCCTGAACGAGCGCAACGACTGGGTCCACGCACTGACCGACATCGTCGCCAGCGAACTGCAGGGCTGGCTCGCTGCACCGCCGCCCGAGGCGCTTGAAGCCTCGCGCATGCGGGCGATGGCGATGGGCGCGAGTCACTGACGATCCGTGATGAAGCTTCTCGTCGTCTGGATCATCAACGCCGTCGCGCTGCTCGCGCTCCCCTATGTTTTCGATTCGATCCGGATCGACGGTTTTTACACCGCGCTGATCGCCGCGCTGATCCTGGGACTGATCAACGCCGTGATCCGGCCGATCCTCGTATTGCTGACCCTCCCGCTCACCCTTATCACCCTCGGCCTGTTCATCTTCGTCATCAACGGACTTCTGTTCTGGTTCGTGGCGTCGTTCGTGAAGGGTTTCCACGTCGCCGGTTTCTGGCCCGCGGTGTTCGGCGCAATCGTCTACAGCCTCATCAGCTGGGCGGCGACCGCCCTGCTATTCCCCGCAAGAAAGGACTAACCTTCCGGTCCGGAAGCGGCGCGCACCAGAAGATCGGCGCGTGCCTGCGGTGAAAGCACCGACAGCGCCTGTCGCCATCGCGGAAAGAGTCCATTCTCCTCGCGGTGCTCGTGTTTCGCGAGCGTGCCCGAAAGAATCGCGACAAACGCGCTGACTTCCCCCCGATCATCCGCGGCAATGCTTTCCTCGATCACCGAGAGCTGGCGCAGGATCTCCTCGTGCTCGCGCAGCATGATGGCGGTAGGCGCGTCCGGGGTCCGCGGTTCGCCCGCGGCACACAGTGGCGCGAGTTCTTTATTCTCGAATGAAATATGGCGTCGCAACAACGCCGCGAACTCCGTATACACCGGCGCCAGTTCCACCCTGTCGGGCCCATTCACCCGCTGCAGGAGACGGGCCATCAGTTGATCCAGGCGCTTATGTTCGCGTGCGAGCAAGTCGAGCAAATCCTGCGCCGGGGTCTCGGCGCGGTGCTGCACCTCGACCTGCCAGCCGCATTCCGCTACGGCAATCGTCCAGGCCAGATTACCGCGCAACTGCAGGTTGAGGCTCTGCATCATAAGCGACGGCTCCTGCGACACCAGCAGCCTCAGCGTATCACCGCGCCTCAGTTGCCGGGCCTGCGCAAACGCGGCACCTCCCACGCGGGCAGGCGCTTCATCGCGCAAATCAACGACCGATCGCAATTTTGTCATAACTGAAAAAAGCATAGACGCAGCGCACGTTCCTGTCCAATTCCGGCATCGATGAGCCGGGATGGGCTATGATCCGCGGTGCGCCCTGCGATCGCGCTGATGGAATGCAGGCAGCGGCCGAGGATCGCTGATCCCGCCCCGCCGGCGCGCAGCAAAGTCATAATAATGTCGAAAAACAACCACCTATCAGGTTAGCGCGGGTGCCTTGAATTCCTTTCTCTAGTCCCCAACTCAAGAGAGTTACGTGGAGGCGTTTACGCATGCGGGACACCCCGGAAATACGGCAGGCGGATGGCGAAACCGCGCTCTCCGAGCAGACGGAGCCGGCGCCATCGAATGCATCCTCGGATGCCCCATCAACCATTGAGGTGATGCCCGGCGCTGGTGAGCTGCTGAAGAAGGCGGAACTCGCGGCGCAGGAGCATCACGACGCCTGGCTGCGGGCCAAGGCCGACGCCGACAACATCCGCAAGCGAGCGCAGGTGGAGGTCGCCAACGCCCACAAGTTCGCGCTCGAGAATTTCGCCTCGGAACTGCTTCCGGTCAAGGACAGCCTGGAGGCCGCACTCGCGGTCGAAACCCCGGCGGTTGAAGGCCTCAAGAGCGGCGTCGAACTCACCCTCAGGCAACTGAAGTCGGTGTTCGAGAAGTTCAACCTCACCGAGATCAACCCGGCAGGCCAGAAGTTCGATCCGCACCGGCACCAGGCAATCGGCGCAGTCGAGTCCGATGCCGAGCCCAATACCGTGCTCCAGGTCCTGCAGAAAGGGTACCTGCTCCACGACCGCGTGGTGCGGCCGGCCCTGGTCATGGTGGCGAAAGCGAAGAGCGTTGAAAACTGAGGCTTTATCCCCATATCGCAGATAGTCATCCCTATTTGGGACGAATCGAGAGGCAGACATGGCAAAGATCATCGGCATTGACCTGGGAACGACCAACTCGTGCGTGGCCGTCATGGAAAACGGGCAGCCCAAGGTCATCGAAAACTCCGAAGGCGCGCGCACCACACCCTCGATCGTCGCCTACATGGACGATGGCGAGATCCTCACCGGCGCGCCGGCCAAGCGCCAGGCGGTCACGAATCCGCGGAACACGCTGTACGCGATCAAGCGCCTCATCGGCCGCAAGTTCGAGGAAAAAGAGGTGCAGAAGGACCTCGACCTGATGCCCTACAAGATCGTCAAGGCCGACAACAACGATGCCTGGGTCGAAGTGCGCGGCAAGAAGATCGCCCCGCCCGAAGTCTCGGCGCAGGTGCTGATCAAGATGAAGAAGACCGCCGAGGATTATCTCGGCGAGCCGGTCACGGAAGCGGTGATCACGGTGCCCGCGTACTTCAACGATTCCCAGCGCCAGGCGACCAAGGACGCCGGCCGCATCGCCGGTCTGGATGTCAAGCGCATCATCAACGAGCCCACGGCGGCGGCGCTCGCGTTCGGCCTCGACAAGAAGAAGGGCGACCGCAAGATCGCAGTCTATGACCTCGGCGGCGGCACCTTCGATATTTCGATCATCGAAATTGCCGAAGTCGAGGGCGAGCATCAGTTCGAAGTGCTGTCCACCAACGGCGACACCTTCCTCGGCGGTGAGGATTTCGACCAGCGCCTGATGGACTACCTGTGCGACGAGTTCAAGAAAGAGAGCGGTCTCGATCTGCGCAAGGACATGCTCGCGCTGCAGCGCCTGAAAGACGCGGCGGAAAAAGCCAAGATCGAGCTCTCCAGTTCGCAGCAGACCGAGGTGACGCTGCCCTACATCACGGCCGACCAGTCGGGACCGAAGCATCTCGGCATCAAGATCACGCGCGCGAAATTCGAGTCGCTGGTCGAGGAACTCATCGAGAAAACCATCCGGCCGTGCGAGATCGCCGTGAAGGACGCCGGCGTCAAGCTCTCCGAGATCGAGGACGTGATCCTGGTCGGGGGGCAAACACGCATGCCGAAAGTGCAGGATAAGGTCAAGGCCTTTTTCGGCAAGGAACCGCGCAAGGACGTGAACCCGGACGAAGCCGTCGCGGTCGGCGCCGCGATCCAGGCCGGCGTGCTGAAGGGCGACGTGAAGGACGTGCTGCTGCTTGACGTTACGCCGCTTTCTCTCGGCATCGAGACGCTGGGTGGCGTGCTCACCAAGCTCATCCAGAAGAACACCACGATTCCGACCAAGGCGAACCAGGTGTTCTCGACGGCGGACGACAGCCAGACGGCGGTGACGATCCACGTGCTCCAGGGCGAGCGCGAGATGGCACGCGACAACAAGTCGCTCGGCCAGTTCAACTTGACCGACATCCCGCCCGCGCCGCGCGGCATGCCGCAGATCGAAGTCACGTTCGACATCGACGCGAACGGTATCCTGCATGTGTCGGCGAAGGACAAGGCGACGGGCAAGGAAAACAAGATCAAGATCCAGGCTTCGAGCGGCCTGACCGAGGACGAGATCAAGCGCATGGTGAAGGACGCCGAAGCGCACGCCGAGGAAGACAAGAAGGCGCGCGAACTGGTGGAGGCGCGCAACCAGTGCGACCACATGGTGCACTCCGTGAAGAAGTCGCTGAAGGACTACGGCGACAAGGTCGGCGCCGACGAGAAAGCGAAGATCGAGGCGGCGTTGAAGGAAGCGGAAGAAGCGCTCAAAGCCGACGACAAGGACACGATCGAAGCGAAGACCCAGGCGCTCGCCCAGGCCGCGCACAAGCTCGCCGAGCAGATGTACAAGGACGAGCAGGCGAAGCAACAAGCCGGCGCGGGCAGCGATGCCGGCAAGGCGGGAGATGCCGCAAGCGGCAAGAAAGACGACGGCAACGTGGTGGATGCAGAATACGAAGAAGTGAAAGACGGCAAGAAATAGGATCGAGGATTGAGGATCGAGGATTGAGGGGAAGGCGCAAGCCCTCCCCTCGGTCTTTTTTGTCGTTCACTCAATCCCCAATCCTGTATCCTCAATTCTGAGCCATGGCGAAAAAAGACTACTACGAAGTGCTCGGCGTGAACCGGGACGCCTCCGACGAGGACGTCAAGAAGGCCTACCGCAAGCTCGCCATGAAGTGGCATCCCGATCGCAATCCGGACAACCCCAGGGCGGAGGAACATTTCAAGGAAGCGAAGGAAGCCTACGAGATTCTGTCTGACGCGCACAAGCGCGCGGCATACGATCAGTACGGGCACGCCGGGGTCGATCCCTCGGCTGCCGCGGGCGCGGGCGCCGGTTTCGGCAACTTCGCCGACGCATTCGGCGACATTTTCGGCGACATTTTCGGTGGCGGCCGTTCCCGCTCCAAAGTCTATCGGGGCGCCGACCTGCGCTACAACCTCGAAGTGTCATTGGAGGAAGCGGCGCGCGGCACCGAAACGCGCATCCGCATTCCGGCGTTCGAGGAATGCGGCATCTGCCACGGGAGCGGCGCCAAACCGGGCACGGCTCCCACCATCTGCACCACCTGCGGCGGGCACGGTCAGGTGCGCATGCAGCAGGGCTTCTTCTCGATCCAGCAGACCTGCCCGCGCTGCCACGGCAGCGGCAAGATCGTGGCCTCGCCCTGCACTGCGTGCCAGGGCGCGGGACGCGTCAAACAGCACAAGACCCTGGCGGTCAAAATTCCATCGGGGGTGGACGAAGGCGACCGGATCCGGCTCTCGGGCGAGGGTGAAGCCGGGGTGAACGGCGGTCCGCCGGGCGATCTCTACGTCGTCATCCACATCAAGCCCCACACTGTTTTTCAGCGCGACCACAACGACCTGCACTGCGAGATGCCGATCAGCTTCACGACCGCCGCGCTCGGCGGAGAGATCGAGATTCCGACGCTGGACGGGTCGGCCAAGATCAAGGTGCCGCCGGAAACCCAGACCGGCAAGGTCTTTCGGCTGCGCGGCAAGGGCATCAAGGGTGTGCGTTCCAACGCGCACGGCGACCTGATGTGTCACGTCATGGTCGAAACTCCAGTCAATCTCACCGCCAGGCAGAAGGAACTCCTGCAGGAACTCGAGACGATCAACCACAAGGACTCCGGCCGCCACAATCCCCGCGCCAAGTCGTGGATGGAAAAGGTGCGGGAATTCTTCGATTCGTGATGTTCCGCACCTTTCAGTGAAAGCTAACATGCGTCGTTCGCATGTTAAGTGCCGCAGGCACGGCCGGAGCTACAAGGTGAAAGAGTTTTTCGCGGAGTAACCCGAAATTGGCATTCCGGAAACGGTGACAGCCGTTATCTGCGCATGAGACTGAAAGACGATGCCGGACACTGAAACGCACCCGGACCCGATCGATTGGAGCCTGACGACCTGGGAGGGCGCGCGGCGCGAGCAACTGCGGCGGTGGGCCGCGCTGACACTCGAAGAAATCATCCTGGCGCAAGAGGAAATGCGGGAACTTTCCGAACGACTGGCCGGAATGCCACGCATTCGAGAATAGTCTCCCTCCCCAGCGTTTGTCCACCGAACTGCTGCGCTTTGCGTTACGGCGGAATGGACGATGGCCCTCAAGCCAAGGCATTTTCAATCCAGGTGGATGATCGCGAGCGCGGGGGCCCGGTGCTGGAACTCCTCCGGCAATCCGCCGGTTTCCACGTGACCGTGTCGCGCCTCAAGCTTGGCGACTATCTCCTCGACAGCCGGTTCGTTTTTGAGCGCAAGACCCTGAAGGACCTGGTGGCGGCGATCATCGACGGCCGGTTGTTCCAGCAAGCACTGAGGCTGTCTGCGACGAAGCTCCAGCCGGCGCTGATTCTGGAAGGCACGGCGCAGGATTTCGGCGGATGCGGCATGCGCTGGGAGGCGATCCAGGGAGCGCTGGTGACGGTGTCGCTGTTCTGCGGCGTACCGCTGCTGCGTGCGCGCACACCGACTGAAACGGTCAACACGATGCTGTTCGCGGCCCGGCAGGGGCGGACGGTTGCCACGGGTGCGCTGCCACGCCACGGCTACCGCCCGCGCGGAAAACGCGCCCGGCAGCTTTTCATTCTCCAGGGCCTTCCGGGAATCGGCCCCGCGAAGGCGCGCCGGCTGATCGAGCGATTTGGCAGTATCGAAGCCGTCGTCGATGCCGACTCCGAAGAGTTGCAGTCGGTCAGAGGCATCGGCAATCGGCTCGCGGAAAAGCTTCGCTGGGCAGTCGAGGAGCCGCGCCGCGAATATCGTTTGTCGTGAGGAGTTTGTCCGGACAAGTTCCGACAAACGCCTAGATACTTGTTGCCCCACTGAATAGCATCGGTGTACGCTAAAGAAGTTCGTGAGCGTGCTTGTCGATCGCGAACTTCTTCCGTGGACAAGTTCGACCGCATCTACGAGCTGCACAAGATCCTGCGCGATCGCCGCACGCCGATTTCCCGCACGGATCTCATGGCGCGCCTGGATAGTTGCTCCGAGCCCACGGTCTACCGCCTGATCCGCGCCATGCGCGATTTCCTGGGCGCACCGATCGAATACGACGACGACACTGGCGGATACTATTACCGGCGTGATGTCGCCGGCGGCACCCACGAGCTTCCGGGCATGTGGTTCAACGCGAAGGAATTGCAGGCCCTGCTCGTCTTCGACCGCCTGCTCGAAAGCCTCGAACCCGGCCTGCTTGGTGACCATCTTGGCCCGCTCGCGAAGCGGGTCAAGGAACTCCTTGAGCACCGGCGTCTGGGCCTGACCGAGGCCGCGAGCCGCGTGCGCGTGCTCGGCATGGCATCCCGCCCAACCGGCGAATGGTTCCAGGTGCTGGCGAGCGCCACGCTGCAACGGCACAAGCTGCATATCGTCTATCACGGCCGCGAGCGCGACCGGGCCACCGAGCGCGTCGTATCCCCGCAGCGGATCGTCCACTACCGCGACAACTGGCACCTGGACGGATATTGCCACCTGCGCAAGGGCCTGCGGACATTCTCGGTGGATCGCGTCCGCAAGGCGCGCGAACTCGATGAAGCCGCCGACGCCGTCCCTGACAAGGAACTCGACGAATACTTCGCCAGCAGCTACGGCATCTTCTCCGGCAAGGCCAACAAGATTGCCGTGCTGCGCTTCTCCGCCGGGCATGCCCGCTGGGTGGCGGACGAACGCTGGCATCCCAATCAGATCGGCCAGTTCCTCACCGACGGCAGCTACGAACTGCGCATCCCCTACCGCGACCCGCGCGAACTGGTGATGGACATCCTCAGGCACGGCCCGGACGCGGAAGTCATCTCCCCCGACACGCTGCGCGGAGCGGTAGCCGAACGCCTGCGGCTGGCGCTGGCGCACTATCCCGGTCCATGACCGGTGATCGGCAAGCCGATCGACTGCGACGAGCTTGCGGCAGTGTCCCGGGAAAGAGTACACTCATGACCACTCGATATGGTCACGAAAGGAGCGACGATGGAAATCTCCGCCGCGGAGTTCAAGGCAAAGTGTCTGAAGCTCATGGACGAGATCGCGAAGACGCGCAAGCCGATCATCATCACCAAACGCGGCAAGCCGGTCGCGAAGCTGGTAGCCGTGGAGCCCGAACCGCGCAGGCCGTTGTTCGGATATATGGCCGGAACCATCACCTACGTGGGCGACATTGAAAGCCCCATTGACGTCGAGTGGGAGGCCGAGGCCGGAACCGAGCCGAATCTGTATCCCCGCACCCGCAAACGCCGCGGCAAATGAAGCCGGATCTCCCGCTTCTGTTCGACACGCACGTCTGGATCTGGCTTGCGCATGGCGAACCGGGGCGCATCAAGCCGGCCGCCATGCGCGTGATCGAGAACGCCGGTTCACGCCAGGCGATCCGGATTTCCGTGGTATCGGTCTGGGAAATCGCGTTGCTGGAAAGCAGGGGGCGGCTCGAACTGCCGATTCCCGTGTCTGAATGGATCAGGCAGGCGCTTGACCGTCCCGATTTCGAACTGGTGGGGCTGGAGCCGGAAATCGCGGTCGAAAGCTGCAACCTGCCCGGAACCTTCCACGCCGACCCGGCGGACCGCTTTCTGGTGGCGACCGCCCGCGTCAGAAACGCGGTCCTCGTGACGCGCGACAAGCGCATTCTGAAATACGGCGCGCACGGGCACGTCAGGACGATGGCCGCCTGATCCTGCGCGGGCGAGTCGCACCCTGTCCTACACCACGACACATATGCGCCGCGAATCGGGGCTGCAAACTTGTTCCCCTCTCCCCCCGGAGAGAGGTAGGGGTGAGGGAGATTGGTAGGTAGCCGCCACGGCGCAACTCACCGCGGATCGAAAATCACGCTTCGAACAACGCCACCACGAAAAACGATGGCAGCTCGCACCCTCGCCGACCGCCTCACCGAGTCAGCCCTCGAGGAACTGGCCGGCGACCGGTATTTCGAGCGCGGACTCGAGTACTTCCGGCACGGCGCGGTAAGCCGGCTGCGCGCCGGCGAGAAAGAGATTTCGGCGCGCGTGCGAGGCAGCCGGCCCTATGCGGTGCGGCTGTGGCTGGACGGGCGGGAACTGGACTGGGATTGCACCTGCCCGCTGGGACGCGACGGCGAGTGCTGCAAGCATCTGGCCGCAACGGGCCTCGCCTGGCTCGCGGGCGGAGAGGACGATGCTGGTGAGGCGCCGACCGAACTCCAGACCATACGCGCATACCTCGACGCCGCCGACAGGCAAAATAAGAATATCCACGCCTTGAAGGGCGTCAATTTGCTGGTTGCCAAGAGGCGTTTTTCCGGATCCAAGATGGGCGACGCTCATATGTTCGCTGTCAATGCGAAACAAGATTTCTTCGGGCGTCTTTCCCTCAATGCCATGCACCAGCACCCCTTTGATTTCGCACTCTCCCGGGGTTTCCAAAAGGAAGGGGTTGCCCATGAGAGTGATAGTATTGTGTGACCTTGCCGAAAAAAGAGCAATATCCGATAACAGACTTCTTGGAAAGTCGCCCTGGACCGGTTTATAGGGATTTATGATAATGGTGATATCGGTGTCAA
>MEQT01000238.1 GCA_001770325.1 Betaproteobacteria bacterium RIFCSPLOWO2_02_64_14
GCGTGAGCCACGCCCCAAGCTGGCAGGTAAGGCGCGGCTCCAGGTCGTCGGGGCGTGCCCGGATCGCCGGCAGGTTCTCTGCGAGCATCCCCATCGCCTGCAGCGCGAGGCCGTCGCTAAGCGGATGTGACCGGATCGAGCACCAGCGCTCGACCGCGTGATCCATCGCGCGCATGCCGGTCGAGAGCATCAGTTCCATCGGCGTCTCGAGCGTCGCCGCCGGATCGAGTATTACGGCGATGGGCGCCATCCGGAGATGGCTGAACGAGAGCTTGACCTTGCGCTGGACGTCGGTGATCCCCGCACTGCTGGTGAATTCGGCGGCGGACAACGTCGTCGGCACCGCCGTCATGCGCATCCGGTCGGAGTCGAGCGGCGTCAGGGGCGCCGCGCCACGCTTTGGCGCGAGCGTCGACAGTGTGTCGACGTCGCGCACTCCGCGCCACAACGCGATCAGCATGGTCTTGGTCGCATCGACCACCGAGCCCCCGCCGACGGCGAGCAGATGGTCCGCTTCCACTTCGCGCGCGAGCGCGGCGCCGGCGATCACGGCTTCACGCGGTGAGTGGGCGTGGATCGCGGAAAACCGGCCGACGCAACGGTCGCCCAGGGCCGAGGTCACCTCCCGGACGAGCCGGCTATTCGTGAGCGAGCGCGTGGTGGTGAGCAGCACGCGCTTGGCGCCGATGCGCTCGATCTCCGCGGGCACGGCTTCCGCCGCGGGCATGCCGTGCACCACCCGTTCCTGCGCCGTCCATTGCACCGTGCCTGTCAGCATGCGCGCTCCTGTTTCGTTTCGCTCATCCGGCGCTCACTTACTTTTTCGCCGGCGGCGGCGAGGGAAACTGCGCGAACGGCGGTTTGGGTTCCTTGTCGGGCGGCACATAGGCCGGCGCCGGGCCGCCCGCCGGTCCCAGCGACTTGACGTAGGCGTGAACGGCGCGCAAATCCTGGTCGGTGAATTCGCGCAGCGCGAACCACGGCATCGGCGGCCGAGTTTCGATGGCGCGCGCGATTTTCACCCACTGGTCTTCCGTGATCTTGTCGAAATAGACACGCAGATTGACTCCGTAAGTCGTGCCCCAGGGCCCACGCCAGCCCATCGTGTCGCCCATCAACCACTGCTTTTCGTCCACTTTGCCGGCGGTCGCCATGTAGCCCGCGGTGTGGCAATCGTTGCAGCCGGCGATTTTCACGAGATACTTGCCGCGCTGCAGTTTCGCGCCTGCCCCGCCCTTCGCCGCTTTTTTCGCTGCGGGCGACGGGTCCGCCGCTTGCATTGCGCACGGCGCAAGCATGATCAATGACAACGTTACGCCCATCAAGAAAGTCGTGCGTCGCGACATAAACTCCCCTTGGTTTGCCTGGACGGAAAAACCCCGGGCTCCGGCCCATGCAGTTCGCAACTCTGTCCGTGGACGCCCGGGATTGAGAAGAATAGTACCACGGCAAATCAATCGCAGTTGCGCCAATGCGCCCGTCCGGCCTATATTCCACAAGTGATTTGGACAAAGCAGGGAGCAACACGATGCCGAAGCTTATCCCGGTAGCCGATGAATTGAGCAAACCGTTTTGGGATGCGGTCAATGCCAGGCGCCTGATGTTGCAGCACTGCGCCGGCTGCGACAAGCTGCAGTATCCGCCGCAGAAGACGTGCCAGGTCTGCGGATCGGCGGACAAGCTTAAATGGAAAGAGGTCTCCGGCAAAGGCCACATCGCCACCTACATCGTGATCGAGGACGGCCGCCTCAACCGGCGCATGCCCGACCAGCCGTACAATCTGGCGATGGTCACGCTTGACGAGGATCCGACCATCAATTTCTACTCCAACCTTCCCGGCACCCCGCCCTACAAGGTCCCGGTGGGTGCGGCCGTCGAGGTCACATTCGAAGAAGTGGCGCCGGGGCAGTTGATCCACGAATGGCGGGTAGTTAATTGAAGGATGAAGGCGGAAGGATGAAGGATGAATTCTGTTCTCGATTTCTTCGTCTTTCCTTTGCGTCCTTCGCGTCCTTCGTGTCTATGCTATTGATGAAGTAAGGAGACGAATGGCTACTCCGAGTAATTACGCGTGGCGAAGAGATAAAGACGGTCTGGGAGTCTGGGAGCATCGGGGCAAGGTCGCGGTGGCGGGTTACGGGCATTCCCCGGTGGACCGGCGCTGGGACGGTGTCTCGATGGACAAGACGCTGGGCGCCTACTCCATCCTCGCCTGTCAAAAGGCGATGGACGACGCCGGCGTCACGGCAGACCAGGTCGATGGCGTCATCTGCTGCGACAGCCATATCGCCGGCCCCAGCGGCGGTTCCGCGTCAAAGTGGGCGCCGCGGCCCTACTTCGCCCCGCCCTACGACTCCGAATTGGGACTCACGCTGGTGAACGCGGAGTGGCTCATCAAGACGATGGGGTTCCGCAACGTCAAGTTCGCCCCCACGGGTGTGCCCAGCATCGGCGAAATGGTCGGCATGGCGGCGCAGGCGGTCGGCGACGGGATGTGTACCACGTGCCTCGTGATCTATCCCTGCGGCAACCTGGAGGGGCGGTACCGCCGCGGCGGCGAAAACGCCGACGATTACGCGCGCGGCGCCCGTCAGTGGACGGTGCCATGGGGCAATCACGGGGGGAACGACTTCATCAACACCTTCCCGCACAATCAGTATTGCATCAAGTACGGCGGCACGCACGATGATCTCGCCCCATTCGTGATCAATCAGCAGAAGAACGGCATGCTGACGCCGTGGGGCTTCAACGCCACCCATGGCATCGAGCCGATCACTGTTGAAGACTACTGCACCTCGCGGTTCATCCTGAATCCTCTCAGGATCTGGGACTGCGACCGCCCGGTGCAAGCGTCGACTGCGTATCTCTTCACCACTGCCGATCGCGCGAAGGACATGCGCCAGACGCCGGTCTACGTGCTCAATCATTCGCAGCACAGCTTCAAGCAGCCCAGCACGCAGGCGGACCTGGATGTCATCGAGATGTGGACCGACCGCGCAGCGAAAAGAATGTACGAGGGCGCGGGGCTCGGCCCGAAGGACGTCGATATCCTCAACCCCTATGACGGCTACTCCGTCATGACCCAGTTCTACCTGGAGGCGTTCCAGTGGCACGGCGTGAAGCGCGGCGATGCCATGAGGTTCTACGCCGACGATATCAGCGTCCACGGGCCGCATCCCTTCAGCTCCAGCGGCGGCAACCTCGGCACCGGGCGCGTGCGCAGCGCCATGTACACCGACAGCATCGAGCAGCTCCGCGGCACCGCTGGCCGGCGTCAGGTCAAGGTGCGCGCCGAGACCGCGCTGGCGGCGTTCACCACGCCCCCCAGCGGCGGCTGGATCATGTTCGGCAAGCACCCGCGTTAGAGAGGTTGTCATTGCGAGCGAAGCGAAGCAATCCCGTTGCAGGCAACGCAGCCGCGGCCAGCCGCGAGATTGCTTCGTCGCTTCGCTCCTCGCAATGACAATGACGCGCCCGCGATGACAAGACACAAGGAGAGCTCGTTTGGCGAAGCTCATCAGTTTTGACATAGACGGAACGCTCGAGGTCGGCGACCCGCCGGGCTACATCACCCTGGCGCGGGTGCGGCAAGCCCTGGAGCTGGGATACATCATCGGGAGCTGCTCCGACTGGCCGGTGAGCCATCAGCAGCGCATGTGGATGGAACACGACATCGCCGTCGCATTCACCGTGTTGAAGCACCAGCTCGATCGGGTCAAAGCCGGGTTCAGCGCGGAACGGTATTACCATATTGGCGACACGAACATGGACCGCCATTACGCCGAGCGGGCGGGGTTTGCCTATTTCTATCCAGACGTTTCGATCGACCATCTCTGGCTGCCCCCCTCCTAACCTCCCCCCGCAAGCGGGGGGGAGGAATGAAAGACGAAGGCTAAACACGTTTTTGACCTTGGGGCCCCTGAGAGCTGCCGAGCAGTCGCAGATCAGATCGGGGTTTCGGTCGAGCACTGTCAAACCAGAGTGTCGGTGTTTGTGGTTTGATGGAATAGCTACGATGTCGTAGTTAGCACGGAGTTGGTTCGTGAGTTGCGCAGACCGCCAGGCTGATCGAAGAGCGCAGGGAAGTGAAATGCACGGCAACGTCGGCTGCCGACCATTTCACCGGCGAACCGGGGACCCCCTTTCTTTGGTGACTTTCTTTGGGGGAGCAAAAAAAGTCACCAGGCCCCGCGAGGGGACTGTATATGATGTTCAGGCGAAAAGGAACGCACATGCTGCGAACACTGCATTTGATGGCCATCATGATGGCCAGCGCAATCCCAGCGAGCCATGCGCAGACTTTCCCCGTCAAGCCGTTGCGCATCATCTCGCCCTACCCGCCCGGCGGCGGCAACGATACGCTGGCGCGCACCATCGCGCCTAGGCTGGGTGAGAACCTGCGCCAGAATGTGCTCGTCGATAACCGGCCCGGCGCCAATACCATCGTCGGTGCCGAGATTCTTGCCCGTTCGGCGCCGGACGGCTACACGCTGATCCTCCTGCCCAACGTGCATGCGATCAATCCCAGCCTCTATCCCAAACTGCCCTATCACCCGATCAGGGATTTCGCGCCGATCAGCCTGGTCGGCACCTCGCCGATGGTGCTGGCTTTGCATCCGTCGGTGCCGGCGAAGGATGTGCGGGGCCTGATCGCATTGGCTCGGACACGCACCGGACAGCTTGCCTATGGTTCATCCGGAAACGGGTCCGTCGGACATATGGCGGGCGCGTTGTTTGATCTGATGGCGGGAGTGAAGATGCAGCACATCCCGTACAAGGGCACCGCGATCATGGTGACCGATGTGATCAGCGGGCAGATTTCGCTCACCTTCGGCTCCGCGCTCGGGGTGCTGCCGCACGTTCGCTCGGGGCGGATGCGAGCGCTGGCGGTCACGGGCGAGAAACGCTCGCCGGCCGTTCCCGAACTGCCCACCGTCGCCGAGGCTGGCGTTCCGGGATACTCGATCGTTCTCTGGTATGGTCTGATGGCGCCCGGCGCGACCCCGGCGGAGTTGGTGACGCGCCTGAACGGCGAGATTGCGAAGGTGCTGAACGATGCCGGGATCCGCACCCGGCTTGCTACTCAGGGCGTTGACGCAGCGGGCAGCACGCCGGCGGCGTTCGCGGCCCTGATCGCGAGCGATCTGAAAAAGTATGCCGATCTCATCAAGCGTGCCGGCATGAAGGCGGAATAACCAAAAAGGGGTCGGGAGTCTTTTCAACGCGGAAAAGACTCCCGACCCCTTTTTAGATTCCGTGAGGCGTGAGTATCTGGCGGATGGCTTTGACGTCCTGCAGCTTGTCGAAGCCCGCGTTCACTTCGTCGAACCCGATGTAGCCATCGATCAACCGGTTGACCGGCAGGCGGCCCTCCTGGTAGAGGCGCATGAACCTTGGAATGTCGCGCACCGGCACGCACGATCCCATGTAGCTGCCGCGTATGGACTTCTCCTGACCGACGAGATCGCACTGGTTGATGCTGAAGGAAGAAGTCGCCGGCGGCAAGCCGCAGATCACCACGGTGCCGCCGTACTGGACGACCCCATAGGCCGTGGCCATCGCATCGGCGCCGCCCGACAATTCGAAGGCATAGTCGACGCCGCCGCCCGTAAGATCGCGCACCTGTTCGACGCAATCGGCATCCCGGGCGCATACCGCATGCGTGGCGCCGACGCTGAGCGCGACCTCCAGCCGGGCCGGCTCGCGGTCGATCGCGATGATGGTTTCGGCGCCGGCCAGTCTCGCGCCGAGCACGCCGGAGAGCCCCACCCCGCCGAGTCCCAGGATCGCGACCGAGTCTCCCGGGCGGATGCGCGCCGTATTGATCACGGCCCCCACGCCGGTCATGACGGCGCAGCCGAAGAGCGCCGCATCCGCGAGCGGGATGTCCTTATCGACGACGACCACGGTGCCGCGATCGACCACCACGTACTCGGACATGCAGGACACGCCGCCATGATGGCCGATCCGCTCGCCGTTGAGGCTGGTGATGCGGCTGCCACCCGCCATCAGCTCACCGGCGGACTTCGGCGCGCGTGCGCGCTCACAGACCTGCGGCCGCCCCTCGAGACAGCGCCGGCAGCGCCCGCACGACGCCGAGAACTGGAACACCACGTGGTCCCCGGCGCGGACATCGTCGATGGCCGAGCCGACCTCGACCACCTCTCCGGACCCTTCGTGACCCAGAGCCAGCGGCACCGGGCGCGGACGATCGCCGTTGATCACCGACAGGTCCGAGTGGCACAGCCCCGCGCCGGCGATGCGCACCAGCAGTTCGACCGGCTTGGGCGGCGCGAGAGTGATTTCCTCGATGGACAACGGCGTAGACCGCGCGTAGGGGCGTGGCGCTCCGATCGCGCGAAGGACAGCGGCTTTGCAGCGTATGGTCATAATGGCAATCTGGTCTGAATAAGTTCAGTTTAACTCTTCCGTTGGTGCGAGCCACGATGCCCCACCCTGCCCCCTGATGTTTCCCCGGCTTTCATGTTTGTAATCCGAGTCGTTCACTGAACACCTGTATGGCGGTGGCGGTGAGCACGCGTAGGTTGGGCTGAACGCAGTGATGCCCAACGCAGAACGAGCCTCGACTGTTGGGGTTCACCTCGTTCACCCCAACCTACGTAGGGCGGTGGCGGTGAGCACGCGTAGGTTGGGCTGAACGCAGTGATGCCCAACGCAGAACGAGCCTCG
>MEQT01000239.1:0-4474 GCA_001770325.1 Betaproteobacteria bacterium RIFCSPLOWO2_02_64_14
ATGGCATCGCTCAGCCGGCAGCTCGCGCAGTGGATCGTCAATCTGCGCTACGAGGATCTCCCGCCCGCGGTCGTCGATCGCGCCAAGGGCGTCACGCTTCACGGCCTGGCCTCGGCGCTGCTGGGCTCGCAATCGCGGGCAGGCAAGCAGGCCGTGAAGTTCATCTCCGAGGAAGAAGCCGGGGTGCGCAAAGGCGCCACCATCATGGTGGACGGCTCGCGTGTCACCAAGGGCGGCGCAGCGTATGCCAACTCGGAGATGGCGATGGCTGGCGGCAAGCTCGATTCCTTCCGCATGCTCACGCATCCCGGCACGAGCATCATCCCCGGGGCCTTCGTCGGGGCGGAAGTCGCGGGCGCCACCGGACGCGATTTCCTCACCGGGCTTGCGGCCGGTTACGAGGTCATGGAGCGGATGGCAGCCGAGTTTATTCCGACGGTGATGTCGCGGGGTTTCCACCCCGGCCCGGTGTTCGGCATCTTCGGTCCCGCCGTCGCCGCCGCGAAGATGCTGCGTCTCAACGAAGACCAGATGAATAGCGCGATCGCAATCTGCGCGAGCCTCGCAGCGGGCAATATCGAAGGGCCGCGCGGTGGCGGCAAGATGCTGCGTGAAGGTGGCGCGGTGCGCAACGCCATGCTGGCAGTGGCGCTCGCACAGCAGGGACATGTCGCAGGCGAAACCGTCCTCGAAGGCGAGGCCGGTTTCTATCACGCCTACACCGGCAACAACCAGGGGCGGCTCACCTACAGCTTCGTCGGCGACACCCGGGCGAGCCTCGACCAGATCACCGCCAATCTCGGCAAGGACTGGATGTTCCTGGAGACCCTCTACCGCATCTATTCGACCGCCGGCTACAACATCGCGCACGTCGACGTGCCGGCGAAGATGTGCGAAGAACACGACATCCGCTACGAGAACGTGGATCGCGTTGAAGCCGTGGTGAACTGGCTCGAGACGCAGTATCCGAGCCCCGCATTCCCCAGCCGCAGAGAAGACCTCAATACGAAGCCGGGGGGTACCGCGTACTTCACAGCCTGGGGTGTGGCGAAGCGCGGCTTCCCCGTGCTGCGGGGACAAGGCAGCGACGGAGGCGTCGGCGCGGCGGATCCGCCCGAAGTGCTGGAGCTCATGAAGCGGGTGACGATCATCCCATCGCACCGCATGACGCTCTTCGGCCCTCGCTTCACGATCTTCACCAAGGACGGCAAGAGCTACACCCGGCAGTCCACCGGGCGCGAGTTCATGTGGGACTTCAACGAGGAGGCGCGCCGCATCCGCGACCTGATTCCGGGCCTGCCGATCCCGGCGGCGCAGTTCGAGAAGATCATCGCGACCTGCCGCGACCTCGACCGGCACGACCGGGCCGATGCGCTCATTCAATTGACGCTGAAGCAGGGGTAGCGCGTTGCGGGAAATGGGCGGTCCCAAGGCACATCGTATAGGCGCAATACGACCAAATCGTGATACACTTGTATTCGCGCGTGTATTCGACTAAGGTGCATCATGCCGCTTGTGATCAGACTTGATCCGGAACTCGAGGCCGGCTTGCGCCGCGTGAGCGCGGAGGAACGCCTGTCGCAGGCTGAGGTGGTACGGAAACTCATCCGCGAGCGCCTCGTCCGTCACGCGAGACGCAAAACCGCGTTTGAGATCGCCGAGGCGCTCGGCGTGGTCGGAATGGATGCCGATCCGCGCACTGACGTGGCGAAGAACCACTCGCGGTACGTTAAGAAAGCAGTGCGTGGCAAGCGTTCTGCTTGACACCGGGCCACTGGTCGCCCTCTTCAAACGAAACGATACGCACCATGCCCGTGCGGTCGCGTGGTTCAAGGGACATCGCGGCCCGCTGCTGACCACCCTGGCAGTTGTCACCGAGGCGTGGCACCTGCTCTCGGAACCGGCCCGCCTGCCGCTGGTACGTTTCGTGACCGCGGCGTGCGAGGTGCACGAGTTTGGCACGCAGGGGCAAGCTCGCATCCTCGCTACACTGGAGCGCTACGCGGACCTGCGCATGGACTACGCCGATGCAACGCTGATCGTCCTCGGCGACATGCTGCATGTCATGTCGATTGCGACGATCGACGTGAAGGATTTCTCGGCCTACCGCCTGACGAACGGCAAGGCGCTGAAGCTGGTTTTCTGATCGGCAGGAAGTTCGAGCCCGGTGCCGTGGCCGAGCGCATCGCGCGCTCGGAAACATTCACCACAGACGCATAAATTCAAGCACAATAGCGGGCACAATACAGGTGAGGAAGAGAGCGTCGTGAACACCAACGAAAATGTGAAGATCCGCTTTGTCGCCGGCACGGTGTCTCCGATCGGACCCGACCGCCATCCCAACCCGCAGCCCGAGCCGCTGCTGCCGCCGGACATCCGGCAGATTTCGACTTCCATCGAGATCTCCGACTACACGCTCGAAGGCGTGAACGAGGCGATCGAGAAGCGCTACTGGGGCTGCGTCGACCAGCTGATGAAACAGGGCGCGAACCGCATCACGCTCGCCGGGTTTCCGATTTCTTCCCAGCTCGGCCGGCCCCGCGTGCTCAACTTGATCGAGGAAACCGCGCGCAGGACCGGCGTCACAGCCGATGGTCAGGGCGAGGCGGTGATCGACGCTCTGCGCCACTTCGGCGCGAACCGCATTGCCATCGCGAGCCGTTGGTCCGACCAGTTGAACCAGGCCCTCATCGCGTATCTCACGCATGCAGGCTTCGAAGTGCTGACCGTCACCAGTGCCGGTCAGTGGGCCAAGCAAGCGTTCTCGATGAGCATCGAAGAGGGGATCCGGCTCGCTTTTCAGCTCGCTCGCGAGGCCATGCGGCGGGCACCCAAGGCGCAAGCGCTGCTCCTGCCGGGCGGCGCGTGGCGCAGCCTCGCCGCCGTGCCGATCCTGGAGGAGGACTTCAACGTGCCCGTAGTCACCAACCCCATCGCGCAAGTGTGGCGTCTGATCGCCGCCGGCGTCGCACCGCCCGTCGCGGGCTGGGGGCGCCTCCTCGGCGCGCAGGGAAGCGTTTCTTCGTAATGCGCAACGCGCGGTCTCCCGACCGTCCGCCGTCAAGGCACGCGCGCTGCAAGAGATAGCAATGATCGCAGCCAAGGCTCCTCCCGACGGCTACACCGTTCTGTTCTACAGCGCGCCGCTGTGGGTTGCCCCGTTGATGCGAAGCACGGTTCCATGGAATCCGGTGCGGGACTTCGCCCCCGTCACGCTCGCCGTCAACTCGCCCAACATTCTCGTCGTGCATCCATCCCTGCCGGTCAAATCGGTGAAGGAACTGATCGCGCTCGCGAAGGCGAAACCCGGGGAGTTCAACTACGGCTCGGGTTCGCCCAAGGCGCGGAGGTGGTCGGCAGCTCGCCAGCCGCGCTGGCTGCCACCGTCAAATCCGAGATGGCGCGGTGGGGCAAGCTGATCAAGGACAAGGGAATTCGTGGAGAATGAGGCGCACAAGCGATGAATGTTGCAGTATTTCCCGGTACGAAACCTGACCTGCGGTTGACGTTGCGGCGAGGGGCGACGGTGCTGATGTTGTTGACTCTCGCATCTGCCGCAGTGGCCCAGCCGTATCCCTCGCGTTCGATACGCATGATCGTCCCCGCGGGCCCGGGGGGTGGGGTCGACACCGTCGCGCGCATGGTCGGGCAGGCGCTCAGCGCGGCGCTCGGCCAACCGGTGGTCATGGACAATCGGCCGGGAGCGGGGACAATGCTCGCGTCGGAATTGACGGCGAGGGCGCCCGCTGACGGCTACACGTTGCTGATGGTCACCAACAGCCACGCCATCAATGCGAACCTGCACAAGGATCTGCGGTACGACCCCGTGAATGATTTCGCAATGGTGACCCAGGTGGCGACGGTTCCGTATTGGGTGGTCGTTCATCCCAGCGTGCCCGCGAAGTCGGTGAAAGAACTCATTGCGCTCGCCAGACGCAGGCCCGGAGAACTGCATTTCGCTTCGGCCGGCAGCGGATCGGGCACGCACCTTGCGTTCGAGCTGTTCCAGTCGATGGCGCAAATCAAGCTGGTGCACGTGCCGTACAAGGGCGGCTCGGCTGCGCTGATCGACCTGGTGGGCGGTCACGTGCAATTAATGATCAGCAACACCATCAACTCGCGGCCGCACGTCAAGTCTAAGAAGCTCAATGCGCTGGCGATCACGTCGTACCGGCGCAATCGACTTTATCCGGATCTACCGACCGTCTCGGAGTCGGGCTTGCCGGGTTACCAGGCCGATGTCTGGTATGGCATTCTGGCACCCGCACGCACGGCGCTGGAGATCGTGACACGGCTCAACCGCGAAGTCGTGGCCATCCTGAAGTCGGGCGACACCAGGGACAGACTCCTCTCCCAGGGCGCGGAGGTGATCGGCAGCACGCCGGATGAATTTGTGGCGGTGATGCGCGACGACATCAAGAAGTGGGGCAAGGTCACGGCGGGTCTCAAGCTCCAGATGAATTGAGCCATGGAG
>MEQT01000239.1:4499-5247 GCA_001770325.1 Betaproteobacteria bacterium RIFCSPLOWO2_02_64_14
GAAATGGCGCTCGGCGTCTGGCTCAAGGGGGGGCCGAGCTGGGTGCCGACGCTCGCGCGGGCCGGCTTCGATTTCGTGCGTCCGGACATGATGTTCTCGGCCATGGACTGGCGCGAGCTGGACCACATCCACCGCGCCGCGCAGGCCGTGGGGCTCACCACCTGGTTGCGCGTGCCCGCGAATCCCTGGCTGGGCGGCACCGAGAGTCTGCAGGTCACGGTGGACGTTGCGCGCGCCTTGAGCCTCGGCATCGAAATCGTCGGGGCATCGATCGCGTCCGCCAGGCAGGTGAGAGCGTGCGCCGAAGTCGCGAAGGACTGGCATCGCTCCGGCACCGGCGAGTATCCCAATTCCAACGAGACCTTCTCTGCCATGCACAAGAAGGATGCCGACCTCGCCGTGTTCGTCCCGCACATCGAAGCCGCCACCGCGGTTCACGAGATCGACGAGATCCTCGACATTGAGGGGATACGCATCGTGATGGTAGCCATGACCGATCTCAGCAAGGCGCTCGGTCATCCTTTCCAGTACGAGCACGCGGAAGTCTGGCGGGCGCTGGATTCCATCGTCGCAAAAGCGAGCGCCCGTGGCATCGCCATTGCCGCCAACATGGGCTACGACTACACCACCCACGAGCGGATGCGTGACCGCGTGCGGCGCATGCGCGAGCACGGCGTGCGCATCTGCCTGATGCAGGGGGCGGACAACATGCTGGAGAACTTCGCCAAGCCGATGTTGAACGACATAC
>MEQT01000240.1 GCA_001770325.1 Betaproteobacteria bacterium RIFCSPLOWO2_02_64_14
GCATCCGCGCCGCGCGTATCGCGACCGAGTTGTCGTCCGTGAATACGTCGAACGGGTCCCGGTGTACCAGGATTACCCGGTTTCCGCGCCTGCGGCTGGCGTGCACATCGTGACGCCGGATCTTTTCATTCCCTGGCCGCGCTAACCCGGGGGGCGAGGGCGGCACTGCATGGGCTGCTCTCGCCGATCTGTTGCGATGCGACAGGGCGGGAAAAGGCGCTGGAGGCAAGTGTAAAAATGTATTTCACGACGCGCCCGGGAAACAATTGGTTACAGAAAACGGCGTCCGGGTAACACCTTGTTTACAGACGCGGACTAGCATGGGTCAACGCTCACCGAAAAGGGCGCGTTGCTCGTGTCAGCAAGACGATGACTTACCGTAGTACAAACCAGGAGGCATCATGAACAAGACTATCAGCGGACTCATGTTGGCGGCCGAGCGCGAGCGCGGGACCAATGGCCGGCAACAGTTTCAGCAGCAGCGTATGCAGCAAGGTGCACGTTCCGGCGACCTGACGCGCGGCGAAGCGCGCAATCTCCAGCGCGGGGCGCGCGATATCCGTCAGACCGAACAGCGCTCCCGGGCCGATGGCCGGGTCTCGCGCACGGAACGGCGTGACCTCAACCAGGATCTCAACCGTCAGAGCCGCGACATCCGTCGCGAGCGGCATGACGGTGACCGGCGTCGGTTTGCGAACAACGAGCAGTTCCGTCACGGACAGGGCCAGCACCGCGGTTGGGAGAACAACCGTGGCAACCACTACGGTTGGGAGAACAACCGTGGCCGCCACTACGGTTGGGACAACAACCGTGGCCGCCACTACGGTTGGGGGAATGACCGTGGCCGCCCGACCTACGGCGGGGGCCAGTGGATCGACCGCCGGCAGCACCAGCAGCAACAGCGCATCGTGCAGGGCCTGCGTTCGGGCGAACTGACCCGGCACGAGGCCAACCGGCTGTTCTCGGAGCAGCGCGACCTGCGCCGGCAGGAGCGGGTATTCAGGTCGGATGGCGTGCTGAGTCCGTGGGAGCGCGGCGAGATGCGGGAAGACCTTAGCTCGGCGGGCCGGCACATTTATAATCAGACTCACGACGCCCAGCGGCGGTTTTGATCGCGGGAAGGAATGGCGGTAAATGAAGGCGTTCCTCGCAGCCATGATGTTCACCCTTGGACTGGCAGCCCTGCCGGCCGCGGCGGACCATGAACGCGGGGGACGCTTTGGCGTGCGTCCGGAGTTCCGGGCGCAGCAAGGCCCGCCCGGGCAGTTCAGGGGTGACAAGGGCCGCGACGTCCGCCGGGAGCGCCAGGTGGATCGCAGGGCGCGCCCCCAGGGGCGGCTCACCGATGAGGAACGCCGCGACCTGCGCCGCGACCTCGACAAAGCCAACCGTGAACTCTACCGTCGGCGTTCCGAACGCAGATGAGTTGACCAGGATTTGGAGAAACGCATGAAAAACAAAGCGATATGGTTCTTTTCTGCGCTGGCGATGCTGGCGTTTCCGGCATGGGCGGCAGAGGGCTTGCCGGGCGCGACCGTGAAATCCGAGGGCGCGCGGCCGCCAAGTGCCGAACGCCAGGCCATGCGGGAACGCTGTCGGGCCGATCCTGAAAAGTGCCGTGCCGAGATGCAGGCCCGGCGCGAGCAATGCAGAGCCGACCCGGAAAAATGCCGGGCCGAGCGCCAGGCGCGGCGTGAGAAATGGTGCGCCGAGAACGCCGAGAGGTGCAAGGAGTTAAGAGCGCGGATGGAACAGCGCCGCGAGCAGTGCAAGGCCAACCCCGAGCAGTGCCGGAAGGAGCGCCAAGCGCGCATGGCAGAGCGCTTCAGAAAGGCGGATGCTGACGGAAACGGCACCCTGTCCCGCGCCGAGGCCGAGAAGGGCATGCGGCGGATGGTGCGCCACTTCGACACCATCGATGCCAACCGCGACGGGCAGATCACCATGGACGAGGTCATGGCCGCGCGCAAGGCCCGCGGCTCGCGCAAGGGCAGATCCCTGTAGGACCCCGGCCCCGGTGCCGTGACGCGAACCCTGTTCAGGGGCTTCCCGGTACTGGTGCTATGGGCTACCGCCTCGACCGCGGTGGCGACCGAACCGCTCGGCTTTGACGGCGCGCGCCACCTTCTCAACCGTACCAGTTTTGCGGCGAATGTGGACGACGTCGCCGCGTTCGCGCGGCTCACGCGCGAACAGGCGGCGGACCGCCTGCTCGCGTGGACCGCAAAGCCGAGGGTGACTCCCCCGCCGGCGTGGGCCGACGAGCCGTACGAGTCACCGCGCCGCATCCGCACGCTCTCCGACAAGGAGCGTATGCGCTTTCGCCGCGAGCAGGTGCGCAAAGGCATCGAGCTGCGCGGATGGTGGCTGCAGGAGATGCTGACCACCCCCTCTCCGCTCAGCGAAAAGATGACTCTGTTCTGGCACAACCACTTCGTGTCGAGCCAGCAGAAGGTGCGCTCGCCGCGGCTCATGTACCGTCAGAACCTGTTGCTGCGCACGCATGCGCTCGGCAATTTCGGTGCGTTCCTGCACGCCATCGCCAGGGATCCCGCGATGGTGATCTATCTCGACAACGCATCCAACCGCAAGGCCCGCCCCAACGAGAATTTTGCGCGCGAGCTGATGGAGCTCTTCACCCTCGGCGAGGGGCGTTACACCGAGCAGGACGTGAAGGAGGCGGCGCGCGCCTTCACCGGCTGGAGCATCGATCCCGCCACCGGGGAATTCATGTTCCGTCCCATGCAGCACGACGAAGGCGTGAAGACGGTGCTCGGCCGCAGCGGCAATTTCAATGGCGGTGCCGTGCTCGACGTACTTCTCGATCGGCCCGAGACCGCCGAGTTCATCGTCGCCAAGCTGTGGCGCGAGTTCGTGTCGCCCAACCCGGATCCCGTCGAAGTGAAGCGCATCGCGCAGAGGTTCCGTGACAGCCGCTACGATATCGCGGTGGCGCTGCGTGCCGTGCTCGTGTCGGACGCGTTCTACGCCCGCGCGCATCGGGCGAGCCTCGTCAAGTCGCCGGTCGACCTCGTGGTCGGCACGCTGCGACAGTTCAGATTCACCACCGGGGAACCGCTGCCGTTCGTGTTTACGACCGGCCAGCTCGGGCAGAACCTGTTCGCGCCGCCCAACGTGAAGGGCTGGCCGGGCGGCGAAGCCTGGATCAACTCGACCACGCTGTTGGCGCGCAAGCAGTTCCTGGACCGCCTGTTCCGTGTCGAGGAGTTGCAACCCGGGATGATGGCGATGCGGGGAGGGGGCGGCCTGCCGAGGGGCATCAACCGGGCCGGCGACGACGGGCGCGAGCGCTTCGTGCGGGCGATGAGCGAGCTCCGCTTCGATGGGAGCAAGTGGCTTGCGCAGTTCAACGGCGGGGACGCAGCGGCACTACAGCGCTTGATCCTGGCGAGTGCCCCGGTCAACGCGCTGCCGGAGGGCGTGCAGGGTATGGACGCGATCCGCCATCTGACGCGGGATGCGGCGTTCCAGCTGAAATGATGAATTCGGAATGATGAATGCAGAATGAGGATGTTGGGGTGAGGCCATGAACAGGCGCGATTTCCTGCACGCAATCGGTGCCTCAACGGCGGTGATTACTCTGAGCCCGGGAGTGGCGTTTGCCGTCGGCGCCGATTACGGAAAACTGCTGGTGCTGGTGGAGCTGAAGGGGGGTAACGATGGGCTCAACACCGTGGTGCCCTACGCGAACGGCGAGTACTACAACCTGCGGCCGCGGCTGGCGGTCGCGCGTGACCAGGTATTGCAGCTTGACGCCGATACCGGGCTGCACCCATCGCTGCAGGCATTGATGCCGCTGTGGGAGGCGCGTGAGCTTGCGGTCATTCAGGGCGTGGGCTATCCGGGCGCCAACCTGTCGCACTTTCGCTCGATCGAGATCTGGGATACCGCCTCGAAGAGCAATGAGTATCTGAAGGACGGCTGGCTCACGCGCGCCTTCGCCGGAACGCCGACTCCGAGGACGTATGCGGCCGACGGCGTCGTGGTGGGCGGCGCAGAAATGGGACCGTTCGCCGGCCGCGGTGCACGCGCGATCACGCTATCCAATACCGAACAATTCCTGCGACAGGCGAAGCTTGCCGCGCCCGCGGGGCAGTCGCGGAATGCGGCGCTGGCCCACATCCTCAGGGTCGAGAACGACATCGCGCGGGCGGCGGTGGACCTCAATGCCGACTACGCATTCCGCACCGAGTTTCCGAGGAGCGCTTTCGGCAACGCCATCCGCACCGCCTCGCAGGTGGTTGCCAGCAAGGCGGGCGTGGCCGCGGTAAAAGTGTCGCTCAACGGCTTCGACACCCACGGCAATCAGCAGACCGTGCATGCACGGCTCTTGAGGGATTTCGGCGAGGGTATCACTGCTCTGAAATCGGCCCTCGTCGAACTTGGGCGGTGGGATAGCACCCTGGTTGTGACTTACGCCGAATTCGGGCGCAGGCCGCGTGAGAATCAGAGCGGCGGCACCGACCACGGCACATCGAGCGCCCTCTTCGCCTTGGGTGGAGCGGTGCGGGGCGGGCTCTATGGGCTGCCGCCGCAGCTAAAGCTTCTGGACGGCAACGGCAATCTGCCGTTCGCGGTGGATTTTCGCGACCTCTACGCCACCGTGCTGGAACGCTGGTGGGGCGTGCCGTCCGCACCGGTGCTCAATGCCCGCTTTACGCCGGTTGACCTCCTCAGGTCATAGTCGCGCTGCGGCAGCCTGACGTTCATCCCCGCGGTCCGCCCGTCCGGCGGCGTCCCGCCATGGGGTCGGCCGGGGAGGCCTCGTCCCCGTGGACATCTTCCACATCATGAACGTTTTGGCCCGATTCCTCGCGTTGTCAGCCCGGTAACGCTAGAATGTCACCTATAACGTCTTCCCACGATGCGGAACGGCGAGGACACCGGGAGAAAACTACATGCTGGCCACGCGGATACGCCAGAAGGACGGAATCTTCTACTTTGCAAGCTATCCCGCTGCGGAGGTCCTCAACAAGGTCCGATTCATCAGCCGGTATTACAGCGAAGGGGAGGAGATCGCGCCCCAGTCGGTCCCCTATACCGACGAGATCGCCCAGTTCATCGCGCGCGTCGAGCGCACCGACGAGGCGTTCCAGCGCCAGATTTCACGCGCCAAGATCCGGTCGCTCAAGAATTTCTACGAGATGGCGGTTTCCCAGCCGCCGATTCCGGGTACGGTGCTGCTCTTTACGCCGGAAACGCTGCGCTTCGCCGTCTCGGATGCCCACGCCGACGTCGGTCATCTCCAGGAACCCGAGGCGAGGTACCTGATCATCGACGGCCAGCATCGCCTCGCGGCATTGCGCTTCTATCTCAAGGAACACCCGCAGGAAGCCGCCGGCATCCATGTCCCGTGCGTGATCTTCGACGGGCGCAGCGAGGATTTCGCCGCGGAGATGTTCGTCATCATCAATTCCACGCCGACGCGCATCAACAAGAGCCACCTGGTGGACCTCTACGAACGCGTGTCGTGGGCCGATCCCGACCGGCGCTTCGCCGCGCGCATGGTGGAGGATCTCTATACCGAAGGGGACAGCCCGCTCCGCTATCGCATCAACCGCCTCGGGGGGCGCAGCCTCAAGGACAAGTGGATCCTGCAGGCCGAACTCTTCAACGAGTTGCACCGCTGGGTGAGCGTCGACTGGAAGAAGATCGCCCGTGCGCACAACAGCTACCGCGAGGAGGAGCGTTACTACGGCATCACCCGCGACTTCCTCAAGGCCGCGCAGAAGGTCTGGGGGGATGCCTGGGGCCATGACGCCTACATGGTCACCAAGCCCGTCACGCTGAAGGCCATGATCCGGGTGTGTGCCGACCTGGCGCGGGAAGACGCCGACCCGGCCGAGGGACGCCTCAAACGCTGGGAGGAGCGCCTTGCGCCGTGGGGCGAGCAGATCCGCGGCTTCCGCGTCGAGGGCTTTTACGAGCGCTTTCCCGCCAAGGGGCAGATCGAGCGCGTGGTGCGCATCCACCGCGATCTCGCGAAGATGGCCAACATCGACACCCGCAGCGGTAAGCGCGAGTAGACATCCGCCACCGCTCTGTCATTGCGAGGCACGAGTTTGTGCCGAAGCAATCTCGTGGCAAGCCACGCGCCGCGCCCGCCGCGAGATCGCTTCGTCGGCCGCTTCCGACTCGCGAAGACAGCGAGGACCGTCACAACCGCCTTCCTCACACCTTACGCTTTCGCCTCCTCGCGCACCTGCGCGAGCCTTGGTGCGCCGCGCATGGCCTGCGTGATCTCGGCCAGGATCGAGACCGCGATCTCGGCCGGTGAAATGGCGCCGATGGGCAATCCGACCGGAGCGTGGATGCGGGCGAGTTCCGCGTCGCTGAAACCCTGTTCCTTCAGGCGACCGAGCCGTGCGGCGTGCGTCTTGCGGCTGCCCAGCGCGCCGATGTAGAACGCGTCCGACCGCAGCGCTGATGCGAGCGCGGGGTCGTCGATCTTGGGATCGTGGGTGAGCGAAACCAGCGCGCTGCGGCGGTCCAGCCCGAAGGAAGCGAGCGCGGCTTTAGGCCACTGCGATACCATCGTCACGCCCGGAAAGCGGCTCTCCGCGGCGAACGCGCTGCGCGGGTCGATGACGGTGACGTCGTAGCCCGCGGCCACCGCCATCGGGATCAGCGATTGCGCGACGTGCACGGCGCCGACAAGGGCGAGTCGCCGCGGTTGCGATAACACCTGCAGAAAATAGCGCCGGCCGTCGCGCTCGACGACGCCGCTGCGCTCGTCAGTGAGCGCACGTGCGGCGTCTGCGGCGAGGGTGTCGAGCAGCCCCACATCGCCGGCGTTCTCGCCCTCGGCGAGAAGGGCGCTCCGCCCATCCGCCAGGTCGATGGCGATGAGCGCCGGCCTGCGCGACGCACGCACACGACGCAGTGCCGCGAGCAGATCGTCCTGTCCGGCGAGCGACTGGACGAAGATTTCGACTTTGCCGCCGCAGGCGAGGCCGACCTCCCACGCCATTTCGTCGGAGACGCCGAACTCGAGCAGCTTGGGCGGGGCGCCCTTGAGGATCGTCCGGGCTTCGGAAATCACTGCCGACTCGACGCACCCGCCCGATACCGATCCCACGAATTCGCCCTTCTCATCCGCGGCGAGCTGGCTGCCGACGGGTCGTGGGGAAGACCCCCAGGTGGTCACGACGGTGGCGAATGCGACCTTGCGACCCCCGGCGCGCCAATGGGCCGCGGTATCGAGGATAGCGTCGGTGTCGTCGCGTGAAAGCGTGGCAGTGGGTGTCGCTGTCGTCATGGCACGTCTCCGGGTGCGGGGCCGCAACGAAACCCGCGGCCGCGTAGCGCTATATATACACGAAAATTCGCAGGTGCGGCCGATAGTACTTGATCGAATGCACGTTCGCCGCCCAGGTGAAAACCGTGGTGCAGTAAAATCAATATTCACCTGGGTTCCGACTTGCTCCGGGGCGACCCGTTCCAGAGCTCTTCATCGGAGACGAAATGAAGATCGGGCGCAACGACCTCTGTCCGTGCGGCAGCGGGAAAAAATACAAGCATTGCTGCCTCTCGCGTGGCGGGGAGATCGAGGCGTCGCCGCAGGATCTCGCCTGGCGCCGGCTGCGGCGCGCGATCGAGTCCCTGCCGGCCGACCTGCTGCGTTTCGCCGACAGCTATTTCGGCCGCGCCGGACTGCTGGAAGCCTGGGACGAATTCACGCTGTGGAAGGAAGTCCCGTTCGACGCGAAATCGCCGCACATCCCTGTCTTCATGCCCTGGTTCTATTACAACTGGACGCCGGATCTTACCGAAACCGGAGTCAACGCCGACGCGCGCTGCGATCTCAGCGCCGCCCAGGCCTATCTGCGCCGGAAGGGGCGGCATCTCGACCCCCTCGCCCGGCGCTACATCGAGGCGTGCGAGGCGGCGCCATTGAGTTTTCATGATGTCGTGAATTGCGAGCCGGGGCGCGGCTTTACGCTGCGCGACATCATCACCGAGGAAGAGTGCCAGGTGTTGGAACGTTCGGCCTCCGGCAGCGTGCAGGCGGGGGACGTCCTCTTCGCCAAAATCGTGCGGCTGGACGACATCGCGCTGCTGGAAATCTGCGCGACCGTCATCATTCCACCCGACCGCAAGGGCCCGATACTGGAATTGCGCAAGGCGCTCCGCGAGTCGGGTACCCCGCTCACCGCGGATGCTTTGAAAGATTACGACCTCGAATTTTTCGAGGTGTACCACGTCATTGCCGATGCCCTGCTCAAACCGCGGATGCCGGAACTGCGCAACACCGACGGCGATGCGCTGAGCCTCCACAAGCTGGTGTTCGCAATCGAATCCCCGCGGGTGGCATTCGATGCGCTGAAGGACCTCGCGCTCGATGTCGATGACGCTGAGCTGCTCGCCGAAGCGAAGCTCGACGGGCAGGGACTGCTGCGCCGTGTGCAGTTTCCATGGAAGAAGCGCGGCAACCCGGTCAACAAGAGCTGGGACAACACCGTGCTCGGCAACCTCGCCATCGACGGCGAGAGGCTCACCATCGAGGTGAATTCCAGGGAGCGCGCGATCCGCATCCGCGAAATCGTCGAAGGCCGTCCCGCTGCCAGGGCGAAACACCTTGCAACCGAGATTCAGTCCATGGACTCCGCGCTGGCCCGTGCGGGGAAGCAACGCGGCGGGAGGAAAGCGCGCGCAGCGCAGGAGGAACACGAGCGGCTCGCCGCGCTGCCGGAAGTCCAGGCGGTGATGAAGGAACACATGCGCCGCCATTTCGAGAGCTGGGTGGACCAGGAGATTCCGGCGCTCGGCGGCAGGAGCCCGCGCGATGCGATGAAGGACCCCGACGGACGCGAAATGGTCGAAGCGCTCGTCCTGCAGGCGGAGCGCCATGGCCGCAACATGCAGCCGCCCATGGACAAGTCCATCATCCGCGACCTGCGCGCCCGGCTGGGGCTTGCGTGAAGCTCGCAAGTCTGGAGGCGCTGGTCGCAGCACCGGAAAATGCCGGCGTGCGTTATCTGGTGGCCGGCGGGCTTGCCGTGAATGCTTACGGCTACCTGCGATTGACGCACGACGTGGATCTGGTGCCGGGACTGTTTGTCCGTTTCGTCTCCATTCCGGCCCTGATTGCGATGAAGGAGATTGCCAACCGCCCGCGCGACGTGGATGATATCCAGCATCTGCGCTGGCTGCTCGAGGAGAAACATGGAACCGGATCCGATACCTGACGAAATCCGGGAACAGACCACCTGGGAAGGTAACCGGCGCGCCCAGTTGCGGCATGCGCTCACCCTCACGCTGCGCGAGCGCCTTCAGGCGGTGGAAGACATGGCGGAGGTGGCACAACGCTTACGGGAAATGCGCGAGGGCAAGGGCCTGCGGACTGACCGGAAGCCCGCCTGACGTATCCTCCGAAATCAACGCCATAGTCTGTCCGAGCCAACGGGGGTGCGAGCGCCAAGCATCGGCGAACTGGCCCGCGTTGACCCGAAATCCCTTGGCGCGGGCGAGCGCCCCCACCTAGCGCATGATGCTCGATCGGAAGTCCACGCACGTGCTAAAGACGTCGAACATGAGCGCTTTCATTCACTTCCCCCCATCCCAACCTTCCCCCGCAAAGGGGGGAAGGAGTGTTTTGTAGGCGCTTCCCCCACAAGGGGGGAAGGAGAATGTTTTCCAGGTGTTCCTATCTGGCGGCGGTCACCATGATTTCCACGCGCGTGTCGGGGGAGCCGAGCCGGGCTTCGACGCAGGCGCGCGCCGGCTTGTTGTCGGGATCCACCCAGGCTTTCCACGCCGCATCCATCTGTTCTTTTTCCCCGATGTCGGCGAGCCAGACGTTGGCGGAGAGAATCTTCGTCTTGTCGCTGCCGGCGGCGGCGAGATGCGCATCGATTTTTCTGAGGATTTCCTCGGTCTGCGCCTTGCATGGCGCCGATTTGTTGTCGGCAGTGGTGCCGGCGACGAACACGAGGTTGCCGTACTCGACGCAACGCGACAGTACCGCGCCGGGCTGGTGACGTTTGATGGCGGTGCTCACGACGGGATCTCCTTTTTGTTGAGGAATTGCGCAAGACGGGAGCCTACTCCGCGAATGTGCCGCGCGCAATGCCGCCCTTGCTTTTGCCGCGGGTCCTGGTTAGCTTGCGCGTACTGCTCCCCGTTCTTTTCGGAATGGAAAACACATGCCTGGTTCATTGCCGTTGTCCAATCTACGGGTCGTCGAGTTCTGCCATGTCGTCATGGGCCCGACCTGTGGCCTGGTGCTCGCCGATCTGGGTGCCGAAGTGATCAAGATCGAACCGCTCGATGGTGATCACACGCGGAAGTTGACGGCCTCGGGTGCCGGTTTCTTTCCGACTTACAACCGCAACAAGAAGAGCCTCGCGGTCGATCTCAAGTCGGACGCGGGGCGCGGGATCGTCCTCGATCTGATCAAGAGCGCGGACGTCGTGACCGAGAATTTCCGTCCCGGTGCGATGGACAAACTGGGTTTCGGCTACGAAGCGCTCCGAAAAGTGAAATCCGACCTGATTTATTGCTCGCTCAAGGGATTTCTCCCCGGGCCGTACGAACATCGCGCCGGGCTCGACGAGACGGCCCAGATGATGGGCGGACTCGCTTACATGACCGGCGGCAGGGAGCGGCCATTGCGCGCCGGAGCGTCGGTCAACGACGTGATGGGCGGCATGTTCGGGGCGATCGCCATCCTCGCCGCGATACGAGAGCGCGGTGAAACGGGCCGCGGGCAGCACGTGAAGAGCGCGCTATACGAGAACTGCGCGTTCCTCATGGGGCAGCACATGATGGAGGGATTCATGACGGGGAAGCCCGTGGCGCCGATGCCGGACCGCATCCGGGCCTGGGCGGTGTACGACACCTTCCGCACCGCCGACGGTGAACAAGTGTTCGTCGGCGTCGTGACGGATACGCAATGGAAAATCTTCTGCGAAGCGTTCGGGCTGAAGGAACTGCTGGCCGATCCTTCGCTCACCACGAATCCGCAGCGCGTCGAAGCGCGCCCGCGCATCATTCCGATCGTGACGAAGATATTCGGCGCGATGACCAAGCAGCAGGTGCTTGACAAGTGCGAAGAGCTGGGATTGCCCTATGCGCCGATTGCCAGGCCCGAGGACCTGTTCGATGACCCGCACCTCAAGGCTTCCGGAGGACTCGCCGAACTCACTCTGCTCAACGGTATCAAGACCCGCGTTCCGGCACTGCCGATCGAAATGGACGGAAAGCGCTTCGGCACGCGCTTTGATCTGGCGCAGGTCGGCGCGCATACGCGCGAGGTGCTGGCGGGTTTGGGTTATACCGGCGCCGAGATCGGGCGATTGGTCGACCAAGGTGTCGTGCGGGCGTTCGAATCGAGTGGCCTGCGCTGATACGGGGAGGCCGGCAGCATGAGCGTTCGCATCATCGACGTGCGCGAGATCACGAAACCGATCTCGTCGCCCATCCGCAACGCCTACATCGATTTCACGAAAATGACGACCAGCGTGGTCGCGGTCGTGACTGATGTGCTGCGAGACGGCAAGCGCGTGGTGGGCTACGGCTTCAATTCCAACGGCCGTTACGGGCAGGGCGGTTTGATCCGCGAGCGCTTTGCGCCACGCCTGCTCGAGGCCGATCCGACGACGTTGCTCGGCGATGGCGGCGGCAACCTCGATCCCGATCGCGTGTGGAACACGATGATGAAGAATGAAAAGCCCGGCGGGCACGGCGAGCGCTCGGTGGCGGTGGGCACGATCGACATGGCGGTGTGGGATGCAGTGGCGAAGATCGCCGGCAAGCCCCTGTTCCGGCTGCTCGCGGAACGATATGCCGTCGCAGCCGATCCGCGGGTTTTCGTCTATGCCGCGGGGGGCTATTACTATCCAGGCAAGGGGTTCGAAGCCTTGCGCGCGGAGATGCGCGGCTACCTCGATCGCGGCTACACCGTGGTCAAGATGAAAATCGGAGGCGCGGAGATCGCGGAGGATCAGCGGCGCATCGAGGCGGTGCTTGCCGAGATCGACGGGCGGGCGACGTTGGCGGTCGATGCCAACGGCCGCTTCGATCTCGCCACTGCGATCGACTACGCCAGGATGCTGCGGCAGTACCCCCTCTACTGGTTCGAGGAGGCGGGTGATCCGCTCGACTACGCGCTCCAGGCGGCGGTCGCGGAATTCTATCCGGGGGCGATGGCGACCGGTGAGAATCTCTTCAGCCACCAGGACGCGCGCAACCTGCTGCGCTATGCCGGCATGCGTCCGGACCGCGACTGGCTCCAGTTCGACTGCGCGCTGTCATACGGCCTGTGCGAATACCTGCGCATGCTGGAGGTGGTGAAAGCCTCGGGCTGGTCGCTGCGGCGTTGCATTCCGCATGGCGGGCACCAGATGTCGCTCAATATCGCCGCCGGCCTGGGGCTGGGCGGAAACGAGAACTACCCCGATCTCTTCCAGCCGTACGGCGGGTTTCCAGACGGGGTCAGGGTCGAGAACGGGCATATCACGATGCCGGAACTGCCTGGCATCGGCTTCGAGGGAAAAGCAGATCTCTTCCGCGTGATGCGCGATCTGGCGCATTAGGGCCCTGCGGAGAACGCCGAGCGCTGTCTTTGCGAGGAGGCGGACGGCGACGAAGCAATCTCGCGGCGAGCGTGGTTGCGTTGCCGGCAACGGGATTGCTTCGGCACGACGAATGCATGCCTCGCAATGACAATCCAGGTTGTCGTTGCGAGGAGGCGCACGGCGACGAAGCAACCTCGCGGCGGGCGCGCTGCACGGTTGAATGTTACACTTGGGTGATCATCGGTTCCGAGGAGGCAAGACATGCCGAAAGTACTGATCGTTCACGGCGCGGGCATGAACATGCGCGGAAAAGTCCAGACCGAAATCTTCGGTCCGATGACGCTGCCCGAATACGACGAGCACATCCGGAAGTACGCCGGTGAATTGGGTATCGAAGTGGACATCTTCCACTCGAATGTCGAAGGCGAAGTGATCAACCGCTTCTACGCTGCGCACGATCGTGGCGCGCACGCGGCGATCATCAATCCCGCCGGATTTACGAGGGGCTATCCCGCGCTGGCGGCGGCCATCGCGCAGGTGAAGTTTCCCACCATCGAGCTTCACATCTCGAATCCGGCGCGGCGCGGAGGGGTGTCGGAGATTGCGCCGGTGTGCCGCGGCGTGATCACCGGTTTTGGGATCTTCGGCTACTACCTGGCCCTGCGCGGCCTGCGGGACATGCTCGCCACAAAATAGCGCGCGCCGCGGCCGGCACGAATCGAATGAGCAGGTGTTCGACGGGGCCGACCGCCGAACGATTATTCCACGGAGACCAATATGGCAGAAGCGGTATCCATTCCCAATCCCGTCAAGGAATTGCTGAAGGCGGGCAAGGTCGCGCTCGGCATGAACGTGAGGCTCGCCCGCTCGGGCGATATCGCCCGCATCGCGAAAACGTGCGGGCACGACTTCATCTTCATCGACGCCCAGCACTCGCTTTATAGCGTGGAGACGATCGGCCACATCGCCCAGGCGGCGCTCGGTTGCGGGATTTCCCCGCTGGTGCGGGTGCGCAGCGTCGATGATCCCGACACGCAGGTGCTGCTGGATAACGGTGTGACTGGAATCGTATTCCCTGACGTGAGTACGGCGGCGGAGGCGCGCCGGGCGGTGAGCCGCGCCAGATTCCCGCCGGTCGGCAAACGGTCGGCGGCCGGCGCCTACACGATCCTCGACTATAGAGCGGTGCCGATGGGGCAGTTGGTAGCGGCGCTCGACGACAATGCGCTGGTGGTGTGCATGATCGAGACCCGCGAGGGCCTCGAAAACGTGGAGGAAATCGCCGCGGTCGAAGGCATCGATGTGATCCACGTCGGATCGAACGACCTGCTCACCGGCCTCGGCATGCCGGGCGCATTCGGCAGTCCCGAGCATATCGCCGCGCTGGACCGCGTGATCTCGGTGACGAAGGCGCACGGCAAGATTCCAGGCGTGGGCGGCGACCGCAACGTGGCGCGCCAGGCGGAGTTCATCCGCAAGGGCGCGCGCTTCATCACCACCAACAGCGAAATCGCGTTCATCCTCGCCGAAGGCGCGCGCGTGACCGGGGAGTTGCGTCGCGCGCTCGGTTCGTGACCGGCAGAGACCGCGATGCCGCTTTCAGAATGCTTCCGGTCGAAAATCCAGCGCGGCTGTACGGTTTCCGAGCCAGGCAAGTGGTGACAACGACTCACCTGACTCGCCCCGTGGGGCGAGCGCCCGCGTCACAGCGAGCCGCGGAGCGCGTAGCGGCCGATGAAGTAGACGCCGGCCGCCATCAAGGCATAGAGCACGTAGGTGGGGTACTTCTTGTTGTACCTGCCGTGCGCGACGCGGTGATCGTACCAGATCGCGCCGATGATGACCGCGACGATGGTCGCCGGGATCATGGCGCCCGGATGCAGCAGGTAGAGTTCAAATGCCTTGTCGAGCGCGGCCGTGCCCCAACCCGCCTGCCGGAACGTGTGATAGAGGAGGCCACCAATGCCGGCGATCACCAGCACGACGATGACGAACGACTCCAGGAAGTCGCGGATCAGCTTCAACGATCCCTCCGGTGTACGGCGGCGGAAGCAGGCCGCCTGGGGGAAGCCCTGAATCTATTGTAGCAGCGTAGCGCTGTCACGGGGGGGGCGCCATTGCAGGCTGTCACGGAAGAGTACCTTGCGGCTGGGCAGGAAGGGAAACCAGGAACGCGAATTATACGCTTGCGGGGGACCGCCGCCCGCCCGCCGCCGGCATGCCGTGGGTTAAAATGCCGCACTCGTAACACTTCCGATGCCGACGATCGGCCGCGGTTCCTCATCGCTTGAACATCCTCGCCCTCGACACCTCGAGCGAATACTGCTCCGTCGCGCTATGGCGAGACGGGGCTCTCGATGCGCGCGAGGTGCATGCGGGGCAGCGGCATTCCGAGCTCGTTCTGGCAATGGTCGATGAATTGCTCGGGCGCCATCACATGGATGTGATGACGCTCGACGGCATCGCGTATGGCGCGGGCCCCGGCTCGTTTACCGGGCTGCGCATCGCCTGCGGGGTGACGCAGGGGCTCGCGTTTGCCGCGCGGATTCCGGTGGTCGGAATTGAGACGCCGCTCGCGATGGCGGAACGCGCCGCGGCCGATCGCGTCGTGTGTTGCATCGACGCACGCATGCACGAGATCTACCACGCGGCGTACGAACGGCGTGAAGGCGCCTGGCGCGTCGTGCACCGCCCGAGCGTGGTGCCGCCGGATGCTGCGCCGCTGCTCCCCGGGGACGCCTGGTTCGCGGCGGGTAACGGATTCGCAGTCTATCGCGAGGCCCTGATGACGCGCTACGCGGGATCCCTGGACGGGCTCGATGCCGACCTGCACCCGCGGGCGCGGGAAATTGCAAGGCTCGCGCTGCCGGAGTTCGAGGCGGGCCGCGGCGTGGACGCGGCACTCGCCGCGCCGCTCTACATCCGTGACAGGGTCGCGCTCAAGACGCACGAACAGCGATGAGCGCCCAACTCGACGTCGTGCTCTGTCATCGCCGCATGAGCGAGGCCGATCTCGATGCCGTCATGGCGATCGAGAACGCCGTATACACGCATCCCTGGACGCGCGGCAACTTCGTCGACTCGCTGAAGGCGGGTTATCCCTGCTGGGTGGCGGAACGCGCCGGCGCGATCGCCGGCTATTGCGTCGTCGCGGTTGCGGCGAGTGAAGCGCACCTGCTCAACCTGACCGTCGCAGGGGCATGGCAGCGCATGGGGCTCGGCAGTGCGATGCTGCAGTTCGCGATCACCCTCGCGAAGGAGCGGGCTGCGCAAAGGATCTTCCTCGAAGTGCGCGTTTCCAACCTTGCGGCGCGCGCCCTTTACGCCCGCTCCGGGTTTTGCGAGATCGGCACGCGCCAAGACTATTACGCGGCGCACGGGGGCCGGGAGGACGCACGGGTGCTGGAGCGCGTGCTATGAGCAGCCGGCGCGACGAAATGCTGAAGGAGATGGGGCTGTGGCCCCGCTGGCGGCTGCGCCAAGGTGATGCGCCCTTGGGGGGAAGCGGTAGCGCAGGCGACTCGCCTGCAGCGGCGCCGCTGGTGCAAGGGGTTCACAGTCGCGGTTATCTGCCCCATCTCAAGGCGGAAGGTGGGGTCTATTTTGTCACGTTTCGCCTCGCAAACTCGTTGCCGGGCGACGTATCGCGTCAACTGGAAACGCTGACTCCCGAACAAAGGTCGTCGCAGATCGACGAGCACCTCGATGCTGGCTACGGCGAAGCGTGGCTCGCCATCCCGGAGATCGCGAATGCCCTTGGAATCGCACTGCTGCATTTCGATGGCAGTCGTTATCGCCTCCAGGCGTGGGTCATCATGCCGAATCACGTCCATCTCCTGATCGAACCGCTGGGCAAGCATTCATTGTCCGAGATCCTGCAGGGAATCAAATCGGTCAGCGCACATGAAGCAAACAGAATACTGGGGCGAGACGGGGCGTTCTGGCAACCGGAAAGTTACGATCATCTGGTTCGCGACTCCGGGGACTTCGACCGTTGCCGCGAGTACGTCTTGCAAAACCCGGTGAAGGCCGGACTGGTAAGTGCCGCCCATGAGTATCCGTTTTCCAGCGGATTTCGGGGAGCGAGTTCGATAGCAGCCAAGCACGTTCCAGGGCGTGCAGGCGGGGCGCCTGCGCTACGCGATGATCGCCGGGCGCGCATCATGCGGATGGACTGGAGCGAGCTCAAGGCGTGTGTCGCGTCCTGCGTGGACTGCGAGTTGCATGCCAGGCGCAACAAGACGGTATTCGGCGTCGGCGACGAGCAGGCGAGCTGGCTGTTCGTGGGTGAAGGTCCCGGCGCGGACGAGGACGCGCAGGGCGAGCCGTTCGTCGGCCAGGCCGGCAGGCTGCTCGACAGCATGCTGGCGGCGATCGAGCTCAAGCGCGGTCACGACGTCTATATTGGAAACATCGTCAAATGCCGCCCTCCCGGCAATCGCACCCCTCAGCCGCAGGAGGCGCTGGCGTGCGAGCCGTACCTGCAGCGGCAGATCGAGCTCATCAAACCCGCGCTGATCGTGGCGCTCGGCAAGGTCGCCGCGGTGAATCTGCTTGGGCGCGAGGCGACGATCGCCAGCCTTCGCGGCAAGGTGCACGAGTACCGTGGCACTGCGCTCATCGTGACTTATCACCCCGCGTATCTGTTGCGCAGCCTGCCCGACAAGGCCAAAGCGTGGGCCGATCTGTGCTTTGCCGTGGACACCATGCGCGGATTGAAGGAGCGGGTGACCACCCCAATTTAGTGCGAAAATGCGTGGCTGACAGGGCGTGACTGATACGGCGCAATCGGCCAAAACGTTGCCGGTCGTTGACGTTTGCCAGTCACGCATCGGGAGTCACGATTCACCAGTCACGTAACGGAGAACGATCATGGGCAGGAGGTTTCCAGCGGTAGTGGCGTTCGCGGCGACCGCGTTGTTGTCGGGCTGCGGCTACAACACGCTGCAATCGACCGACGAGCAGATCAAGGCGGCCTGGGCCGAGGTGCTCAACCAGTACCAGCGGCGCACCGATCTCATCCCCAACCTGGTCGAAACGGTCAAGGCGTTTGCCGCGCAGGAACAGCAGGTTTTCCTCGGGGTGACCGAGGCGCGTTCGCGGGTGGGATCGATCCAGGCGACCCCGGAACTCATCAACGATCCGCAGGCCTTTGCGCGCTTCCAGCAGGCGCAGGGGGCGCTGTCCTCGGCGCTGTCGCGGCTGCTGCTGGTGGCCGAGAACTATCCGCAGTTGAAGTCCGACCGGAATTTCCGTGACCTGCAGGCGCAACTTGAAGGCACGGAAAACCGCATCACCGTGGCGCGCAACCGCTATATCAAGGCGGTGCAGGCGTACAACGTCGTCGTGCGCCAGTTCCCGAGCAACCTGACGGCGATGCTGTTCGGGTTCAAGGAGAAGCCGCAGTTCACGGTCGAGAACGAGAAAGAGATCAGCAAGCCGCCGAAGGTCGATTTCAGCAAGCCCGCACCTGAGGCGAAGTAGTACAGCAAGTGTCCCCTCCCCCTTGAGGGGGGAGTGTTAGGGTGGGGGTGATAACGTGCAGGCACGAGTGGGCCTTATTTCTCCTACCCCGTCCCTGGTCGGGAGAAACGGGTTTTTCCTGTTCTTTTTTCTTCTGGCGTCGCTGCTGATCGCCAGCGCGCGTGCTGAAGTCGCGATACCGCCGCTCACCTCGCGCGTCACCGATCTCACCGACACGCTCAATCCGCAGCAGCGCGCCGCCCTTGAGCAGAAGCTCGCGGCGTTCGAGTCCGCCAAGGGCAGCCAGATCGTCGTTCTGATCGTGCCGACGACGCAGCCGGAGGCGATCGAGCAGTATTCGATACGCGTCGTGGAGCAGTGGAAACCGGGCCGCAAGGAAGTGGACGACGGGGCGCTGCTGCTCGTCGCCAAGGACGACCGCAAGATGCGCCTGGAAGTCGGACGCGGCCTCGAGGGCGCGGTGCCCGACGCGGTGGCGAAGCGCATCACTGCCGACATCATCGCCCCCTATTTCAAGAAAGGCGATTTCGCGGGCGGCATCACCGCCGGCGTCGAGCGCCTGATCAAGGTCGTGGAGGGCGAGCCGCTGCCCGAGCCGGCGGGCAAATCCCAACCCTCAAGCCCCGACTTGCTGGACTTCGTCTACATCGTCGTCTTCGGTCTGGTCATACTGTTCGTGGTGGACCGCTTGCGAGGCGCCTTGTTCGGCTGGCTCGGTGGCTCCGCGGTGGCCGGGGGCGCCACCGGCGTCGTCGCGTGGGCGATTACCGGGGCGGCGGAACTCGGCATCACTCCCGCGTTCATCATCTTCATGCTGGCCCTGTTTGTCCTAGTACGCCACGCCCCCAGGAGCAACTTTTCCAGCGGATCGTCGTACCGCAGCCGGGAACGATCCTCAGGCGGCGGCTGGTCGTCCGGCGGCAGCTCGGGAGGTAGTTTCGGCAGTTCGGGAGGCGGTTTCAGCGGCGGCGGCGGTGATTTCGGCGGCGGCGGCGCGTCGAGCAGCTGGTAGCTGCAAGCTTCAACGCAAAGGAAGCAAAGGAAACAAAGGAATAGCAAGAACAGGCGAGACGAAGGGCGCAACGATCCGGCAAGCACCGGATATATGGCGGTTACCTGGAGTTGATGGGCTTTTTTGCCGGCGTCGCTTTTTATCCATGTTCGTTTTCCTTCGCGTCCTTTGCGTCCTTCGTGTCCATGCTTTAGCTGAGTGTCCCCGTGGCCAATAGCACACCGCCGCTCGCGCGGCGCATGGCGGAAATCGCGCCCTTTCGCGTGATGGACATCCTGGCGCGCGCGCGCGAGCTGGAGACGCAGGGCCGCTCCATCGTCCACATGGAAGTCGGCGAGCCCGATTTCCCGACGCCGAAGCCCATTTGTGAAGCGGGCATTGCCGCGCTCAAGAAGGGCGAGCTCCATTACACGCCCGCCCCCGGCCTTTCCGAATTGCGCGAAGCCATCGCGGGGCATTACCGCGTGCGCGATGGCATTGACGTTGCACCCTCGCGCATCGTGGTCACCACCGGTTCCTCCGGCGCACTGCTGCTCGCGCTCGGCGCGCTGGTGAATCCCGGCGACCAGGTCCTGCTCGCCGATCCGGGCTACCCTTGCAACCGAAATTTCGTGCGCCTGCTGGAAGGCGAGCCCGTCGGCGTCGCGGTCGGACCCGACGGCAACTACCAGCTCACGCCCGAGCTGCTCGAACAGCACTGGGGCAGCCGCGCCGCTGCCGCGATCGTGGCATCACCTTCGAATCCGACCGGCACCATCGTGCCTTCCGCGCATCTCAAGGCGATGGTGCAGCTTGCGCGGGGGCGCGGCGGAACGCTGATCGTCGATGAGATCTACCACGGCCTGGTGTACGAGGGGGAGGCCACCAGCGCGCTCACGTTCGCTGACGACGTATTCGTCGTCAACAGCTTCTCCAAGTACTTCAACATGACCGGCTGGCGGCTGGGATGGCTTGTCGTGCCCGAGCGCTATCTGCGCGAAGTCGACAAGCTCGCGCAGAACATTTTCATCTCGCCGCCGGCACCGGCGCAGTTCGCGGCGCTCGCCGCCTTCCTCCCGGAAACGCTCGCCATCGCCGAAGCGCACCGCGCGGAGTTCAAAGAGCGGCGCGACTACCTGGTGCCCGCGCTGCGCGCGCTGGGGTTTGACATCCCGCACATGCCCGAGGGCGCGTTCTATGTCTACGCCGGCTGCGCGGGCCTCACGGCGGACAGCTTTGCATTCACTCACGATCTGCTGGAGCGGGCGGGCGTCGCGATCGCGCCCGGGATCGACTTCGGCGCCAACCGGCCGCACGAACACGTTCGCTTCTCGTACACGAAGTCGCTCGACGTGCTCGCGGAGGGCGTGCGCCGCATCGGCGAATTTCTCCGCAAGCGGTAAGACCGCAGGGCGATGGACGTCAAGTACTACAATGACATTGAAACCGACGCCTCGAGGTATCCATTCGATCCGCCGCTTTTCGATCGCCGCAAGGTCGAGGAAGTCCTGGCGGCGTGGAAGGCGCGTATACGGAGCCGACATGCCCGCGTGCAGCGCATGGTGAGCCGATGATAGAATTGATACAGCCGGGTGACAGCAGCGCCGTTGCGGCAGGCGGCAAAATCGTGGTGTTCTCCATTCTCCAGCCGTCCACGTGCGGAGAATGCGGTGCAGAGCTTCCGAAAGGCAGCCTGTTGCGGATGGAGCAGGAGAAAGCGCTCTGCCTTGAGTGCGCCGATCTGGATCACCTGGTGTTTCTCCCGCGCGGCGATACGGCCCTGACACGCCGCAGCAGGAAGTACTCCACGTTGTCAGCGGTCGTCGTGCGATTCAGCCGCGCCCGCCACCGCTACGAGCGTCAGGGCGTGCTCGTGGAAGCGCCCGCGCTCGGGCGCGCCGAAAAGGAATGCCTCGACGACGAAGCGCAACGGCGCGTTGCACGGGAGCGGGCTTCGCACGCGCGCGAGCGCGTCGACATGCAGTATGTCGCCCAGTTCGCCGAGCAGATTCAGTCCCGGTACCCGGGCTGTCCACCCCGCGAGGCCGGGGAGATCGCGCGGCACGCGTGCGAGAAGTACAGCGGGCGTGTCGGACGCTCCGCCCGCGCGAAGCTGTTTGACGCGCCGGCGATCGAATTGGCAGTGCAGGCTCACGTTCGCCACCGGCACACTGAATACGACGGTCTCCTGGCGCAGGGGTGCGACCGCAGCGAGGCGCGCGCCTCAGTGGCGCGCGCAGTGGCGAAAGTCATGGAGCGGTGGAGCAAGGAGTAATCTGAACTCGTCGCGGATGAGCCGCGCTTCCCGGCATCTCCCCTCGCCCTCCGGGAGAGGGGGTGAGAGTTGGCACTTGTATACCCCGGCATATGGGTTTAGGATTTTCGGCTCGCGGGCGGCGGCGCAGCGAAACCCGAGATGCTGGTTGTCTACTGGAGTTCCAGGGACTGTCGCTGGTGCACTTACTAGGAGAGTTCCTTGTCGGGGATGGAAAAAAGTTTCAAGGAGTCGGAGGAGTTCAGGAGGATTACAGGAGGTGACGCAGGATGACTCAAGGTGAAGTCCGAAACTATGCCGTCAACGCGCGCTCGACTGACACGCACGGACGAGTGCTTTGCAACGTCCGTAACCATCATTTCGTGATCGACGGCCCGGTGCAGAACGGCTGTCCGGGCGAGGAGGTGACTCCCGCCGAACTCTTTCTCAGCGGCATCGCTGCCTGCGGAGTGGAGTTGTTGCAGTCGTTTGCCAAGGCGGACCAGGTTCCGCTGCGCGGTGTGAGCGTCGAGATCGACGGCACGCTCGATCGCGGCAATCCCGTGCGCAGCGATCTGTCGGTTCTCAACTCCGTCCACCTTCGATTCAATCTCAGAGGCGTGACGGAAGCGCAGGGTGCGGCGCTCATCCAGCGCTTCAAGAACCGCTGACCACTCTACGGCAGCGTCGCAGTTGCGACGCCGGATGTCAGAGTGGAAGTAGACACGATGGCTTAGACGGACGTACGAGCTGGGGCGCTTCGGGGCTGCCCCGTACGTTTGCCAGTCCATCCCACCCCCATTCCAACCTTCCCCCGTCGAGGGGGAAGGGGTGAACAGGTCCCGAAGGGACATTAAGCGACGGCGCGCACGATGAGGGAGAAGCCGCTCACGGTGAGCAGTGCGCCGATGAGCCGGATCACGTGCTCGCGCGCGAGATTGAGGTGCAGGCGGTTGCCGGCGTAAAGGCCCAGCGCCATCACCGGCAGCAGCAGCGCTGACGTGACGAGCACTTCCACAGTGAACAGCCCCGCAGCGGCGAACAGGGCGATCCGCGCGATGGTGGTGAAGATGAAAATCACCGGCATGGTGGCGCGGATCTGGTCCGGTGTCGCTCCGCGCCCGGTGAGGAAGAATACGTAAAGCGGCCCGCCGACGCCGAACGCCGAGGACGCGGTGCCGGCGAACAAACCGATCGGTGCGGCTGTCCAACGCGCGAGACGCATCGCGGCGCCGCGCTTCGCTGCATAGCTGATGCCAAACAGCATGACCAGTGTCCCCAGCGCACCGAGCAGCACGTTGGCAGGCACACGCAGCAGGAAGAAAACGCCTCCCAGCATGCCGGCGATCATGAAGGGCAGCAGCGGCAGGACCTCCGCCTTGTAGACGTTGGCGCGCAGCTTCACGCCCATGCGGATCGAGCTCACGCAGTCCAGGGCCACCACCACCGGGATCACGAACTTCAGCGGCAGGACATGGGCGAGCAGCGGTACCGCAACCAGCGTCGAGCCGAAGCCCGTGATGGCAAAGATGACATACGCGCCGACGATGATGAGCGGTGCGAATACGACAATTTCGAGGTCAGGCATGCGGAAACCAGGGTTGTTCTTGCCGGCCGGCTGCTGCCGCGAGTATACCTGTGGCTATAATCATGCGTTCATCCCCGGAAGCCCTGACCATGGTGGATGCCATTTTCTCGAGATTCATTAAGGCCGCCGCGGCCGTTGCGCTCGCCGTGCTGTTCACTCTCTCCATTGCGGCGCGGGGGGCGGCGGCGAGCCCGCCCTCGGGTGAAGATGCGCAACAGGCGGCGCGCGCGAAGATCAAGACCGGTGAAGCGCAACTCGCGGCGAGCCGCGCCCAGTTGAAAAGTGATCACCGCGCGCTCGGCGATGCGCGCAAGACGGGGGACAAGCAGAAAGTCCGCGCAGCAACCGAGAAAGTGAGAAACGCCCGCGCGCGGGTCGCCCTCGACCGGCAGCAGCTTCAGCAGTCGCGGGAAAACCTGCAGAAGCTGCAGAACCCCGGCGGCAGGGAGCATGCCCGGGCGGTGCAGGAAAAGGCGAGGGCGGAGCGCGCCAGGAAGAACGCCGAACGCAGCAAGGCGAAGGCCGAGCGCGAGGCAGCGGCGCGCAAGGCGGACGAAGTCACGCGGAAGCGGCGGGCGGAGTTGGAGCAGAAACGGGCCGAGCGCGAGGCCGGCACAGCCGAGCGTGAGCGTGTGAAAGCCGGGCAGGAACAACGCCATCGCGAGCAGCAAGAGGCGCGCGAGGAAAGAAGGCGGCAGCAGGAGGCGGCCAAGCGCGACAAAGAGGAAAAGCGCAAGCAACGTGACGCCGAACGCGCAGCGAGGAAATCGTGATCGGCGCGATGACCGCTGCGACTGCCGCGAATTGCCCATGACCCGTGTCATCCTGATCCGCCACGCGGAGACGCCATGGAACCGCGAGCGCCGCATGCAGGGGCACATCGACACCCCGCTGTCGGAGGCAGGGCGTGCTCAGGCGGCGGCGCTCGGCCGGCGCCTCGCCGATGGCGGGTTCAACGCGCTCTACAGCAGCGATCTCTCCCGGGCGCGCGAGACCGCGCGCGCCATCGCGGAGCGCAGCGGACGCGAGATCGTTTCGGACGCGCGGCTGCGCGAGCGCTCGTTCGGCATCTTCGAGGGGCTGACCTACGCGGAGATGGCCGAGCGTCACCCGGAGGATTTCGCGCGCTTCGATGCGCGTGACCCCGATTACGTCATGCCCGGGGGCGAGAGCGCGCGCGCATTCTGGGAGCGCTGCCTCGCATGCCTCGGTGAAATCGGTGAGCGGCATGCGGGAGCCGAGGTCGTCGTCGTCACTCATGGACTGGTGCTCGATGCGGTCTACCGCGAAGCGCACGGGCTCGGGTACCACGAGCCGCGTCCGGTACCCCTGGTGAACGCGAGCATCAATGCGTTTTCCTACGAGGACGGCACGTGGCGGATGGAATCGTGGGGCGACGTCGGCCACCTCGATCCCGCACTTGTCACGCGCTACGAAGGACGCGCCAGATGACAAGACATTGCGGGCCGGGATATGCGCAATGCATCGCGACAGAAGGCGTAGGTTGGGATAAGCGCGGCGCATCCCAACACTTACGTAACCGTGTTGGGGTTCGCGTTGCTCACCCCGACCTACGATGGTGGGGCACGCGTCTGGTTGCAGCCTGCCTTGTCATGCTGCCATCCGGCTGCGCGAGCATCGAGTACTACCTGCAGGCGATGGGCGGCCAGCTCGAGGTCTGGCAGCGCGCGAGCGCGATCGACGGGGTGATCGGCGATGCGGATACCGCGCCCGCGCTCAGAGAAAAGCTCCGCCGGGTGCTGGCGATCCGCGAATTCGCCAGCCGCGAACTGCGATTACCCGACAATGCGAGCTACCGGCGTTACGCAGACCTGGGGCGGCCGTATGTGGTGTGGAACGTGTTCGCCGCGCCCGAATTCTCGCTGGAGCCGGTGCAATGGTGCTTTCCGATCGCCGGCTGCGTCGGTTACCGCGGTTATTTTGCCGAGGCCGACGCCGGCCGGTTCGCGGCCCACCTCGCGGCAGAAGGCAGGGACGTTTTCGTGAACGGGGTGCCGGCCTACTCCACGCTCGGCTGGTTTGCCGACCCGGTGCTCAATACCTTCGTGCACTTTCCCGAGCTGCAGGTCGCGCGGCTCATCTTCCACGAGCTTGCGCACCAGGTGGTTTACGTGCGCGACGACACCATGTTCAACGAATCGTTCGCAGTGGCGGTCGAGCGCGAGGGACTGCGCCGCTGGATCGCGCGCCACGGCACCGAAGCGGATCGGAATCTTTTTCGCCTGATGACCGAGCGGCGCACCGGGTTCCTGCGGCTTATCGAGAGTTATCGTGAGCGCCTCGACGCGCTGTACAGGAGTCCTCTTTCGCCGCAGTCGATGCGCGAGCAAAAGGCGCGCGTTTTCGCCGAGATGGAAGCGGATTACCGGCGACTGCGTACCGAGTGGGGCGACTTCGGCGGCTATGACCGGTGGTTTGCGCAGAATCCCAACAACGCGCACCTCGTTTCGGTCGCGATCTACACCCAGATGGTGCCGGCGTTCGAGGCGCTGTTAAAGCGCGAAGGCGGCGACCTTGGGAAGTTCTACGATACCGTGCGCGAGCTCGCGGCGCGGCCGCGAGCGGAACGCGAGGCGCAACTGAAGAGTCTTTCTTCCCCGCAGGCGCGCGCAAGAGCTTTGCTATAATCGGCGGCGATTGCAGAGGAGGCCAGAGATGAAGCTTTCCAGCAACGCCTTTGCCGACAACCAGCGCATTCCCTCCGAGTACGCGTTCTGCGCGCCGGATCCCAAGTCGCACGTTACGCTCTCCCGCAACCGCAATCCGCACCTCGCCTGGAGCGAGGTACCCGCGGGAACCCGGTCGCTCGTGCTGACTTGCCACGACCACGACGTGCCGGGCAGGCCCGACGACGTCAATAAGGAAGGGCGCACCATCCCCGCGACGCTGCCGCGGGTGGACTTCTACCACTGGGTGCTGGTCGACCTCGCTCCGGATTCGGGCCCGATTCAGGCCGGCGAATTTTCCGACGGGGTGACGGCGCGCGGAAAGAAGGGGCCCGGCGGGCCGCGCGGCACGCGCCAGGGCATCAACGATTACACCATGTGGTTCGCGTCGGACAAGGACATGTCCGGCAACTATTTCGGCTACGACGGCCCGTGCCCGCCGTGGAACGACACGATTCCGCATCATTATGTTTTCACGCTCCATGCGCTCGAGGTGGCGAAGTGCGGCGTCAGCGGTATTTTCAAGGGCGCGGACGTACTGGCGGCGATCAAGGGTCATACACTGGCGCAGGCGACGCTCACCGGCGTCTACAGCCTCAACCCGGACGTCAAAGTGTGAGCGCGTCACGCGTGCTGGCACGAAGGCCGGTTGCGACCGGCCTTTTTTACATGTCACGTAGGGCGGCATTCCCATGCCGCCGCATTGCCGCATGAAGCTTGACTTGGAACGCAGGCGCGCGAATCTGCCGCGGCCGAGCTATCCGGATGATCTGCCGGTGGCCGCGCGGCGCACGGAGATCGCCGGCGCCATCGCCGCCAACCAGGTGGTGATCGTCTGCGGAGAAACCGGCTCGGGCAAGACCACGCAGTTGCCGAAAATCTGCCTTGAACTCGGGCGCGGTGTCGCGGGGCTGATCGGCCACACCCAGCCGCGGCGCATCGCGGCGCGCACCGTCGCGGCGCGCATCGCCTCCGAACTGAAAAGCCCGCTCGGTCATGCCGTGGGCTACAAAGTGCGGTTCTCGGACCGGATGTCGCCCGATACCTACGTCAAGCTCATGACCGACGGCATACTCCTCGCCGAGACGCAGGGCGACCGGATGTTGCGGGGGTACGACACGCTCATCCTCGACGAAGCGCACGAGCGCAACCTCAACATCGACTTCCTGCTGGGCTACGTGAAGCGCCTGCTGCCGACGCGTCCCGATCTCAAAGTCATCGTGACCTCCGCGACGATCGACGCGGAGCGTTTTGCGGCGCACTTCGGCGGTGCGCCGGTGATCGAGGTATCGGGCCGAACCTATCCGGTCGAGATCCGTTACCGGCCGCTGCAACGCGAAGGGGCGGAGGACGACGACGTCGAGGTCGAGGAGGGCATACTCGATGCGGTCGACGAGCTCGCCCGACTGGGTGGCGGCGACATCCTCGTGTTTCTGCCGGGCGAGCGCGAAATCCGCGACGCCACCGAGGCGCTCCGCAAGCATCACCCCAGGGGCGCCGAGATTCTGCCGCTCTACGCGCGGCTTTCGTTCGAGGAACAGGCGCGCGTATTCAAACCGGCCGGCACGCGCCGCATCGTGCTGGCGACCAATGTCGCGGAGACCTCACTCACGGTGCCGGGCATCCATTATGTGGTCGATACCGGGCTCGCGCGCATCAATCGCTACAGCTTCCGCAACAAGGTCGAGCAGCTGCAGGTCGAGAAGGTGTCGCGCGCTTCCGCGAACCAGCGCGCGGGGCGCTGCGGACGGGTGGCGGCGGGGGTGTGCGTCCGGCTCTATTCGGAGGAGGACTACGCCGCCCGCCCGGAGTACACCGACCCCGAAATCCTGCGCTCGTCGCTGGCGGCTGTGATCCTGCGCATGAAGTCGCTCCGCATCGGCGACGTCGAGGATTTCCCCTTCCTCGAGCCGCCCGCCCCGCGCATGATCGCGGACGGCTACCAGTTGCTCGCCGAGCTGGGAGCGGTCGACGAGCGCAATCAGCTCACGCAGACCGGTTGGCAGCTCGCGAAATTTCCGATCGATCCGCGCATCGCGCGCATGATACTGGCGGCAAGGCACGAGGGCTGCCTCGCCGAGGTGCTGGTCATCGCCTCCGCGCTCTCGATCCAGGATCCGCGCGAGCGGCCCTTCGAACGCGCCGAAGCAGCCGATCGGGCGCACGAGGCGTTCCAGGACGAGCGTTCGGATTTTCTCGGCTACCTCGGGCTCTGGAAATTCTTCGACGATGCGCTCAAGCACAAGAAATCGAACCGCAAGCTCGCCCAACTCCTGCACGAAAGCTTTCTCTCGCAGCGGCGCCTGCGCGAGTGGCGTGACATCCACGCGCAACTGGCCGCCCTGGTGGGGGAGCTCGGCATGCACCCGAACGAGGCGCCGGCCGCCTACGATCAGGTGCACCGGGCGCTGCTTGCAGGGCTCCTTGGCAACATCGGTTGCAAGACGGAGGAGGGCGGCGAGTACCTGGGCGCGCGCGGGATCCGGTTCGCGATCTTTCCCGGTTCGGTGCTGCGCAAAGCGCAGCCGAAGTGGGTGATGGCCGCGGAACTCGCGGAGACGACGCGGCTTTACGCGCGCTGTGTGGCGAAGATCGAGCCCGAGTGGATCGAGCCGGTCGCACGGCACCTCGTCAACCGCCACTACTTCGACCCGCACTGGGAGAAGGAGCGCGCGCTGGTGGTGGCCTACGAGCGCGTGACGCTCTACGGGCTCACGGTGGTCGCGAAGCGGCGCGTGCATTACGGGCCCATCAATCCTGAGGAAGCCCGCAGGATATTCATCCGCAGCGGGCTCGCCGCCGGCGACTACGTCACGCGGGCGCCGTTCTTCGAGCATAACCGGAGGCTGGTGGCGGAGATCCAGGAACTCGAACACAAGGCGCGGCGGCGCGATGTACTGGTGGACGAAGAGACGGTGTTCGGGTTTTACGAGGGAATCGTTCCGGCGGGCATCCACAACGGGGCGGCATTCGAGCGCTGGCTGCGCGAGACCGGGAAGGAGAACTCGCGCCTGCTCTACCTCACGCGCGACTATCTGATGCGCCACGCCGCGGCGGAGATCACCGAGGCGCAATTTCCCGAAACGCTGCGCGCCGGGGACGCCGATCTGCGGCTCAAGTACCGTTTCGACCCGGGCCACCCGCTCGACGGGGTGACGGTGACCGTGCCGCTGCACCTGCTCAATCGCCTGGAACCGGCGCAGTTCGAATGGCTGGTGCCTGGGCTGATACGCGAGAAAGTGACGTGCTACTTCAGGGCGTTGCCCAAGACAGTGCGCCGCCACCTGGTGCCGGTACCGGAGCAGGTGACCGCGTTCCTGGCGGAACAGGATCGAGGATTGAGGATCGAGGATCGAGGGCGTGAAACCGCCGCGCCATTCATGGAGGCGCTGGCGCGGTTTGTGCAGCAGCGGGTGGGGGCGCCGGTCAGCGCGGACGTCCGGGAGCGTGCGGAGCTGCCGCCGCATCTTCTGATGAATTTCCGGGTGGTGGATGACGCAGGACGCGAACTTGCGACAGGCCGTGACTTTGCGGCGCTCAAAGCCCAGCTTGGCCAGGCGGCGCAACTCACCTTCGGCCGCGCCGAAACCGGCATCGAGCGCGACAACATACGGGCCTGGAACTTTGGCGACCTGCCGGGGGAAATCGCCTTTACCCGCAGCGGGCGCAAGCTCACGGGCTACCCGGGCCTGGTGGACGAGGGAGAGAGCGTCGCGATCCGGCTCTTCGATGTGAAGCGGGCGGCCGAGACGGCCACCCGCGCCGGTGTGCGGCGGCTGATGCGGTTCGCGCTGAAGGAACAGATGCGCCAGCTCGAGAGGGGCCTGCGGGGCTTCGAGCAGGCAGCGCTGCAGTTGCGCACGATCGGTGCCCTTGATGCGCTGAGAGAGGATCTTCTCGCCGCGATCGCGGACCGCGCCTTCATCGGCGACGATGCGCTGCCGCGCACGGCGAAGGAGTTCGAGACGCAATTGAAGCGCGCCCGGACGCGGCTGCCGGCCGTGAGCGAGGGCGCCTGCCGGCTTTATTCTACTATTGCGGAGGAGCACCAGCGGCTTACGCTGCGCCTCAACGACGCGCGCAGACCGCTATCGCGTCCCGCGTCCGAACTTCGCGCGCAGCTTGCGCGGCTCATCTATCAAGGCTGCTTCAGTACGACGCCGTGGAACCGCCTCGCGGACCTGCCGCGCTATCTCCGGGCCATGCAGTTGAGACTTGACAAGTTTGCCGCCAACACGGAGCGCGACGCGAAGCACGCCGCGGCTGTCGCGGGCCTCTGGGCGCGCTATGAGGAACGGCTGGAGAAGCAGAAAAGGACCGGAACCATCGATCCGCGGCTGGAAGAGTTCCGCTGGCACATCGAGGAACTGCGTGTCTCGCTCTACGCGCAGGAATTGAAGACCCCGTATCCCGTTTCCTTCAAGCGCCTCGACCGGATCTGGAACGCGATGCGGTAGGGTGCCGTCAATCGTCAAGCGCGCGGATCACGCGGAACACAAAATAATGTCATTCCCGAGAAATCGGGAATCCATACGGTGAGCCGGGCTTCGTCCAGGCAACGTATGGGTCCCCGCCTACGCGGGGACGACACCAGAGGGACATCATTCAGGCACGAGCCAATCGACGCGGGTGCCACCCGCGCCTTCGACCGCGAGCGCGCGCCATAACCATTGCAGGAGGGGGCGCGCTTCGGTGTCGAAATGCCAGGGTGGATTGACGACCAGCATCCCGGAACCCGGGATGGTGAGCGTCTGATCCTGCGGTGCCACTGCCAGCTCCAGCCGCAATATCTTGCGGATCGCTGTTCTGCGGAGGTTGCGTTCGAACGCCGCCATCGTGTCGGCATCCATTAGCGGATACCAGACTGCGTACATGCCGGTGGCCCACCGTTCGTGCGCCTCGGTGAGCGCTCTGACGAGGCGCGGAAATTCGCGAGCGCGGTCGAACGAGGAATCGATCAGCACCAGCCCGCGCCGCTCGGCGGGCGGCAGGAACGCCTTGAGCGTCTGGTAGCCGTCCATCATGCTTACCGCGACACGGTGCTCGCGCGCCGTGAGCGTCTTCAAGTCCGCGCAGTCCGACTTGTTGAGTTCATTGAAAACCATGCGGTCGTCCTTGCGACGCAGGCGCAGCGCAATGAGGGGAGATCCCGGGTAGTAACGGAGCTTCCCGTCCGGGTTTTCAGCGCGCACCATTTCCAGGTACGGGCGCAGTGCTTCGGGAATGTCCGCGCGCTCCCGGAGCCGGCTGATGCCCTTCTCGAATTCGCGCGCCTTCTGCGCCCACGGGCGCGTGAGGTCGTAACGCCCGATGCCCGCATGCGTGTCGAGATAGAAGTATGGATTCGGATTTCTGCCGAGCCCGGCCAGGAGGCGCGTGAGCAGCGCGTGTTTGAAAACGTCGGCGCAATTCCCGGCGTGAAACAGGTGGCGGTAGGAGAGCATGTTATAGCGTCTAAAGCATCAACGCGAAGGACGCAAAGGAGAAACGAAGGACGCAAAGGAAAACGAACTCAAGAGTCGGCACGAATCAGTACGATGTCATTCCCGTGAAGACGGGAATCTATGCGGCGCATGAAGGCATGCCCTTGATGTCTCGGATATTCTTGTCCTCCTTTGTCCTTCGCGTCTATGCTCTTAGAGCTTGTTGTATTTCGTCGCGCGGCCACGGGATTTGGCGACGGGATTCTTCGTCGCATTCAGCTTGAGCTTTTTCTCGGCTGCGGCGGCGAGATCGATTTCGAGCTTGTCGGTGAGCCGCAGCAGAAAGAGCAGCACGTC